>NZ_AUKR01000005.1:0-387583 GCF_000424845.1 Streptomyces sp. TAA040 | reverse complement strand
CACCGGTGACGAGACCACGAAGCGCCGGGAGGCCGCGGCCTTCCTCGCCAACGCCAGCCACGAGACCGGCGGCCTGGTGCACATCGTGGAGCAGGACACCAGCAACTACCCCCACTACTGCGACACCGGCCAGTCCTACGGCTGCCCTGCCGGTCAGGCCGCGTACTACGGTCGCGGCCCGGTCCAGTTGAGCTGGAACTTCAACTACAAGGCGGCCGGTGACGCGCTGGGCATCGACCTGCTCAACAACCCCTGGCTGGTGGAGAACGACCCGGCCGTCGCGATGAAGACGGCGCTCTGGTACTGGAACACCCAGAGCGGCCCGGGCACCATGACCCCGCACAGCGCGATGGTGAACGGCCACGGCTTCGGTGAGACCATCCGCGCCATCAACGGCTCGCTGGAGTGCAACGGCGGCAACCCCGGCCAGGTGCAGAGCCGGATCGACACCTACCAGCACTTCGTGCAGGTCCTGGGCACCACCCCGGGCGGCAACCTGAGCTGCTGAGCACACAGGGCCCGCCGCGGTGCGGGCCGGTGGGCGCGGCCGTCACGACGGCCGCGCCCAGCTCCACGTCCGGAGCCCTCGCCCCGACCGTCCGCGAGAGCCGGAGGGCCTGTGCACCACCGCCGCGGTCGCCGCCGCGAGCACCGCCGCCGTGGCCGGAGCGGCGTACCCGGCCCCGCCCCGCCGTTCCGCCGCCTGCCCGCAGGCCGCCGCGCCGACCGAGATACCGGTCAGCAGGGCGGTGACCGCCCAGGCCGTGCTCTGGTTCAGCCGGGGTGGCGGTGGCAGTCGCTGCACCAGGGTCATTCCGGTGACCGGGCGCGGACGCCCGGTAGTCGGCCGGGTCGGCTCCTGCGGGGCGTGTGCAGGACGAACGGCTGACACCCACCGATACCAAAGTGTCATCTGTTTTCATTACCATGTTGTGCAACCTTGTCCAGGGGTGTTGTGTCTGGAGAGTGGAAACACTGTGAGCCCGGGGGCGAGTGCAAGACGTGAGTAGAAGCGACGAGGCCGGAGCGAGCGGCGGTCAGGCGGACACGCCCGATTCCTCCGGCAGGTCAGAGATATCCGACGGACCCGTCTTCGTGGACGGGAGCGGCCGCCGCCGCCGGACGCTGCGCCGTTTCGGCTGGCTGCTGGGCCTGGCCTGCGCCTGCTATGCGGTGGTGCTCGTGGTCAGCCTGGCAGGCGGCAACTCGACCGCTCCCTGGCTGCCGATCACCGGACAGGAGGGCCCGAAGGCCGAGCGGGTCACCGTCGAACCGGAACCGGAACCGTCCGGGACGGTGAGCAGCCCCCCGACGGGGACGATGGACTCCACGCCGGTGGCGAACCCGTCCGTGCTGCCCGTCGACCCGGGCTCCGACCCGGAGGGGCGGCAGGCGGAAGCCCCTGCGGCCCCTGGGGGAGCCGAGCAGGACGGCACGACGGGCGGCGCCGAGGAGTCCCCGGACGCGTCCCCGAGCACGGGGACGGGCAACGGCGGTGGCGAAGGTGCCGGCGGCGGTGGCGGCGACACCGGCGAGGAGCCGGACGACGGCACGGGTGAGGGGACCGGCGACCCGGACGGGGAGCCGAGCCCGGAGGAGCCCTCGGAGGAGCCTGACCCCGGGGAAGAGACCGGCCAGGCGAACAGCAGTGGGGACAGCCCGTGAGTCCTGCCACCCGCAAACACAGCCGGGCCCGCCGCCGGCCGCGCCAGCGGCTCCCCCTGCGCTACCTGCTGCCCGCCCTGCTGCTCCTCGCCGTCGTGACCATGCTGCTGCTGCGCGGCTACGTGCACAGCGAGTTCCTCGCCGACCACCGGGTGAGCCCTCCGGTCGCCCAGGACCAGGTGCCGCAAAAGGTGCTCGAAGGGGGCCCGGTCGTCGACGCCCGGGGCCCCGACCCGCTGTCGTACGAGATCCCCGACGACACCATCGTGCTGACCTTCGACGACGGCCCCGACCCCGAGTGGAGCCCGAAGGTGCTCGACCGGCTCGCGCGGTACGACGCGCACGCGGTCTTCTTCGTCACCGGCACCATGGCCTCCCGCCACCCCGACCTGGTGCGCCGGATGATCGACGAGGGGCACGAGGTCGGTCTGCACACCTTCAACCACCCCGACCTCTCGCTCCAGTCGAAGGCCCGCATCGACTGGGAGCTCGCGCAGAACCAGCTCGCGCTGGCGGGCAGCGCCGGTGTCCGCACCTCCCTGTTCCGGCCGCCCTACTCCTCGCACTCCGACGCGCTGGACAACGCCTCCTGGCCGGTGACCGAGTACATCGGCAGCCTCGGGTACATCAGCGCCTTCAACGACACCGACAGCAAGGACTGGGCCAGGCCCGGCGTCGACGCGATCGTGGAGCGCGCCACCCCGAAGAAGCCGGGAGACGGCGCGGTCGTCCTGATGCACGATTCCGGCGGCGACCGCTCCCAGACAGTGGCCGCACTGGACCGGCTGCTGCCGCAGCTCAAGAGCGAGGGCTACCGCTTCAGCAACCTGACCGAGGCGCTGGACGCGCCCAGCGCCCACACACCGGTCAGCGGGTTCGACCTGTGGAAGGGCAAGGCGTTCGTCGGCGCGGTCGGGGTCTCCGAGCGCGCGATGTCCGTGCTGACGGTGGCTCTGGCGGTGGTCGGCTCGCTGGTGTTCGCCCGGTTCGGCCTGATGCTGGTGCTCTCCTTCGTGCACGCCCGCCGGGTGCGCCGGCCGGGGTTCCGCTGGGGCGAGCCGGTCACCGAACCGGCCACCGTGCTGGTGCCGGCCTACAACGAGGCCAAGTGCATCGCCAACACGGTCCGCTCGCTGATGGCCGGCGACCATCCGATCGAGGTCGTCGTCGTCGACGACGGCTCCTCGGACGGGACGGCCGAGATCGTCGAGGACCTGCGGCTGCCCGGGGTGCGGGTGGTGCGGCAGGTGAACGCAGGCAAGCCCGCGGCGCTCAACAACGGGATCGCGCACGCCTCGCACGATCTGGTCGTGATGATGGACGGCGACACGGTCTTCGAACCGTCCACCGTCCGGGAACTCGTCCAGCCGTTCGGCGATCCCCGGGTCGGGGCCGTGGCGGGAAACGCCAAGGTCGGCAACCGCGACAAGCTGATCGGGGCCTGGCAGCACATCGAGTACGTGATGGGCTTCAACCTCGACCGCCGGCTCTACGACGTGCTGCGCTGCATGCCCACCATCCCCGGCGCCGTCGGGGCCTTCCGCCGTGAGGCGCTGGAACGCGTCGGCGGCATGAGCGAGGACACCCTCGCCGAGGACACCGACATCACCATGGCCATGCACCGCGACGGCTGGCACGTCGTGTACGCGGAGAAGGCCCGGGCGTGGACCGAGGCGCCGGAGTCCGTGCAGCAGTTGTGGTCCCAGCGCTACCGCTGGAGCTACGGCACCATGCAGGCCATCTGGAAGCACCGCGCCGCGCTGCTCGAACGTGGCCCCTCCGGCCGGTTCGGACGGGTCGGGCTACCGCTGGTGTCGCTGTTCATGGTCGTCGCGCCGCTGCTGGCGCCGCTGATCGACGTCTTCCTGCTCTACGGGATCATCTTCGGCCCGACCGGCAAAACGGTCGCTGCCTGGGCGGCCGTCCTGGCGATCCAGGGAGCCTGCGCGGCGTATGCCTTCCGCCTGGACCGCGAGCGGATGGTCCACCTCCTCTCGCTGCCGCTTCAGCAGATTCTCTACCGCCAGCTGATGTACGTGGTGCTGCTCCAGTCGTGGATCACCGCGCTCACCGGCGGCCGGCTGCGCTGGCAGAAGCTGCGCCGCACCGGCGCGGTCGAGTCCGCGCCGCCGCGCGCCGGGAACGCCGCTCCATCGTCCGTGCACCGCGACAAGAGGCCCGTCGGATGACCGCCAACCCCGCCGGCACGGCCGGCTCCGACCGCCTCCCGCACCCCGCGGATCCCATGGACCCGGCCGCCCCGGCCGCCGACCCTGCGGGCGGGGCGCCGCCGCAGGCCGCCGCCCGGCCCGCGGGCCCGGTGCGGGACCGCTACCTGGACCTGCTGCGTGCACTGGCATTGCTGCGGGTCGTGCTCTACCACACCTTCGGCTGGGCCTGGCTGACCTTCCTCTTCCCCTCGATGGGCGTGATGTTCGCGCTCGCGGGCTCGCTGATGGCCCGTTCGCTCCAGCGCCCGGCGCTCGGCGTGCTGCGCAGCCGGGTCCGGCGGCTGCTGTTGCCGCTGTGGCTGTACGGCGTCCTCGTACTCGGGCTGCTCTTCGCCCAGGGCTGGGGCCCGGCCAAGGGCGAGGAGGGCTGGTTCTGGCTCCGGCTGGTGTGCTGGGTGGTGCCGGTGGGCAGCCCGCCCTTCCCCTGGCACATCGGCTCGGAGAGCGGTCTGCTGGACGAATCCTGGGCCGTGCAGGCCGCCGCCCCGCTGTGGTACCTGCGGGCGTACTTCTGGTTCGTGCTGCTCTCGCCGCTGCTGCTGAAGGCCTTCCGCCGGATGCCGTGGGCGACGCTGCTGGCGCCGCTCGGCCTGACGGGGGTGTTCGGCGCCGGTCTCGTGGAGATCCCCGGCCAGACTGGCAGTGCGGTCACCGACTTCGCGACCTTCGGCGCCTGCTGGGTGCTGGGCTTCGCCCACCACGACGGGCTGCTGCGTCGCATCCCGGCCTACATCGCGCCCTCGCTCGCCCCGTTCTTCATGGGCTTCGGACTGTGGTGGGCGTTCGGGCACCCGGGGGCCGACGGACTCGACCTCAATGACATCCCGCTGGCCCAGGCGTTCTGGTCCTTCGGGTTCTGCGTGCTGCTGCTGCGGATCAGTCCGTCCTGGGAGCGGCTGCCGGGATGGCTGGCGCGCTGGGACAAGCCGATCACGCTGGCGAACAACCGGGCGGTGACGCTGTACCTGTGGCACGAGATCGCGCTCATCGCGTCCATTTCGCTGCTCGACCCGCTCTGGAGCATCCCCGGAGTCTGGCCCGCCCACGCCGACCTGCTCACCGCCCTCTACCCGGTGCTGATGTTCGTCCTGATCTGGCCCCTGATCGGGGTGTTGATCCTGGCCGTCGGATGGGCGGAGGACGTCTCCGCGAAACGCCGGCCGCGGCTGTGGCCCACCGGGCGCCGCTCGCAACCGCAACCGCGTGGGCGTGCGGCGCGCCGGGGGTGATGACCGCCGCCCCCGGCCCGGTGCGTCCGGGGGCGTCCGTCCCGCCGCCCCGGTCAGGCGGGGCGAGGGGAGGACGTGCGGCCGGGTGGCAGCCCGGCGTCCGCCGCCCCGCCGCCGGTCCGCGCCTCCAGGTCGCGGCGCGTCTCGTCGCCGTAGGAGCCTGCCACGTCCCCGGTGACACCGAACAACGCCTGGTAGCGGGCGACGGCGCGGGCCAGGTCGTCGTCGAAGGTGCCGTCCACCCGGCGCTGTGGGTACACCTCGGGCAGACCGCTCAGGCGGGTCTGGATGTCCGCGACCTCCGGTCCGCTGTCGCCGAGTCGGAGCGGCTGTCCGGCGGGGGGCGTCTGCGGCGCGGGGGCGGCCGGAGGCGCCGGGTCCGCCGGCGGCAGGGGCGGGTCAGGGGCCGGTGCGGCGGGTCCGGAAGGCGGCGCACCGGGCTCCGCCGGTGACGAGGGGGCAGGCGAGGGCTCGGGCCCGGTCGGGCCCGCCTGCGGGGGGCCCTCCGGCAGGCCCCACTCCGAGACCGGAGCGATCGCCCCGGTCGTCTGGAGCACGAAGGCCAGCGCGAAGCCGGCCGCCCCGGTCGCCGTCGCCATGGCCAGCCCACGCAGCACCCGGAAGGGGCGGCGGTCGTCCCGCCACTCGACCGAACCGCCGACCGGGTCCTCGTCCACCAGCCGCCCGGGCGGCAGCAGCGGGGCCTCCATCAGCCGGGTGGGGTCCTCCGGCGGCGGGACGGGCCCCGGTGCGCCCCCGTCCGGGCGGAACAGATGAAGATCGTCCGCCCACCAGCCGGACTGCGGCCCGGATGACATCACTCGGCCTCCTTCCACGGGGTCCGTCGGAAGAGGTACGCACCGGAACGGCCGGGCGCTCAGACCCCACCGGGCGGGTGCCCCGCCGCCCGGCCCGTCTGCAGTGGGGCCGGCACAACCGCTTCAGGAGAGCCAGCCGTTCATGGCCGCCCGCACGCCGGCCTGGAAGCGGCTGGTCGCCCCCAACCGGTCCATCAACTGGGCGACGATCCGGCTGACCGAGCGTGGCGAGATGCCCAACTGGTGGGCGATCACCTCGTTTTTCTTCCCGTCGGCCATCAGGAGCAGCACGTCGCGCTCCAACTCGTTCGGCTCGATGCCCGGTTCCTGATCGGGGGCGGCGAAGGTCAGTCCGCGCTCCCAGTGGTGCTCGAACAACCGGTTCAGGAAGCTCAGCACCGCGGCGTCCCTGATCAGCACCGCGCCCGCCGCGGTGTGCTCCGGGTCCAGCGGGATCACGGCCGCTGACATGTCGTAGATCAGAACCCGGGACGGCAGGACCCCGCTGCTGCGCACCTCGGCACCGGCGGCGCCGAGGGTCGCGGCGTACTCGGCGGTCGGACGGTGCGTACGGGCGCTGTGCTGGAACAGCGTGCGCACCCGGATGCCCCGGCGCAGCTTCTCCAGGTCCAGCGGCGTTGCCGACCGGATGGCCTCCTCGCTCTGGCCGCCGCCGGGCACCATGGAGTCCAGCGAGCTGGTGCAGGTGCGGGCCAGGTCGTCGATGACCCACCGGATCCGGTCGATGCCCTCCACCACCTCGACGCTGCTCTGCGCGGAGTGCAGGCTCCTGGCCTCCAGGTAGTCGCCGGTGAGGGCGTGCAGCCTCGCCCTGGCGGTGGCGATCGCCGTCTGCCGCTGGAGCACCTCCTCCTGGGCCGGGGCGAGCAGCGCCGCCGCGGCCGTCTCCGGGCTGACGGCCGCCCAGCCGCCGGCCGGGGACGGCTGGAGCAGGCCGAGGGCCACCAGCCGGGCCTCCGCGTCCCGCACCTCGTCGGCGGCCAGTTCCGCACGGACGCCGAGTTGCTCCGCCGTCTCCGTGGCGTGCAGCACACGCAGCCGGTAGACCCGGGTGGCGACGGCGTCGATCTCGCCGAACTCCTGCACGGTCCTCACCTTCCTCGACGGCATTCTCGACGGTCTCCGCCGATCGGGCGACAACCTGCCAGGCGACATCTCGCCAGGGTGCAGGTCTTGGCTCCCGGCTGATTGCTCCGGATCATCGAATAGCAGTGCGGTAGTTCGGCATCCCCGATTGGACGTGGAAGAGAAACGCCATGAAGAAGATCTTCGCTGTTGTCGCCGGTGCGCTCTTCGCGCTGGTCGTTCCGCTGTCCGCTGCGGCGAGCGCCGCCGCGGACAGGGAGGCCGGCAGTATTTGGGACAGCCCGGCCGTCTCCGCCCCGTCGGCGACGGACGGGAGTATCTGGGACTGATCTCCCGGAGAACCCACCATGAACACGCTCGTCATCAACGGCGGACCCGGCAGCGACTTCGCGGAGATGCTCCCTGAACTCGCTTCCGAAATGGTGGTGTTCACCGCGAATCCGTTGCCGGCCCCGGAACGCTACGGGCATTACGAGCTGGTGGCCGGCTGCGGGTCGGTGCCGTACCCGGAACTGGCCGCGCTGCGAATGGCGACCAGGCGGGAGAAGCCGGCCTCCTTCACCCACGTACTCACCGGATACGAGTACGACCTGGAGCGGGCCGGACGTCTCCGGGATGCGCTGGCCGTGCCCGGCCAGAGCGAGGCGGGTGCCCGGGTCTTCCGCGACAAGGTCCTGATGAAGGACCGGGCCGCGTCGGGCGTGCCGGTGCCCGCCTACGCCCGGTTGCACCGTTTCACCGATCTGCTGGAGTTCCTCGGAGCACGGGATTTCCCGGTGGTCGTCAAGCCCGTGAGTCAGGGCGGCGCCCGGGATGTCGCGGTCCTGCGCTGTGAGGCCGACCTGCTGGCCTTCAGCAGCCGGGAGTGGCGGCCCGACCTGATGGTGGAGGAGTTCGTCCGGGGTGAGGTCTACCACCTCGACGCGGTCCTCGCACCCGACTTCAGGTTCGTCTCGACGGGCCGCTACTACACCGGCTGCCTGGAGGTCCTGTCCGGGGCCAACAACGGGTCGGCTCTGCTCCACCCGCACGAGCCCATGGCGGCGCGTCTCGCCGACTTCTTCGACGCGCTGCTGAAAGTTCTGCCGACGCCCGAGGTCGGCGCCTACCACCTGGAGGTCTTCCACACTCTTGATGATCGCCTGTTGCTCTGCGAGATCGCCTCGCGGGTCGGCGGAGCCCGCATTCCGCAGCTCATCCGCCGCACCTGGGGCATCGACCCGCAGGAGACCTGGTTCCGGCTGTCCACCGGCCTTCCGTTGCGGGCCGAGCCCGTCGAGGTGCCGCGGGCGGTGCACGGCGACATCGCCCTCACGCCCCGGCCGGGTCCCGTCACGACGGTGCCGGACCGGCCGCCGTTCGACTGGGTCAGGGCGCACGCGCAGACCGCGGTACCCGGTGACCACAGCGCAGGTCCGGTGCACAGTGCCTCCCACCTGTGCTGGACGGTAGTCGCCGGCGACGATTCCAGCCAGCTCATGGACCGACTGCACGCATGCGAGGGCTGGCTCGGGGAGTGCCTGGTCCGGGGCGCTCCGGAGCCGGCCACGTGAGACCACCCCCCACACCACCCCCCACACCACCCCCCACACCGCCCCCCCCCACGCCCACTGCCGTTCTGCTCAGCCCCCGCCTGCAGACGGTACGGGCGGCCCGCGGGGTCGGGGCCCACACTCTCGTGGTGGGCCCCGACCTCGCGGCGCCAGGCATGAGCCGCACCGTCGCCGCCGCCGACGGCGCGGTCGTGGTGGACTGGTCCGACCGGCGGCGGCTGACCGCCGCGCTGGGCGGATTCGCCGGCCGCGGACGAGTGGCCGTCTTCGGCTTCGACGAGGCCGGTGCGCTCTCCGCCGCCTGGGCCAACGCGATGCTGCGGCTGCCCGGGAACACGCCGCCCGCGGTCGCCGCGCTCGCCGACCCCGCCGCACTGCGCGACCGGGCCAACGCCTTCGCCGACCGCCCGGTGCGCTACGAGATCTGCACCGCGACCGCGCTGGCCAAGGCGGCCCGGACGATCGGCTTCCCGTGCGTGGTCAAACCGCGCGGACCCGGTCGCGCAGGGGTCCACCACCTTCCGGACCCGGGCGCCCTCCCCGCGGTGGCCCGGCTGCTCGCCGACCGGGCGGACCTGGTCGTCGAGGAGTACCTGCCCGGCCCCCGCTACCGGCTGGCGACCCACTCCTTCGCCGGTGCGCACACCGTCCTCTCGCTACTCCCGGCCGATGCCGCCCCATCGGCGGACGGCGGTGCGGAGGACCCCGACCCGCCCGTGCCGCACGGCCTCGACGTGCGGACCGTCGCGGGGATGTGCCGGCTGGTCGGGGACGTCCTGGACGCCGCCGACTACCGGATGGGCTCCTCCCTCAGCACGGTCGCCGCGACGCCGCGGGGACCCGCGCTCCTCGGCGCCCGGCCCTGCCCATCCGGGAGCAGCCGCCTGCACGCCCTGTCGGTGGCCGCCGCGCTGGACCTGCCCCAGCCGGCTCACCGCGCCGTCACCGGCTAGGTGAGAGCAAGGTTGCGCCGACGTCACGTCGGGGCACAGCCCGGAAACGCGCGCTCCCTACCTTCGGGACCGACAACCCGAAAAGGCCGAGGGCCGTCCCGCCGGCTCCGCGGGCCGGACCTCAGGGAGGCGCCATGACAGCACCGGTCATCACGCGCGGCACAGGCCGCTGGATCCAGCGATGGGACCCCGAGGACGAGACCTTCTGGCGGCAGGGCGGGGAGCGCGTCGCCCGGCGCAACCTGCTGCTGTCCATCCTTTCCGAGCACATCGGCTTCTCGATCTGGACGCTGTGGTCGGTCCTGGTGCTCTTCATGGGCCCGGAGTACGGGGTGGACCCGGCGGGGAAGTTCTTCCTCGTCGCGATGGCCACCCTGGTCGGCGCCTGCATCCGGGTGCCCTACACGTTCGCGGTGGCCCGGTTCGGCGGCCGGAACTGGACGGCGTTCACGGCGCTGCTGCTCCTGGTGCCGACCCTGGCGGCGTTCGCCGTGATGGAGCCCGGCACCTCGTACAGCACCTTCATGACGGTCGCGCTGCTGACCGGCATCGGCGGCGGCAACTTCGCGTCCTCGATGACGAACATCAACGCCTTCTTCCCGCTGCGCAGCAAGGGCTGGGCGCTGGGGCTGAACGCCGGGGGAGGCAACATCGGAGTGCCGGTGATCCAGCTGGCCGCCCTGGCGGTGATCGCCACCGCGGGGGCGGTATCGCCGCGGGTTCTGCTGGCGGTCTACCTGCCGCTGATCGTGCTGGCGGCCTTCTGCGCCTGGCGCTGGATGGACAACCTCGCCCCGGTGCGCAACGACACCGGTGCGGCGCGGGAGGCGGCACGCGACCCGCACACCTGGATCATGTCGTTCCTCTATGTCGGCACCTTCGGCTCCTTCATCGGCTACAGCTTCGCGTTCGGCCTGGTCCTGCAGAACCAGTTCGACCGGACCCCGCTCCAGGCGGCCTCGCTGACCTTCCTCGGCCCGCTGCTGGGCTCCCTGGTCCGGCCGCTCGGCGGCCGGTTCGCCGACCGCTGGGGCGGCGGCCGGATCACGCTGTGGAACTTCCTCGGCATGGCCGTCGCCACCGCCGTGGTGGTCGCCGCCTCACTGCGCGCGTCGCTGCCGGTCTTCCTGGTCGGTTTCGTCGCCCTGTTCGTCCTCACCGGCCTCGGCAACGGCTCCACCTACAAGATGATCCCGGGCATCTTCCACGCGAAGGCCCGTACGCTGGGGCTCTCGACGGAGGAGGCGTCGAGCCACGCCCGACGGCTGTCCGGTGCCGCGATCGGGCTGATCGGCGCGGTCGGCGCGCTCGGCGGGCTCGCCATCAACCTGGCCTTCCGGCAGTCCTTCCAGACCTCCGGGTCCGGCACGGGCGCCTTCGCCGCCTTCCTGGTGTGGTACCTCCTCTGCGCCGTGGTGACCTGGACCGTATACCTGCGGCGCGTCCCGGGGACGGGGGAGGGGAGCCCCGCCGCCGCGGGCGCGGAGGATGCCGGCGACCCGGCCTTCTCCGCCGGGGGCGCGGGCGCGGAGGCCGGGAGCCGTGCGCCGGCCGCCCGCCCGAAGTACATCGGGGTGTGAGCCGTACAGGCGGGCCGACCCGCCTCCCGTAACACCCGGGAAACCCCGGTGAACCGGGCCTGTCACCCTTCGGCGGCAGGCTCGGTGCACTGCCCGGGACAGACCGCAGGACGAGGGCCACACACATGCAGGAACTCAAACCGCTGGACGGCTTCACCATCGGCGTCACCGCCGCCCGACGGGCGGAGGAACTCGGGGCGCTGCTCCGGCGTCGCGGTGCGGAGGTGCAGCACGCCCCCGCACTGCGCATCGTCCCGCTCTCCGACGACCGGGAACTGATGGCCGCCACCGAGCAGCTCGTCGCCCACGCCCCCGACACCGTCATCGCGACCACCGCCATCGGCTTCCGCGGCTGGGTGGAGGCTGCCGAGGGCTGGGGGCTCGGCGAGGCGCTGCTCGCCCGCCTGGGCACCGTGGAGCTGCTGGCGCGCGGCCCGAAGGTCAAGGGCGCCATCCGGGCCGCCGGGCTCACCGAGCAGTGGTCGCCGGTGTCCGAGTCGATGGCCGAGGTACTGGACCGCCTGCTGGAGCAGGGGGTGGAGGGACGCCGCATCGCCGTGCAGCTGCACGGCGAACCACTGCCGGGGTTCAGCGAGTCGCTGCGCGCGGCCGGGGCCGAGCTGGTGTCCGTCCCGGTGTACCGCTGGCTGCCGCCGCTGGACCTCGCCCCCGTCGACCGGCTGCTCGACGCGGTGGTCGCCCGGGGGTTGGACGCGGTGACCTTCACCAGCGCGCCCGCCGCCGCCTCGCTGCTGCGGCGTGCCGAGGAGCGAGGGTTGTTGGACGGACTGCTCGACGCCCTGCGCCGCGACGTGCCGGCGGTCTGTGTGGGACCGGTGACCGCGTTGCCCCTCGGCGCCCACGAGGTCCCCACCGTGCAGCCCGAGCGTTTCCGGCTGGGACCGCTCGTCCAGCTGCTGTGCCGCGAACTGCCCGCGCGTGTGAAGCCGTTGCCGGTCGCCGGGCACCGGGTGGAGATCCGCGGCCACGCCGCGGTGGTGGACGGCGAACTGCGGGCGGTGCCGCCCGCCGGGATGGCGCTGCTGCGCTGCCTGGCCCGCCGCCCCGGCTGGGTGGTGCCGCGCGCGGAGCTGCTCCGGGTGCTGCCCGGGAGCGGGACCGACGAGCACGCGGTCGAGACGGCGATGGCCCGGCTGCGCGGAGCGCTGGGGGCGCCCAAGCTTGTGCAGACCGTGGTCAAACGGGGCTACCGGCTCGCCCTCGACCCCTCGGCCGACACCAAGTACACCGATCACGCAGCTGGTTGAGCGAGCAGCCGGGGCCCTCCGGCGCGTTGGGCGGGGCGGATTCCCGGCCCCGCTGAACACCCGCGCGCAGAACTCCGTATGAGAGTGACAAGAAAGCCTGCACTTCTCGACCGGGGGGCACGTGTGAGTGAGGATGCCGTCGTGGCCGACAGAACGTCCCAGGACGATGTCCTCATGAAAGCTCTCTACGACGAGCACGCCGGGCCCCTGCTCGGATTCGTCCTCAGGCTGGTGGGCGGGGACCGCCACCGGGCCGAGGACGTGGTGCAGGAGACTCTGCTGCGCGCCTGGCGCAACGCGGAGCAACTCCAGCGGGCTACCGGGTCGATCCGGCCGTGGCTGGTGACCGTGGCCCGTCGGATCGTCATCGACGGGCACCGCAGCCGCCAGGCGCGTCCGCAGGAAGTCGACGCGGCGCCGCTGGAGTCCATACCGGCAGCCGACGAGATCGACCGGGCCCTGCGCCTGATGACCATCTCCGAAGCGCTGGGGGACCTGACGGACGCGCACCGCGAGGCGCTCGTGGAGACATACTTCAAGGGGCGAACGGTGAACGAGGCGGCAGCGGTACTCCAGGTGCCTGCGGGTACGGTGCGGTCGAGGGTGTTCTACGCCCTGCGCTCCATGAAGCTCTCGCTCGAGGAAAGAGGAGTCACGGCATGACGTCGCAGCACACCGACGTCGGCGCCTACGCGATCGGGGCGCTCGACGCCGCCGACGCGGCCCGCTTCGAGGAGCATCTCGCCGCCTGCCGGAGCTGCGCGTTCGAGCTGGAGGAGCTGATGGGCCTCGGCCCGCTGCTGGCCGAGTACAGCTATACCGCACCGGACATTCCCTCGCTCACCCCGCGTCCCAGCCGACGGCTGATGGACAACCTGATGGGCGAGGTCGCCAGCCACCGCAGGCAGGGCCGGCGCCGCAGGCTGTACGTGGTCGCCGTCGCGGCGGCCCTGATCCTGGTCGGGCCCCCGGCCGGCGCGGCGCTTCTCTCCGACGACTCCTCCGGGAACGTCGACAGCTCCGTCCAGGCGATGTTCTCCGAGGGCGAGAAGATCAAGGGTGTCGATCCGGAGACCGAGATCGACGCCACCGTCTCGCTCAACGACAAGGAGTGGGGCACCGAGGTCGCGGTGAAGCTGGCCAACGTCTCCGGCCCCCGGGTGTGCGACCTGGTGGCGGTGGGCAAGGACGGAACCGAGCAGACCGTCACCACCTGGTCGGTGCCCGGGGAGGGCTACGGCTGGGAGGAGCCGCGCTACTACCACGGCGGTGCCGCCTACCAGCGGGAGGAGATCGACCGCTTCGAGGTCCGCACCCTGGACGGCGAGCACCTGGTGACGGTGAAGACCTGAGTCCGCGGCACCCGTCCTCCCGGCCCTCGGGAGGGTCCCGCCCGTCCAGGGCGGCCCCCACGCTCCTCCCGGTCCCGGCCGTCGTCCCCACCCGTGCGCCGCACCCGCCGCCCCGTCCGCCACGAGTGACGTGCCGTCCTCGCGTCCGCGTGTCCTTTCGCCCTCCGTTCGCGTACGGTTGACGGCTGCCCTGAGTACAGCAGAAGGGGGCCCTCGCGTGGAGACGCAGGACACAGGCGTGCGGGACCGGGAGGTCCGTCGCGAGCAGGCTCATCTGGACGCGGTGTACCGCCGTCTCGAGGAGAAGATCGACGAGGCGGAGTTCCTGATGGACGACGCGTCCCGGCGCGCCCAGGTGGGCACCCCCGGGGCGCTGGCCGAACGGGACGCCCAGGTGTTCCAGGCCGGGATGCACCTCAACCGGCTCAACAACGAGTTCGAGGACTTCCTCTTCGGGCGGATCGACCTCCTCGCGGGCAAGGACGGAGTGCGGGGGCCGGACGGTGCGTACACCTCGGTGGAGCCGGCCGACGGCACGGTGTCCGGGGACGGCTCCGCGGAGGTCGCCGAGACGCTGCACATCGGCCGGATCGGGGTGCTCGACTCCGAGTACACCCCGCTGGTCATCGACTGGCGGGCCCCGGCCGCCGCGCCGTTCTACCGCTCCACCCCGGTCGACCCCGGCCGGGTGGTCCGCCGCCGGGTGATCCGCTCCCGGGGGCGCCGGGTGCTCGGTGTCGAGGACGACCTCCTGCGGCCCGAACTCAAGGCGACACTGGGCGGCGAGGAGCTGCCGGCGGTCGGCGACGGCGCGCTGATGGCCGCCCTCGGCCGGGCGCGCAGCCACACCATGCGGGACATCGTCTCCTCAATCCAGGCGGAGCAGGACCTGGTCATCAGGGCCCCGGCCGGCTCGGTCACGGAGGTGGCCGGCGGCCCCGGCACGGGGAAGACGGCGGTGGCCCTGCACCGGGCCGCGTACCTGCTCTACCGGGACCGGCGGCGCTACGCGGGGGGCATCCTGATCGTCAGCCCGACCCCGCTGCTCGTCTCGTACACCGAGGGCGTGCTGCCCTCGCTGGGGGAGGAGGGCCAGGTCGTCATCCGCGCCCTGGGCTCGCTGGTGGACGGAGCCGAGGCCACCGACCTGGGCGCGGGGCCGGGCACGGCAGTCTTCGACCCGCAGCCGGTGGCCCGCGTCAAGGGCTCGGTGCGGATGGCGAAGGTCCTGCGCCGTGCCGCCCGCGGCACGCTGGAGACCGTGGCCGCCGGTCCGCCCCGGTCGGACGGCCCGTCCGATGGCGAGCGGCTGCGGGTGCTGGCGTTCGGGACGCGGGTGGAGCTGGGTGCCGAGGAGCTGGCGGGCGTCCGGGAGGGCGCGCTGAGCGGGACGGCCCCGGTCAACCTGCTCCGTCCGCGGGCCCGGAAGCTGCTGCTGGACGCGCTGTGGGAGAAGTCGGGTGCCCGCAGACACCACCCGGGCCCGGAACTGGCCGCGGAGGCACGGGAGGCGTTCGACGAGGACGTCTCCGCCGAGGACGACTTCCTCGACTTCCTCGCGCGCTGGTGGCCCGAGCTGACACCGCGCCTGGTACTGGCGGCGATGGCGGACGAGGAGCGCCTCGCCCGCTGGGCCCGCAGGCTGCTCCGTCCCCGTGAGGTCCGGCTGCTGGCCCGGTCGTTGGGACGGCTGGACGGGACGGGGCACGGGCCGCTGTCGGTGCACGACGTGGCGCTGCTGGACGAACTGCACACCGTGCTCGGCGCCGCGTCGCGTCCGCGGCGGCGCGAGGTCGATCCGCTGGAGGCCCTCACCGGCCTCGACGAGCTGACCACCTTCGCCGACCGGGACCCGACCCGGCGCCGGGCGCGGGCCGATCGCCCCGAGGAGGAGCGCCGCGACTACGCGCACGTCATCGTCGACGAGGCGCAGGACCTGACACCCATGCAGTGGCGGATGGTCGGGCGGCGCGGCCGGCAGGCGACCTGGACGGTGGTCGGCGACCCGGCGCAGAGCTCCTGGTCGGACCAGGAGGAGGCGGCCGAGGCCAGGGACGAGGCGCTCGGCGCCCGTCCGCGCCGGCGGTTCGAGCTGACGGTGAACTACCGCAACCCGGCCGAGGTGGCCCGGCTGGCCTCACGGGTGCTGGCGCTGGCGATGCCGGGCACCGAGCCGCCGCGGGCGGTCCGCTCGACAGGGCTGGAGCCGCGGTTCGCCGTGGCCGAGGAGCGGGCGCTGGACACGGCGGTGCGCGGCGAGGCCCGGCGCCTGCTGGCCGAGGTGGACGGCACCGTCGGGGTGGTCGTGGCCATGGCGCGGCGTGCGCAGGCCGCCGCATGGCTGGCGGACCTCGGCGAACGGGTGGTCGCGCTGGGCAGTCTGGAGGCCAAGGGACTGGAGTACGACGCGACGCTGGTGGTCTCGCCGGCCGAGATCGCCGACGAGTCCCCGGCGGGGCTGCGCGTGCTGTACGTGGCCCTCACCCGTGCCACCCAGCAGCTCACCCTGCTCTCCGCCGAACGCGACCTGCCGGACGCGGACGGGGTCCCGGACCTGCTCAGGGAGTGAGTGCCACCGGGGGCGGGTCCGGTCGGTCGACGGACCCGCCGCAGGGGGAGTGAGATGCGGCGGGTCTTTGTTAGCCTGGGGGTGGCACCGGCCCGATCCATGCCCCCGGGCCCAACCATCGTCGCTTCGAGCGACCACTTGCCGCGAGGCGAGCTGGCGGGTCGGTGCCACCCTTCATACTCCCTTCTCTTTCTCTCTCTCCCCCCCCCGGGAGCCGCTGCGGCCCCGCCTTCGCGGGCGGCTGTGGCATGGCGCGCACCCCTCTCGCATCGCGGAAACTTTATTTCCAAAACCTCGGGGCGGTTACCTCGTACCAGGCGGTAGGTGCGACTATTCGGGGGAACGGCGCGCGTGCGCGATTCAGTGGAGAACAGAGGAACACGACCATGGCAACGGCGCCCAGCGTCTCGTACTCGATGACCGTCCGGCTGGAGCTCCCCGCGGGGGGCAGCACGATCAGCCAGATCACCACGGTCGTGGAATCCTCCGGAGGCCACGTCACCGGTCTCGACGTCACCGCCTCCGGTCACGAGCGGCTCCGTATCGACGTCACCGTCGCCGCCTCCTCGACCGACCACGCGAACGAGATCGTCACCGCGCTCGGCGCCCTGGAGGGCGTCTCGCTGGGCAAGGTCTCCGACCGTACCTTCCTGATGCATCTCGGCGGCAAGATCGAGATGAGCTCCAAGCACCCGATTCGCAACCGCGACGACCTTTCTATGATCTACACCCCCGGAGTGGCCCGGGTGTGCACCCAGATCGCGGCGAACCCGGAGGACGCCCGCCGGCTCACCATCAAGCGGAACAGCGTCGCGGTGGTCACCGACGGCTCGGCGGTCCTCGGCCTCGGCAACATCGGCCCCAAGGCGGCGCTCCCGGTCATGGAGGGCAAAGCCGCCCTGTTCAAGCGCTTCGCGGGCATCGACGCCTGGCCGCTGTGCCTGGACACCCAGGACACCGAGGCCATCGTCCAGATCGTCAAGGCGATCGCGCCGGGCTTCGCCGGGATCAACCTGGAGGACATCTCCGCGCCGCGCTGCTTCGAGATCGAGGCCCGGCTGCGCGAGGCCCTCGACATCCCGGTCTTCCACGACGACCAGCACGGCACCGCGATCGTCGTCCTCGCGGCGCTGCACAACGCGCTGCGGGTGGTCGGCAAGGACCTCGGCACGGTGCGGGTGGTGATGTCGGGCGCCGGAGCCGCGGGGACCGCCATCCTCCGGCTGCTGATGGCCGCAGGGGTCAAGCACGCGGTCGTCGCCGACATCCACGGCGTGGTGCACGCCGCGCGGGCGGACCTCGTCGACGCGGAGGAGGGCTCCGCGCTCCGCTGGATCGCCGACCACACCAACCCCGAGGGCGTCACGGGCACCCTGCGGGACGCGGTGGCCGGCGCGGACGTCTTCATCGGCGTCTCGGCCCCGAACGTGCTCGGCGCCGAGGAGGTGTCCTCCATGGCGGAGGGCGCCATCGTGTTCGCGCTTGCCAATCCGGACCCGGAGGTGGACCCGGCGGTCGCCCGGCAGACCGCCTCGGTCGTGGCCACCGGCCGGTCGGACTTCCCGAACCAGATCAACAACGTGCTGGTGTTCCCCGGTGTCTTCCGCGGCCTGCTCGACGCCCAGTCGCGGACCGTCAACGACGTGATGATGCTCGCCGCCGCCCGCGCCCTCGCCGACGTGGTGGGCGCGGACGAGCTGAACGCCAACTACATCATCCCCAGCGTCTTCAACGAGAAGGTCTCCGGAGCGGTCGCGGACGCGGTCCGGGAAGCCGCCAAGGCCGAGACGGAGCCGGTCGAGGGCGGTGTGAGCACTGCCACGACGGTCTGAGACCGGCGCGTCGCGGGCCCCGTTACCCGGATGGCCCCCTTAGGGTTGCGGGAGACGTAACGGGAGCAACCCCTACGGAACGTCACCTCCGTGAGACACCGGGGCTTTTCGTGCGACTCGGCAGAGCAGCGGATTGGCTTTCCCGCCACTGGTGGGGGCAGGATGCGTTTCGGGCGCGAGGGTCTGAGTGCAGACCCGGGTCCGGGGACTGTCCGAAGGCCCTGGCAGCATCGGCTTCGATCTCACGCCTCATCGGCAAGAAGAACACGGGAGTAACAGACTATGAACCGCAGTGAGCTTGTGGCCGCTCTGGCCGACCGCGCCGAGGTGACTCGCAAGGACGCCGACGCCGTACTGGCCGCCTTCGCCGAGACCGTCGGCGAGATCGTCGCCAAGGGCGACGAGAAGGTCACCATCCCGGGTTTCCTGACCTTCGAGCGCACGCACCGTGCCGCACGCACCGCGCGCAACCCGCAGACCGGCGACCCGATCCAGATCCCGGCCGGGTACAGCGTCAAGGTCTCCGCGGGCTCGAAGCTCAAGGAAGCCGCCAAGGGCAAGTAAGCCGTTCGGGGCGGGCCCGGAGCTCACCCCGGCAGCGGGCGACGGGGCGGTGTCCACGGGACGGGCGCCGCCCCGCGGCCTTGCCTTGTGCGCGGGGCGCGGGGCCGGGCAGCCGGGCCCGTCGACCGGTCCCGGGCGGCGGATGCCGGCGCAGCCCACCCGCGGTGATCTCCCCGGAGATGCCGACCACGGCGGAACTGCGCGACCGGGCCGGTGAGGGCGAGGAGAGGGAACACGGGGACGCCACCCCGGCGTTCCAGGGCCCGCCCCTGTCGTGGTGAGCCCTCCATGAGGCCTGCCGGCAGCCCCGCGAGGACGCTGCTGCCGCTCCGTGCAGCACTGCACGAAGCCTGGTTCTGCTGTGCGACCGAGCGGGCCGCGTGCACTGCGCTGTCCCGGCCGAGGGCCCGGCGTCCTCACCTGTACACCGGATCGGCCGAGACCGGGGGACGTTGCTCGGAAGCGGTGACGCGTGCGTCGACGGGCGGGTCGGAACGGGGAATCGGGAGGAGACCGAGAGCGCGAGAGTGTCGCGGGGGCGGGAGGGCGCACCCCCGGGTGTTCGCGCGGCACGCGTCGACCGCCGGTGCCCGTGGCGAGCGCGGCGGGCGAGGGCGCGCGGCCGATGAGCGTCTCACCTGCGCCTCGCATTCACACCATTGGGGTGTTTATGGAGAATTATGACCTCATGGCCTCTCAGTGCCCGGATGATGGTGTTCGAGGGGAGTTCCGCTGTGGGGGTCCCCCGACGCGAGAGGACATTCATATGCGAGGCAGACGGGTAATCGGCGCGGGCGTTCTGGCTCTGGCCCTGGTGTCCGGTGCAGGCTGGGCGGCCCAGGCAACCACCAGTGAGTCCGTGGTCGGCCAGGCCGCCGCAGCCAAGGCGCCGACGCGGGCCGCAGCCGTGGACGGCTACCAGATCGTTCGGCTCCCCAACGCCAACGTGCCCAACTTCCAGCGCCGGACCGTCTACTGCCCGGGGGGCAAGCAGGTCATCGGCGGCGGTGCCGAGGCTCAGGGCAACGGCGCCGTGCTGGTCGGCAGCTTCCCCACGGAGGACGGGCGCGGCTGGATCGGGCTCGGTCGACAGGACGGCTACTCCACCGTCGGTATCAGCGTGTACGCGATCTGCGCCAACCCCTGACCGGTATCCCTGATACGGGGTGGCTCCCGCCGGCGGGAGCCACCCCGTATCACATGGGGTACGGAAGCACCCGTCTCTTTCGAGGCACCCCCGCGTGCCTCGCGCCACCGACGTCTCCGGACAGCGCACGGTGGTCAACGCGACGAGGTGGGAGACGCACAACGCGAGCGTCGCCGGGCGCCGGCCATCCCGCTTGAAGGCCCTCAGGGGCGTTCCACCTTGGCGCCGAGGGCCGGGAGCTTCTCCATGAAGTTCTCGTAGCCGCGGTTGATCAGCTCGATGCCGTGCACCCGGGAGGTGCCCTGGGCAGCGAGCGCGGCGATCAGGTACGAGAAGCCGCCGCGCAGGTCGGGGATGACCAGGTCGGCACCCTGGAGCTTGGTCGGGCCCGAGACCACCGCGGAGTGCAGGAAGTTGCGCTGCCCGAAGCGGCACGGCATGCCGCCCAGGCACTCCCGGTAGAGCTGGATGTGGGCACCCATCTGGTTGAGCGCCTCGGTGAAGCCCAGCCGGGACTCGTACACCGTCTCGTGCACGATCGACAGCCCCGAGGCCTGGGTCAGCGCCACCACCAGGGGTTGCTGCCAGTCGGTCTGGAACCCGGGGTGCACGTCCGTCTCCAGGGCGATCGCCTTGAGCGGTCCGCCAGGGTGCCAGAACCGGATGCCGTCGTCCTCCACCTCGAACTCCCCGCCGACCCGGCGGAAGGTGTTGAGGAAGGTCATCATCTCCCGCTGGCTGGCGCCGCGGACGTGGACACTGCCCTCCGTGGCCAGTGCCGCACACGCCCAGGAGGCCGCCTCCAGGCGGTCCGGCAGTGCGCGGTGGTTGTAGCCGCCGAGCTTGTCGACGCCGGTGATCCGGATGGTCCGGTCGGTGTCCACCGAGATGATCGCGCCCATCTTCTGCAGGACGCAGATGAGGTCCTCGATCTCGGGTTCCACGGCGGCGTTCGAGAGTTCGGTCACACCCTCCGCCAACACGGCCGTGAGCAGCACCTGTTCGGTGGTCCCGACCGACGGGTACGGGAGCTTGATCCTGGTGCCGCGCAGCCGCTGCGGGGCCTCCAGGTACTGCCCCTCGGGCCGCTTCTCGATCACCGCGCCGAACTGCCGCAGCACGTCGAAGTGGAAGTCGATCGGCCGGCCGCCGATGTCGCAGCCGCCGAGCCCCGGGATGAAGGCGTGGCCGATCCGGTGCAGCAGCGGGCCGCAGAAGAGGATCGGGATGCGTGAGGAACCCGCATGTGCGTCGATGTCGGCGACGTTGGCGCTCTCCACGTGGGACGGGTCGAGCAGCAGCTCAGCGGCCTCCTCGCCGCCGCGGACGGTCACGCCGTGCAGTTGGAGCAGTCCCCGGACCACCCGCACGTCGCGAATGTCGGGAACGTTGCGGAGCCGGCTCGGCCCGCTGCCCAGCAGGGCGGCGACCATGGCCTTGGGCACGAGGTTCTTCGCGCCGCGAACACGGATCTCGCCTTCCAGCGGGGTTCCGCCGTGCACGAGCAGGACGTCATCGTTGCCGGTCATGGAACTCGCGATCTCTTGGAGCGGGCGGGGACAAATGGAATGGTAATGGTCGAGCGGCGTGCATCCGTAGAACGGTGCGGGGACCGGTCGCGAGGCGGCACGCTCCGCTCGCGGGCGACCGCCGAACGTGACGACCGGAACCCGCGGAGCCCCGGCGCGGTACCCGTGCCGCGGGGGTGTGCCGAAACCGGGTCCGCACTTCGCTACCCGCGAGCGGCGGGTGTGCGGGATCATGGGGGCATGCCCGAGGCGTCCTTGCTCACGGGCCGGCTGCTGGTCGCGACACCGGCACTGGCCGATCCGAACTTCGACCGCGCGGTGGTGCTGCTCCTCGACCACGACGAGGAGGGCTCGCTCGGCGTGGTGCTGAACCGACCCACCCCGGTCGGCGTGGGCGACATCCTGGAGCCCTGGGCCGAGTTGGCGGGCGACCCCGGCGTGGTCTTCCAGGGCGGGCCGGTCTCACTGGACGCAGCGCTCGGAGTGGCGGTCATCCCCGGAACCGAGGGTCCGACGGGATGGCGCCGGGTGCACGGCGCCATCGGGCTGGTGGACCTGGACGCGCCGCCCGCGATGCTCGCCGCCGAGCTCGGGTCGTTGCGGATCTTCGCCGGGTACGCCGGGTGGGGGCCGGGCCAGCTCGCCGAGGAGCTGTCGGAAGGGGCCTGGTACGTCGTCGAGTCCGAACCGGGGGACGTCTCCGCGCCCGAGCCGGAGGGGCTGTGGCGGGCGGTGCTGCGCCGGCAGCGCAGCGAACTGGCGATGGTGGCCACCTACCCGGACGACGCCACGCTCAACTGATCCCCGCCCGCGGCCGCACGGGCGTTCCCCCGCGTCGTCCCGGCACCGTCGCCGGTGCTCGTGGGGGCGCGCCGGCGGCGCGGGGCGGCGGTTGCGGGCGGAGTCCCGCAGGGGGCACGGTGGCCAACGGGCTTGAGTACCCTTGGACACCATGAGCACTCTTGAGCCCGAGCGCGGAACCGGGACCGGCACCCTCGTCGAACCGACTCCCGAGGTGTCACACGGCGATGGCGACCACGAGCGCTATGCCCATTACGTCCAGAAGGACAAAATCATGGCCAGCGCGCTCGACGGGACCCCCGTCGTCGCGCTGTGCGGCAAGGTGTGGGTTCCCGGTCGCGACCCGAAGAAGTACCCGGTCTGCCCCATGTGCAAGGAGATCTACGAGTCGATGACCTCCGGCAAGGGCAAGGACGGCAAGGACGGCAAGGGCGACGGCAAGAAGTAGCCGCCGCGGAGGCCGGACGTTCCGCAGGGCTTGCCACGGCCCCCGAGGTGCGCTGTCCGGCGCGCCCGCCGGGGGCCGTCACACTGCCCGCGCGGCCTGCGGGGGCGGGGCACGGGAGCTGCCGGAGCGACACACAGGGGGCGGGCATGGCGGCAGAGGGTGCGGAAGGGGACATCGCCGACGAGGACCGGGTGCAACTGGTCCAGGAACTGTGCGCGGCGGGCCGCTACGGCCAGGCGCAGCTCATGCTGGACGACGCCTGGGTGCTGCGGTCCGGCAGCCGCGGCTACCTGCTGCGCGCCTACGTGTGGGCGCTCCAGGGGGAGCCCGCCCGCAGCCGGGAGGCGGTGGACTGGGCGCTGCTGCGCCTCGACGGCGAGCCGGCCGAGGTGCTCTGCTTGGCCGGGCACGTGCTGCTGGCGCTCGGCGACGAGTACCGGGCCGCCTCGGTTGCGCGGCGCGCGGGCAGTGCGGACCCCTCCGACTGGCGGCCGCTGGTGCTGCTGGCGGACGCCTACCGGGAGCTGGACCGGATGCCGGAGAGCATCACTGCCGCCCGGCGGGCGGTGCTGCTGGCCCCGCACGAGGGGGAGGCCCAGCTCGCCCTCGCCAGGTCACTCTCGCTGCGCCGCTCCCTCGCCGGTGAGCGGCGCCGGCGGGAGCGGGCCGAGCGGGAGCGGGCCTGGGAAGCGGCCGAGGCGCTCGGCGTGGACACCGGCCAGGTGCCGGAGGCGCGACCCTCCCTGTGGTGGAGGCTGCGCCGGCTGCCGGTCGTGCTGCTCTTCCTCGCGTCGCAGCTCGTCCTCCTCGCGGACTGGCGGTGGGCCCTGGCACTGACGGCCCTCCTGCTCGCCGTGCTCGCGGTGCTCTGGACGGCGGGTGTCCGTCGGACGGGGACGGGGCCGGGAGGACGGCTCCAGTCCGCCCGGGCCGCCGCCCGCGTCGAGCTGGCAACGGACCCGGTGCGGCGGCGCTGCCTCGTGCTGGCCGCGGGGTGGCCCCTGCCGGTGCTGCCGTTCCTGGCCACCGGGCCGCTGACCGCGGCGGCGGCGGACGGGCGTCCGTGGCCGCTCGCCGGGGTGCTCCTCGCCGTGGCCGCGGTGCCGGTCGTGCTCGTGGTACTCGCCGCCGCGGCGGGCTGGTGGGCGGGCGAGCGCCTGCTGCGGGAGGTGGTCCTGCGCAGTCCGCTGGTGGAGCTCCAGTCGCTGGCGCTCCTCCTGCTGTGCGGCGCGGTGTCGGGGCTGGCGCTGGCGGGTGTCACGACCGCCGAGTGGTGGCAGGCGCTCTTCCTCGGGCAGCTCGCCTGGTTCCTGTGCGCGGTGCCGGCCATCGGGTGGCGGCTCCGACGCGAGCGTGCCCGCCGCGGCGCGCAGTGAGCGGAGCACGCGGGCGCGGACCGACCGCGCTCCCGTGACGACCGCCGCGCACCCGCGCGACGCAGGCCCGACTCGCGCCCCCTTCCTGGAGTACACCCAGGCCCAGGTGAGCGGCGGTGAGCCGACCCGTTTCGTGGGACTGGCCAACTACGCCGATCTGTTCGGCGACAGCCGGTTCTGGACCGTACTCGCCGCCACCGTGTGGGTGTTCCTCTTCGACGCCGACTTCGGGCCGGTCAACAAGCTGCTCGGGCTGTCCGACTTCTCCTGGACCTACGGCCGGTACAGCGCCTTCCTGCTGGTCCTCTCGGCGTTCAAACCGGCCGGGGAGGTGCAGTCCAACGAGCCCCGCCCGTGGACCTGATCCCCACGCTGGATTCCTTCCGCCGGGTTTTCGAGCAGCAGGACTTCGGACGCCATTTCCTCAACAGCCTGCTGGTGGCGGTGCTGGTGGTGCTCGCCTCCGCACTCATCGCCTTTCTCGCCGCCACCGCGGTGACCCGCTTGCGGTTCACGTTCCGCACCACGCTGCTGATCATGTTCCTGGTCGCCCAGGTGGTGCCGATCGAGGCGCTGACCATTCCGATGTTCTTCCTCATGCGGGACGCCGGACTGCTCAGCACCCTCGGCTCCCTGATGCTGCCGCACCTGGCCTTCTCGCTGCCCTTCGCCGGGTGGATGCTGCGGGGCTTCGTGAAGGCCGTGTCGGACTCGCTGGAGGAGCAGGCGTACATCGACGGCGCGAGCCGGGCGCGGTTCCTGTGGCAGATCCTCTTCCCTCTGGTGTTCCCCGGGCTCGCCGCGGTCAGCGTCTTCTCGTTCCTCTCGACCTGGAACGACTCCCTGTTCGCGAAGTCCTTCACCATCAGCGCCACCGAGAACTCCACGCTGCCGATGGCGCTGCTCGTCTTCTTCGACACCGAGACCCCGGACTGGGGCGGGGTGATGGCGGCCTCGGCCGTGATGACCGTTCCTGTCCTGATCTTCTTCGTGTTCGTGCAGCGCCGCCTGGTTTCCGGCCTCGGCGGAGCGGTCAAGGACTGAGAGCGCCCCCGCACCCGTGCCGCCCCCGGGGGAGCCCACCTCCCGGGGTGGCTCTCCGGGGAGCAGCCGCCCCGGAGAGCCACCCGCCCCGTGCGCCCGGCCCGTTCCAGGCCGCACCCGTCCCACAGGAGGGACCGCGATGGACCCCACGCGCCCCGCAGTACCGACACCCGCCCCCGGCACGTCCGCTCCCGGCGGCTCCGCCCCCGAGGGGGCGGCCGGCTGCCTGCTGCCGGTGCCCCGGGAGGTGCGTGCCGCGTCCGGCAGCTACCCGCTGGACGACGCGTCCGGCATCGACGCCGGACCGGGCACCGAGGGGGCGGCCCGCTGGCTGCGCGGCGTCCTCGGCGACGCCACCGGACTGCCGCTGCCGCCGGCCGGTACGCCCGGCGCCGTAGGCGCCCCGGTGGCGCGACCGGACATCCGGCTCGCGGTGGCCGCCGCCGGCGAGGGGCCGAAGGGCCCGCCGGCGCAGTCCCCGGACGGAGATCCGGGGACTGCGCCGGCGGGCGGCGCGGAGGGGTACCGGCTGACGGTCGATGCCTCCGGGATCGACCTGGTCGGCGACGGGCCGGCCGGGGTCTTCTGGGGTGCGCAGACGCTGCGCCAACTGCTCGGCCCGGAGGCCTGCCGGCGGGCCCCGGTCTCCGGCCGCCGCCAGTGGGCGGTTCCGCACACTGGCGTCCGGGACGCGCCGCGGTTCGGCTGGCGCGGGCTGATGCTGGACGTGTCCCGGCACTTCACGCCCAAGGACGGCGTCCTGCGGTACCTGGACCTGATGGCCGCGCACAAACTCAACGTCCTGCACTTCCACCTGACCGACGACCAGGGCTGGCGCATTGAGGTCGGGAGCCACCCGGAACTCACCCGGGAAGGCGCCTGGCGCCGCCGCACCAAGATCGGGCACCGCGCCTCCGACCTCTGGGACGCGCGCCCGCACGGCGGCTTCTACAGCCGGGACGACATCCGGGAGATCGTCGCCTACGCGGCCGAGCGGCACATCACCGTCGTCCCGGAGGTCGACGTGCCCGGCCACTCGCAGGCCGCCATCACCGCCTGCCCCGAACTGGGCAACACCGACGTGGTGGACACCACTGCGCTGGAGGTCTGGACGGACTGGGGCATCAGCCCGCACGTGCTGGCCCCCACCGAGCGCACCCTGCGGTTCTACGAGGACGTGCTGGAGGAGGTGCTGGAGCTCTTCCCCGGCCACTTCGTCCACATCGGCGGCGACGAGTGCCTCAAGGACGAGTGGCGGGCCTCGCCGGCCGCGCAGGCCCGGATCGCGGAGCTGGGGCTGGCGGACGAGGACGCACTCCAGTCCTGGTTCATCCGGCACTTCGATACCTGGCTCACCGAGCGCGGCCGCCGCCTGATCGGCTGGGACGAGATCCTGGAGGGCGGTCTGCCGCCGGGTGCGGCCGTCTCCTCCTGGCGGGGCTACGCCGGCGGCATCGCCGCCGCGCGGGCCGGGCACGACGTGGTCATGTGCCCCGAGCAGCAGGTCTACCTCGACCACCGGCAGGCGGACGGCCCCGACGAGCCGGTGCCGATCGGCTACGTCCGCACCCTGCGCGACGTCTACGCCTTCGAACCGGTGCCGCCGGAGCTCGCCGGGACCCCGCAGGTCGCGCACGTCCTCGGAACCCAGGCCAACATGTGGACCGAGGTGACCGAGACCCGGCAGCGGATCGACTACCAGCTCTTCCCGCGGCTGGCGGCCCTCGCCGAGGTGGCCTGGAGCGCCCCGGAGCGGCGTGACTGGGCAGACTTCGAACGCCGCATGCACGACGCGCACTACGCCCGGCTCGACGCCTTCGGCGTGGACTACCGCCCGCCGTCCGGGCCGCTGCCCTGGCAGCGCCGCCCGGGAGTGCTCGGACGGCCGGTCGAGGGGGCGCCCCCGGCCGTGTGACAGAGCGGCGGCAGGCTCCCGGGGAAGCCCCGGGAGCCGACGGACGACAGCCGCTCCGGCGGGGAGCCCCGTGAGGGGCAGGAATGTTCCGTTAATCTCCCGAAGTGGCAGAAAAGCGGCGGAACGCCCGCGTCGCGGCCCTGGAACACCCCGTCGCTCACCGGCTGTCCGCTGTACGGACCCTGGCGTGAGGCCGGCCCGGAGATGTGCCAGAGTTGCCACGTCCGGGCTCTGAGCACGTACCGTACGGCTGGGCAGCCGGGACGACCGGGGAAGGGGCCGCTGGAGTGAGCACGCACGCACCGCATGTGCCGTACGGGCCGGGGGTCACGGGGCCCGTGGCGGCGCCGGCCACCCTCGACGAGGCCGTGGCCGCGCTCGCCGCCGCGCCCGCCGCCGTGCCCGTGGCGGGTGGCACCGACCTGATGGTCGCCGTGAACTCCGGGCAGTTGCGGCCCGCCGCCCTGGTCGGTCTGGGCCGGATCAGCGAGATCCGCGGCTGGGAGTACCAGGACCGGCACGGCCTGCTGGGCGCCGGTCTCACCATGGCCCGCATGGGCCGCCCCGACTTCGCCGCGCTCTTCCCCGCGCTCGCCGCCGCCGCCCGCGCCGCCGGGCCGCCCCAGATCCGCAACTCCGCGACGCTCGGGGGCAACATCGTCAGCGCCGCGCCGTCCGGCGACACCCTGCCCGTCCTCGCCGCGCTGGAGGCGACGCTGCTGGTCGCCGGTCCGCACGGCGTCGCGCGCGAACTGCCGGTCAGCCACCTGCTCGCGGGGATCGAGATGCTCCGGCCCGGTGAGATCGTCGGACACGTCCGGGTGCCGATGCTCTACGCGCCGCAGGCCTTCCTGAAGGCCACCGGCCGCACCGGGCCGGGCCGGGCGCTGGCCTCCGCCGCGGTCGTCCTGGATCCGGGGCGGCGCGGCGTGCGCTGCGCGATCGGCGCCGTGGCGCCGATGCCGCTGCGCCCACTGGACGCCGAGCAGTGGATCGCCTCGCTGATCGACTGGTCGGTGGTGACCGAGAAGGGGGCGACCGCGCTCGCCCCCGAGGCACTGAACGCTTTCGGGGTGTATGTCGCGATGGCGTGCATTCCGGATCCGCCGCCCGCGGAGGAGGGCGGGGAACCGGTGCCACTTCCGCCCGCGGCCCTCCAGTTGCGGCGTACTGTGGCCGCATTGGCCCGCCGGGGACTCGGGAGGGCGCTCGCATGAGCAACGACCAGCAGCCGGCTCCGTCCACCCCGACGGGCGGCTGGGGCGGCGAGTACGACGCCGACGCCACCGCCTTCATACAGCTTCCCGGTTCCGACCCCGGCGTCGGGCCCGGTGAGTCCCCGCTGGCCGCTCCCGGCGCGGGGCCCGACTGGGCGCCGCCGGTTCTCGGCCCGATGACGCCCGCCGCCTCGCTCGACCCCGCGAGCACCGGGCACTGGACCCTGCCCTTCGCGGATGCCGGCCCCGAGCCGGCGTCGCCCGAGGAGTCCGGTCCGCCGCCCGACGAGCAGCCGCAAGGCGCCGCGATGGGCCAGGGCGCTGCCGCCGCGCTGGCCGGCTCGCACGAGGCCCGCACCCAGCCCGCCCCCGGCGTCGACTGGGCGGAGGCCCCGCCCGCCGGCGAGCAGTGGCCCGCTCCCGGCGGCGGGCAGCCGCAGGACCCGTACGGCTACGCGCCGGCGGGCCACGGGTCCGGGGTGCCGCTCCCGTACGACCTGCCCCCGCCGCGGTCCGCGGACCCGGGCGCCCCGCCCGGAGCGCTCAGCACCCCGGCGGAGAGCGCCCCGCTCCCGAACGGCACCGGGGGCGGCCACAGCGTCGAGGGCTTCGGTCCGTACCCTGCGCCCGGGCAGGTGCTCATCCCCGGGCAGTCTTCCGGCCCCCCGGCCGGCGCACCCGGCGCCGACCCGGTCGCGGATCTCCCCGCCGAGGACGCGCCCGGCACCGCCGCCGCCGACGGCCCGGCGGACGGGGCAGAGCCCGACGGCCGCGACGGCGCCGAGGGCCCCGACGAGCTCGAGGCGCCCGCGGACGCCGACCGGTCCGAGGCGGACGACGAGCACCCGCTCGCCTCCTACCTGCTGCACGTCAACGGCGCCGACCGACCGGTCACCGACGCGTGGATCGGCGAGTCGCTGCTCTACGTGCTGCGCGAGCGGCTGGGTCTCGCCGGCGCCAAGGACGGCTGCTCGCAGGGCGAGTGCGGCGCCTGCTCCGTGCAGGTCGACGGCCGGCTGGTCGCCTCCTGCCTGGTGCCCGGCGCGACCGCGGCCGGGTCCGAGATCCGTACCGTCGAGGGCCTGTCCGTCGACGGGAACCCCTCCGACGTCCAGCGCGCGCTGGCCGAACGGGCGGGTGTGCAGTGCGGCTTCTGCGTGCCGGGGATGGCGATGACCGTGCACGACCTGCTGGCAGGCAACCACGCCCCGACCGAGCTGGAGATGCGCAAGGCGCTCTGCGGCAACCTCTGCCGCTGCTCCGGCTACCGCGGGGTGCTGGAGGCGGTCCGCGAGGTCGCCACCGGCCGCGCTACGGCCGCCCGGCACGCCGCGACGGACGGCAGGAACCCGCACGGCGAGGAGGGACCGCAGCCGCAGGGCGACGGCCCCGACGGTTCCGCCGAGCCCGCGGGATCCCGTATCCCGCAGCAGGCCGGGCCCGGTGACGAGGGAGGCGCACAGTGACGTCCAGTGACGCGGCCACCGCGACGCCCGCCGGCGGCACCCCGCTGCCGCCGCCGGTGTCCACCGAGCCGCACGGCATCGGCACCTCGCTGAAGTCCACCGACGCGCTCACCAAGGCGCAGGGCACCTACCCCTACGCCGCCGACCTGTGGGCCGAGGGCCTGCTCTGGGCCGCGGTACTGCGGGCTCCGCACCCGCACGCCCGGATCCTGTCGATCGACACCGCCGAGGCCGCGGCCGTGCCGGGCGTCCGCGCGGTCGTCACGCACGAGGACGTGCCCGGTGAGGCCAACTACGGACGCACCGTCGTGGACCGCCCGGCCTTCGCCCGGGACGTCGTCCGCCACTACGGCGAGGCCATCGCGGCCGTGGCCGCCGACCACCCGGACACCGCGCGGCTGGCGGTCGCCGCCATCGCCGTCGAGTACGAGGTGCTGGAGCCGCTGACCGACCCGGAGCAGACCTTCGAGGCGGAGCCGATCCACCCCGACGGCAACCTGATCCGACACATCCCGCTGCGCTACGGCGACCCGGAGGCGACCGGTGAGGTCGTGGTGGAGGGGCTGTACCGGATCGGCCGCCAGGACCCGGCCCCGATCGGCGCCGAGGCCGGCCTCGCGGTGCCCCGTCCGGACGGTGGCGTCGAGATCTACACCGCCTCCACCGACCCGCACACCGACCGCGACCTCGCCGCGGCCTGCTTCGGACTCGACCCCGAGCAGGTCAAGGTCGTCGTCACCGGGGTGCCCGGCGCCATGGGCGACCGCGAGGACCTCAGCATCCAGCTCCCCCTGGGCCTGCTCGCGATGCGGACCGGATGCCCGGTGAAGCTCGCCGCGGGCCGCGAGGACTCCTTCCTCGGGCACGCGCACCGCCACCCCACTCTGCTGCGCTACCGGCACCACGCCGACGCCGAGGGCCGCCTGGTGAAGGTGGAGGCGCAGATCCTGCTCGACGCCGGTGCCTACGCGGACAGCTCCGCGGAGGTGCTGGCCGCCGCGGTCTCCTTCGCCGCGGGCCCGTACGTGGTGCCGCACGCCCTGGTGGACGGCTGGGCGGTGCGCACCAACAACCCGCCCGCCGGCCACGTCCGCGGCGAGGGCGCCATGCAGGTGTGCGCCGCGTACGAGGGCCAGATGGACAAGCTCGCCGCACAGCTCGGCATCGAGCCGGCCGAACTGCGCGCCCGCAACGTGCTCGCCACCGGCGATCTGCTGCCCACCGGCCAGACCATCACATGCCCGGCTCCGGTCGCCGAGCTGCTCCAGGCCGTCCGGGAGGCACCGCTGCCCGCGCTGCCCAGCGAGCAGACCGAGGGCGAGTGGCTGCTGCCCGGCGGCCCGGAGGGAGCGGGCGACCCCGGCGCGGTCAGACGCGGCGTCGGGTATGCCCTGGGTATGGTGCACATGCTGGGTGCGGAGGGCGCTGACGAGGTCTCCACCGCCACCGTGAAGGTGGACGGTCCGGTCGCCACCGTCCTGTGTGCCGCGGTGGACACCGGCCAGGGCTTCACCACGCTGGCCCGGCAGATCGTCCAGGAGATCCTGGGCGTGGACGAGGTGCACGTGGCGCCGGTCGACACGGACCAGCCGCCCGCCGGGCCCGCCGCCCGGGGCCGCCACACCTGGGTCTCCGGCGGCGCCGTCGAGCGGGCGGCCAAGATGGTCCGCACGCAGCTCCTGCAACCGCTGGCGGCGAAGTTCGGGATGTCCGCCGAGCTGCTCACCATCGCCGACGGCAAGATCACCTCCTACGACGGCGTGCTGTCCACCACCGTCGCCGAGGCGCTGGACGGCAAGGAGCTGTGGGCCACCGCGCAGTGCCGCCCGCACCCGACCGAACCGCTGGACGACACCGGGCAGGGCGACGCGTTCGTCGGCCTCGCCTTCGCCGCGGTGCGCGCGGTGGTGGACGTGGACGTGGAGCTGGGCTCGGTGCGGGTGGTGGAACTGGCCATCGCCCAGGACGTCGGCCGGGTGCTCAACCCCGAGCAGGTGCGGGCCCGGATCGAGGCCGGACTGACCCAGGGCGCGGGTGCCGCGCTCACCGAGCACCTGCGGGTGGCCAAGGGCGTGGTCCGGCACCCCGACTTCACCGGGTACGCGCTGCCCACCGCGCTGGACGCCCCGGCCATGCGGATCGTGAGGCTGGTGGAGGAGCGGGACGTGGTCGCGCCGTTCGGCGCCAAGTCGGTCAGCGCCGTGCCGGTGGTCGTCTCTCCGGCCGCGATCGCCGCCGCGGTGCGGGCCGCCACCGGGCGCCCGGTGAACCGGCTGCCGATCCGCCCGCAGGCCGCCGTCGTCCTGCCCTGAGCGTCCGCCCCCGCAGCGGTGGCCCGACGGGCCGATCCCCTTCCCGCGGCCCCGCGCGCGCCGCACGCGAACGGGCGAGTGTGACCCGTACCGCACTTGCTTCCGGTCCGGGCGTCACCGGCGGCCCGGGCCGCCGGCAGCGGTAGGCTGACGCGGTTGCCGATCCCCGACCCAGCCCGACGGAGACCGTGACTACCACCGCCTCGCACCATCTGTCCCCGGCCTTCCCCGGCCGCGCCCCCTGGGGCACGGCCGGCAAGCTCCGCGCCTGGCAGCAGGCCGCGATGGACCAGTACCTGGAGAAGCAGCCGCGGGACTTCCTCGCGGTGGCCACCCCCGGCGCCGGCAAGACCACCTTCGCGCTCACCCTCGCCTCCTGGCTGCTCCACCACCACGTGGTCCAGCAGGTGACGGTGGTGGCGCCCACCGAGCACCTGAAGAAGCAGTGGGCCGAGGCGGCGGCGCGGACAGGGATCAAGCTGGACCCCGCGTACAGCGCGGGTCCGGTCGGCAAGGAGTACCACGGCGTCGCCGTCACCTACGCCGGTGTCGGAGTGCGTCCGATGCTGCACCGCAACCGCTGCGAGCAGCGCAAGACGCTGGTCATCCTGGACGAGATCCACCACGCCGGCGACTCCAAGTCCTGGGGGGAGGCGTGCTCGGAGGCATTCGACCCGGCGACCCGCAGGCTCACCCTGACCGGCACCCCGTTCCGTTCGGACACCAACCCGATCCCGTTCGTGGAGTACGCCGAGGGCAACGACGGCATCCGCCGCTCCGTCGCCGACTACACCTACGGCTACGGCAGCGCGCTCGGCGACGGCGTGGTCCGTCCGGTCATCTTCCTCTCCTACAGCGGCAGCATGCGCTGGCGGACCAAGGCGGGGGACGAGATCGCCGCCCGACTGGGCGAGCCGATGACCAAGGACGCCGTCTCGCAGGCCTGGCGCACCGCGCTGGACCCGCGGGGGGAGTGGATGCCGAGCGTGCTGCGGGCCGCCGACCGGCGGCTCGGCGAGGTCCGCAAGGCCATTCCGGACGCCGGCGGACTGGTCATCGCCAGTGACCAGGACTCCGCCCGCGCCTACGCCAAACTGCTCCGCGAGATCACCGGCCGCCCCGCCACCGTCGTCCTCTCCGACGACACCGGCTCCTCCCAGCGCATCGAGGACTTCACCCGCTCCGACGACCGCTGGATGGTCGCGGTCCGGATGGTCTCCGAGGGCGTCGACGTCCCGCGGCTGGCGGTGGGCGTCTACGCCACCACCATCTCCACGCCGCTGTTCTTCGCCCAGGCGGTGGGTCGTTTCGTCCGGTCCCGCCGCCGCGGCGAGACGGCGTCCGTCTTCCTGCCGACGATCCCCATGCTGCTCGGTTTCGCGCACGAGATGGAGGTCGAGCGCGACCATGTGCTGGACAAGCCGAAGAAGGCCGAGGAGGATCCGTACGCCGAGGAGGCCGACCTCCTCGCGGAGGCCGAGAAGCAGCAGGACGAGGACACCGGCGAGGAGCAGCTCCCCTTCGAGGCACTGGAGTCCGAGGCCGTCTTCGACCGGGTGATGTACGACGGCGCCGAGTTCGGCATGCAGGCGCACCCGGGCAGCGAGGAGGAGCAGGACTACCTCGGCATCCCGGGCCTGCTGGAGCCCGACCAGGTGCAGATGCTGCTCCAGAAGCGGCAGGCGAAGCAGATCGCGCACAGCCGCAAGCGGCCCGACGACGAGGCCGACCTGCTGGAGGTGCCGGCCGAGCGGCGCCCGGTGGTCACCCACAAGGAGCTGATGGAGCTGCGCAAGCAGCTCAACGGACTGGTCGGCGCGTACGTGCACCAGAGCGGCAAGCCGCACGGTGTGATCCACACCGAGCTGCGCCGGGTGTGCGGCGGCCCGCCCAGTGCGGAGGCCACCGCGGGGCAGTTGCGGCAACGGGTGGCCAAGGTCCAGGAGTGGGCGACCAGAATGCGGTGACGCGCAGCCGCCGTGTGAAGAACATTTCCCCGCACAGCGGGTCACATCGCGCGGATATTGCCCGGATTCTGGACGGAGTCTTCCGGTGAGCGGTGCCGGTCGCTAGGTTTCCCGTCACGCACACGCCCCGTGGCAGCGCCGCCGCGGAGCGCAGCCGGTGCGGCCTACCAGAGCGACCGGTGGCCTTCACAGCGCATGCCGCTGCCCGCCGGGACGGGCGGCGGACTGCGGACTGCGTTCGGGGGAGGCCGCCGCCGCCACTCACGCGAGGAGAGGGCGTCGTGACCGCGGAGACTTCTCAGACGCTCGACCGGGGACTGCGGGTCCTGAAGCTGCTGGCCGACACGGACCACGGACTGACCGTGACCGAGCTGTCCACCAAGCTCGGCGTCAACCGGACCGTGATCTACCGACTACTGGCCACACTGGAGCAGCACACCCTGATCCGCCGCGACCTGGGCGGCCGGGCCAGGGTCGGGCTGGGCGTGCTGCGGCTGGGCAGGCAGGTCCAGCCGCTGGTGCGGGAGGCGGCGCTGCCGGCACTGCGCTCGCTGGCGGAGGACGTCGGTGCCACGGCGCACCTGACCCTCGTCGACGGCAGCGACGCTCTCGCGGTCGCCGTGGTGGAGCCGACCTGGACGGACTACCACGTCGCCTACCGGACGGGGTTCCGCCATCCGCTGGACCGCGGCGCGGCGGGCCGGGCGATCCTGGACGGCCGCCGTCCCGACCAGGAGCGCTGCGACGGCTTCGTGCTCACCCACGGCGAGTTGGAGGCCGGAGCCAGCGGAGCCGCCGCCCCGCTGCTCGGCGTGGGCGGGATCGAGGGCAGCGTCGGTGTGGTGATGCTCTCCGACTCGGTGCCCGCCCAGGTCGGCACCCGGGTGGTCACGGCTGCGCAGGAGGTCGCGGACGCCCTGCGCTGAACGGCGCCCGGGCGGGTGCTCTAGATTGCAGGGGTGATGCCTCGCCTCTCCCTCCGTGCCGCCGTCCCCGCGCTCTGCGCCGCCCCGGTCGTCGCGCTGCTCGCGGTGGCCGCGCTCGCCCCGCTGCCCTACGCCGTCGCCCAGCCCGGCATCACGACCGACGTCCTGGGCGAGGACGGCGGCCGCCCGGTGATCACGGTCGAGGCCGCCGCCCGCCCGGCGGGCGGGGATGCGGGTGAGCTGCTGATGACCACCATCGCGGCCACCTCCCCGGACGACACCGTGCGGCTGCCCGAGGTGGCCGGCGGTTGGCTGGCCGGGGACCGCGCGGTGATGCCGCTCGACGCCGTGTACCCGGTCGGCGACGACCTGGAGGAGATCCGCCGGCACAACCGGGCGGAGATGACGGAGTCCCAGAGCGCCGCGGTGACCGCCGCTTTGCGGCAGCTCGGCACCGACGAGGACGAGGTGGACGTCGAGTTGCGCCTGGAGGACGTCGGCGGTCCCAGCGCCGGTCTGCTCTTCGCGCTCGGCGTTGTCGAGAAGCTTGACGGCGACGGTGCCGGCGGCACCCTCACCGGCGGCCGGACGATCGCCGGTACCGGCACCATCGCCGCGAACGGCGAGGTCGGCCCGGTGGGCGGGGTCGCCCTGAAGACGCAGGCCGCCGCCCGGGACGGTGCGACCGTCTTCCTGGTGCCTGCGGCCGAGTGCGCCGACGCCCGGGCCGAGCGGCCCGAGGGACTGCGCCTGGTGCCGGTGACCACCCTGGAGGGGACGCTGGAGTCGCTCGCCGCCCTGCGGGCCGGCGATCCGCTGCCCGGCTGCTGACCACCCGGACCCGAGGCTCCCGGCGCCCGGGTACCGCTGGGCGAACCCGCCCGGGCGCCCGCGGGCAGTCAGTCGGCCGGTGCCGTGCCGTCGGCGCGGTCGCCCGCCGCCTCCCCCGCCCGGTGCACGGCCCGCCGCACCAGCGGCAGGATTCGCAGCGGCACCGGGTTCTCCATGACGATGGCGGTGGACGCCCGCACGATGCCCTCGAAGCCCACCACCCGGTCGATGACGCCCTGGAGGCCGCTGTTGGAGCGGGCCACCAGCCGGCAGAGCATGTCCCCGTGGCCGGTGATGGTGTGCAGCTCCAGCACCTCCGGCACGCCGGCGAGGTGGGCCCGCACATCCGGGCCCTGGCCCTGCTTGATCTCCAGGGTGGCGAAGGCCGTCACCGGGTAGCCGAGCGCGGCGGGGTCCACCTCGGGGCCGAAGCCCCGGATGACGCCGCCGGACCGCAGCCGGTCCATCCGGGCCTGCACGGTGCCGCGGGCTACGCCCAGCCGCCGCGAGGCCTCCAGCACCCCCACCCGCGGCTCCTCGGCGAGCAGTTCCAGCAGCCGGCCGTCCAGTGCGTCGATGCCCATCGGGTCCCTCCGTTCTCCGGCGACTCAGCCGTCCCGGACTGGTCATCCTGTACAGATCGACCGGCATTTTCCGGGACGCACTGTGCAGCATGCCCAGTAGATGCGGTCACTATTGCGCACCATGCCGATCGGGGAGAGCCTGCGGTCATGACTGAGACCCTTGAGAGCTCCTCGACGTCGCGGCAGGCCGATCCCTTCCCGGTCAAGGGGATGGACGCGGTCGTCTTCGCCGTCGGCAACGCCAAGCAGGCCGCGCACTACTACTCCAGCGCCTTCGGGATGAAGCTGGTCGCCTACTCCGGACCGGAGAACGGCAGCCGGGAGACCGCCGCCTACGTCCTCGAATCGGGCTCCGCGCGCTTCGTCCTGACCTCCGTCATCAAGCCGTCCACCGAGTGGGGCGCGTTCCTCGCCGACCACGTCGCCACCCACGGGGACGGGGTCGTGGACCTCGCGATCGAGGTCCCGGACGCCCGCGCCGCCTACGCCCATGCGGTCGGCCGGGGCGCCGTCGGCCTGGTCGAGCCGCACGAACTCAAGGACGAGCACGGCACCGTCGTCCTCGCCTCCATCGCCACCTACGGGCGGACCCGGCACACGCTCGTCGAGCGCACCGGCTACGAGGGCCCCTACCTGCCCGGCTTCACCGCGGCCGAGCCGCTCGTCGCGCCGCCTGCCAAGCGGACCTTCCAGGCGGTCGACCACTGCGTCGGCAACGTCGAGATCGGCCGGATGAACGAGTGGGTGGCCTTCTACAACAAGGTCATGGGCTTCACCAACATGAAGGAGTTCGTCGGCGACGACATCGCCACCGAGTACTCCGCCCTGATGTCGAAGGTGGTCGCGGACGGCACCAAGAAGGTCAAGTTCCCGATCAACGAGCCGGCCGTGGCCAAGAAGAAGTCCCAGATCGACGAGTACCTGGAGTTCTTCGGCGGCCCCGGCGTGCAGCACATCGCCCTGGCCACCAATGACATCGTCGCCACCGTCCGCACCATGCGGGCCTCCGGTGTCCGCTTCCTCGACGTGCCGGACTCGTACTACGAGACGCTGGGCGAGTGGGTCGGGGACACCCGGGTGCCGATCGACGAGCTGCGCGAGCTGAGGATCCTCGCCGACCGCGACGAGGACGGCTACCTGCTCCAGATCTTCACCAAGCCCGTCCAGGACCGGCCGACGGTGTTCTTCGAGCTGATCGAGCGGCACGGCTCGATGGGCTTCGGCAAGGGCAACTTCAAGGCCCTCTTCGAGGCCATCGAGCGCGAACAGGACCGGCGCGGCAACCTCTGACCCGCGGCGCTCCCGCCGCGGCCTGGACCGACCGCGCGGAACGGCGCCCCGATCCCGGGGGTGCCGTTCCGCGCGCGCTGTTGTCCGGCGCACCGCCCGGTGCCAGGCTGGGCCCATGGGTGCACTGATCGAACGGTTGCGGGACGGGCTCCCGGACGACGCCGTGCTCACCGACCCCGACGTCACGGCGGCCTACACCCGCGACATGGCCGGCTTCTGCGCCGCGGGCGCCCCCGCGGCGGTGGTGCTCCCGCGCACGGTGGAGCAGGTCCAGCACGTCCTGCGCACCGTCACCGCGACCCGGACACCGGTGGTCCCGCAGGGCGCCAGGACCGGTCTTTCCGGCGGCGCCAACGCCACCGACGGCTGTGTGGTCCTCTCGCTGCTGCGGATGGACCGCATCCTGGAGATCGACCCCGTCGACCGGATCGCCGTCGTCGAACCCGGGGTGGTGAACGCCGTGCTCTCCCGGGCCGTCGCCGAGCACGGTCTCGCCTACCCGCCGGACCCCTCCAGCTGGGAGGAGTGCACCATCGGCGGCAACATCGGCACCGCGTCCGGCGGGCTGTGCTGCGTCAAGTACGGGGTGACCGCCGAGTACGTGCTCGGGCTGGAGGTGGTGCTGGCCGACGGGCGGTTGCTGACCACCGGCCGCCGCACGGCCAAGGGCGTGGCGGGCTACGACCTGACCCGGCTGTTCGTCGGCTCCGAGGGCAGCCTGGGCGTCGTCGTACGCGCGGTGCTTGCCCTGCGTCCGGTACCGCCCCCGCAGTTGGCACTGGCCGCCGAGTTCCCCTCCGCCCGCGCGGCCGGGGACGCGGTCTGCCGGATCATGGCCGCCGGGCACACCCCGTCGCTGCTGGAGCTGATGGACCGCACCACCCTGCGTGCCGTCAACGAACTCACCCGGATGGGGCTTCCGGAGAGCACCGAGGCCCTGCTGCTCGCCGCCTTCGACACCCCGGACCCGGCCGCTGACCTCGCCGCGGTCGGTGCGCTCTGCGAGGCGGCCGGGGCCACGGAGGTGGTGCCCGCCGAGGACGCCGCGGAGTCGGAGCTGCTGCTCAAGGCCCGCCGCTCGGCACTGGTCGCGCTGGAGGCGGTCAAGGGCACGACGATGATCGACGACGTCTGCGTGCCGCGGTCCGCTCTCGCTGCCATGCTGGACGGGGTCGCTGCCATCGCCGAACGGAATCGGCTGACCATCGGTGTCTGCGCACATGCGGGGGACGGCAACACGCACCCGACCGTCTGCTTCGACGCATCCGACCCGGACGAGTCCGCGCGGGCCAGAACGTCCTTCGACGAGATCATGGGCCTCGGGCTGGAACTCGGCGGCACCATCACCGGGGAGCACGGGGTGGGTGTGCTGAAGAAGGAGTGGCTGGCCCGGGAGATCGGCCCGGTGGGGATCGAGCTTCAGCGCGGGGTGAAGCAGGTGTTCGATCCGCTGGGCCTGCTGAACCCGGGCAAGCTGTTCTGAGGCGGCGGCCTCCCGCCGCCCCGTCCCCCGCCGGACTCCGGCCCCCGGCCCGCTGCTTCCCGGCCCGTTTCCCCCGCGGTTCCGGTCAGCCGCTCGCCTCACCGGACTCCTCCGCGCCCCGGCCGCCCCGGCACTGGTCGAGGTCCTCGCCCGCGGTCCGGGCGAGCAGCTCCCGCAGCCCGTTGTCGAGCCCGAGCTGCTCGCCCTCGCTCCCCGGCGGAACCAGGTCGAGGGTGCGCTCCAGCCACGCGGAGACCGCCACCGAAGGTGCCTGGAGCAGTGCGTCGCCGTCCGGTGAGCTCAGCGCCACGCAGATCACGCGGCGGTCGTCCGCCTTCGCCGGCCACACCCGGACGTCCCCGTAGCCGCAGGGCCGGAAGACCCCTTCGACGAGCAGTTCGCGGGAGAACGTCCAGTGCACCGGGTCGGGGGTGCCGATGTGGAAGGCGAGGTGCACGGCATAGGGGTCCTCGGTCCGGTAGCTGAGCCGGGCCAGCACCGGAATGCTTCGTTCCGGTGACAGCACCAGCTTCAGTTCCAGCTCTCGTTCGACAACGGTGTGCATGCGAGGTTCCCCTCTCTCGGTGCCGCGTGGTCCGGCCACGCGCTCGGTGGTTCCGCACCGGGTAGAGAGTGGCCAGGGCGCCCGTTCTTACGCCGGTTCGGTGGAAACTTTTCCGCCGCGTCCGAGTGAAACGGCCGCGGGATTCGTCAATACGTATGGGGACCGCCGACGTCGGGGCGGCGGGGGCCCGGACTCTGGTAGATGTGGAGCCGGCGCGCTGGACACGACGGGTGCCCGGGACGCCGCACACCGCACATACGACGACGCAGCCGGCTCGCGAACGGCCGAGCAGAACACGGGACGGGACACATGAGCGCGCCCCCCTCAGGAACCGCCGACGGCCGGACGCCGGCCGGGTACTACCCGGACCCGTCCATCCCCGGCTACATCCGCTACTGGGACGGCCTCGCCTGGGTTCCCGGCACCAGCCGACCGGAGCCGCGCGCCGGTGAGCCGATGCCGCAGGCGCCGCCCGGGGTGGTCCCGCAGGGGCCGCTCCCCGGCGCCTCCGCGACGGCGCCGTCGGCACCGTCGAACACGGTTCCCGCCTCCGAGCCGGAGCCGGTACGGGAGGAGACCGGCCCGGTCTTCCTGGACGAGGAGCCCGCCCCCGCGGAGTCGTCCGGTCCGTCCCTCCCGGCGGTCACCGACTGGGACGACCCGAGCCGGCTGCACGGGCGGCAGCCCGAGCCCGCCTCGGCGTGGCAGGCCGACGCCTCCCGGCAGGAGGGTTTCGGATCCGCCCGCGGTGACCGGATCTCCTGGGGTTCCGCAGCCGCAGCCGCAGCCGCAGCCGCAGCCGAGTCCGCCGGGTCCGCACCCGAACCGGGCGCGGCGCGACCCGGGTCTGCCTCCGGAGCGCCCGTCGGGCAGCGGTCGCCGGAACCCGCCGGAGCGCGGTCGCCGATGAGCGGCGCGCCGGCGGAGGCGCGGACGCCCTCCCCGGCTGGTGGGACGGCGCGGGGCACCGGTTCCGCCGACGAGCGCCCGGACCCGGCGTCGCCCGCCGCGCCCGCCGTCGCATCCGGCCCGGCGGCTGCTGACCCGGCCCACGGCGGCGGGAGCCCAGTCCTCCCCGCCGCCCGGCCCGCCGGCGCCGCCGACTCCGGGCGCGCGGCGGACTCCGCGCCCGCCTCCGTCCGGTCGGAGCCGAAGGGCGCGGGCGACGGCAGGGAGTGGCCGGTGCCCGACGGCGGTCGGGCCTCCGCCGGGGCGGTCGCGACCGGTACGGGCTTCGGCCCCGGCGCCCCCGAGGCTCCGGCCGCCCCCGGCGTCCCCCGGAGTCCGGGCGGCCCCGGGGGTCCGGGCGCCGCTCCGCGCGCGGTGCCGCCGTCCGCGGCGTCCGCCGCCCGTCCTGCCCCCGCCGGCGCTTCGGCCGGTCCGGCGCCCGGGTCAGGCCGGGCGAGTGCCCCGGCGGCCGGGCAGGGGTGGGCCGACCAGGTGCGCGAGCTGGCCGCCCCGGCCGCACGCGTGCCCGCCGACGGGACGACCGGGGGCGGGCGCGGCCCCGCGGAGGGTGGGCCGGTCACCCCGTGGAGGCCACCGGCCGACGACCCCTTCCTGCGGGCCGCCCAGCGGCAGATCCGCCCGGCCGGAATGGGCCGGCGGCTGCTCGCCCGGTTGATCGACAGCGTCGTGCCGCTCGCGGTGGGCGCGGCGGTGGCGGCCCCGCTGGTCCCCGCGGCCGTCGACCACATCCGCGGCAAGGTGGAGGCGGTCGAACAGGCCGGGGTGACCCGGGAGGTCTGGTTGCTGGACGCCACCACCGGCGGTTGGCTGGCGATGGTGGTGGGGGCCTTCCTCCTCGCAGGCCTGCTCTGGGAGGGGCTGCCGACCGGTCGCTGGGGGCGCAGCCTCGGCAAGAAGCTGTGCGGGCTGCGGGTGCTCGACCTGGAGCAGCAGAACCCGCCCGGGATGCGGGCCGCGCTGCTGCGGCAACTCCTGCACGGGCTGCTCTGGGCGCTGGTGGTGGGAGCGGTGGACGCGGCCTGGTGCCTCGTCGACAAGCCCTGGCGCCAGTGCTGGCACGACAAGGCCGCCCGCACCTTCGTCGGCCGGGACGCCCGCGCCGGTCTGTGACGCTCGGGCCGTCCGCGCCGGGCGGTGGCCCGCGGGCTCGCGGCCCACCGGGTCGTGGCCCGTACCCGTGGGCTCGCGGCCCCCACCCCGGGGCACCCCGCGCGACACGGCCGGGCCCTGCTCCGACGCGGCGCATGCCTCCGGACGGGTGAGCGGGGTCGTCCGAGCGGCCGCCGCCGGGGTGCGGACCCGGCCGCGGGGCGTTCGACTCGGGCCATGAGCGACGAGCAACGGCCCGGACGGCCCGACGACGACCCGTTCCGCACACCGGCCCGGCCCCCCGCCGGTTCGCCCCACGGCGAACCTGCCCCGGGGGACGGGCCCTACGCCGCCGCGCCGCCCCCGCCCGAGCCCTACGGCGAGAACCCCTACGGCAGTGCCCGCGGGGCGTCGGACCCGACGGCCGGGCTGCCGCCGCTCGCGTCCCGGGGGCGCCGGCTGCTCGCCCGCATCGTGGACAGCTTCGTGGTGGGAATCCCGGTCAACATCCTGCTCTGGCTCACCGGCGTCTGGGACTTCGCCGGAGACGACGGTACCTGGGGCACCGGTGCGGACGTCGGGGGGCAGGTGACCGGTACGCTGGTCTACGCCCTGGTGTACTTCGTCTACGAGGCCCTGATGCTCACCCGGCGGGGCCAGACCGTCGGCAAGATCCTGCTGCGGATCCGGGTGGTCATGCCGACCGACGGCTCGGTGCCGGCTGGCACGCCGGGCTGGGTCCGCGCGGCGGTCTACTCGCTGCCGCCGGTGGTGCCGCTCCTCGGTTCGCTGTTCTGGTTGGTGAATGTGCTCTTCTGCACCTGGGACAAGCCGTACCGGCAGTGCCTGCACGACAAGACGGCCGGAACGGCGGTGGTCGCCGCCTGATCCGGCGCACGCGAGCCGCCGCGGGCTACCGGCGCAGCGACGGCTGCGGCACCCGTGCCCCGGCGTCCTGCGGACCGGGGACCGGCTCCGCGGCCGGAGCGACCGACCGGGCCGCGTGGGCCGGTTCGGCCGCGGCCTGCTGCCCGGCGGCAGCGGGCCGCCGGCGCCCGGCCGGCGAGCCGACCGCCACCACCAGCCCCGCCACCAGCGCTCCGCTCGCGACCAGCACCGCTCCGGTGCCGGACTCGGCGCCGGTGAGCAGCAGGAGCAGGAGAGTCGTCAGGACGACGGTGGCCGAACCGTAGACGAGCTGTACGAGAGTCGGACGCGGCATGGCGGGATCCGTCCTCGGGGGGTCAGAAGCGGGAGTCGTTCGGCCGCGTCGCGTGCCGCCGGACGACTCTACGTTGCGAGATGCCCGAGAGGAACGTCCGGCAACCGCGTCCCGGTGCGGGGCTCGGCAGCACAGGGGGCGCACGGAGTCATGCCGAACGGGTCGGCCGGGGAACCTACTTGATTGACGTGTCTAAAACAAGGTCTGTCTTTTCTTCCGACACTCGGGTCAAATGCGTCCCGTCAAGTCACCGCACTTGCAGGGAGGACGTTGCACCCGTGACCATTCCACGGAGATCCATGAGATCGAGAACTGCGGCCCTGGCCACCGCCGTCGCCGCGCTGGGAGCCGCCGCGCTGCTGCCCGCCACCGCGGCGCAGGCGCAGGAGCCCGAGGACCATCAGCATCCGCAGTCCGAGTCCCCTTCCACGGTCGAGCACGTCGAGCACGACCTGGAGGGGCCGCTGACGAAGAAGCAGAAAGCCGAGCGGCAGGCGGCCCTGCAGAAACTGGCGTCGGGGGAGAAGCCGCAGTCCAGGAACGGCTCCAAGGTCATGAAGCTCGGCGAGAAGAAGTTCGTCGAGATGGAGCAGGTGAAGACCGACAAGATCTTCACCATCCTGATCGAGTTCGGCGACGAGGTCGACGACCGCTTCGGCGGCGATCCCGGCCCGCTGCACAACGAGATCGCCGAGCCCGACCGCAGCGAGGACAACACCACGCTGTGGAAGGAGGACTTCGACCGTGACCACTTCACGGACGTCTACTTCGGCGAGGGCGAGAACTCGCTGAAGAGCTACTACGAAGAGCAGTCCTCCGGCAAGTACACCGTGGACGGCGAGGTCTCCGACTGGGTCAAGATCGACTACAACGAGGCCCGGTACGGCAACAACGCCTGCGGCTCCAACGTCTGCGACAGCGTCTGGGACGCGGTCCGCGACGGCGTGAACACATGGGCCGAGGGCCAGAAGGAAGCCGGCCGCAGCACCCAGGAGATCGCCGACGCGTTGGCCGAGTACGACGTTTGGGACCGCTACGACCACGACGGCGACGGCGACTTCAACGAGCCCGACGGCTACATCGACCACTTCCAGTTCGTGCACTCCGGTGAGGACGAGTCCGCCGGCGGCGGCGCGCAGGGCGAGGACGCGATCTGGGCGCACCGCTGGTACGCCTACGGCACCGACTTCGGCAGCACCGGACCGGACTTCAACAAGGCCGGCGGTACCGAGATCGGTGGCACCGGCGTCTGGGTCGGCGACTACACCGTGCAGCCGGAGAACGGCGGACTGGGGGTCTTCGCTCACGAGTACGCCCACGACCTCGGGCTGCCCGACCTCTACGACACCTCCGGCACCGGTGAGTCGTCCGTGGCCTACTGGTCGCTGATGTCCTCCGGCTCGTGGCTCGGCAAGGGCGAGGACGCCATCGGCGACTCGGCCGGCGAGATGACCGCCTGGGACAAGCTCCAGCTGGGCTGGCTCGACTATGAGACCGCGGAGGCGGCGAAGGTCTCCAAGCACACCCTGAGCGCGGCGGCCGAGTCCAAGGCCAAGCGCAAGAACGCGCAGGCCGTCCTGATCGAACTCCCCGACAAGGAGCTGACCACCACCGTGGTGGCGCCCGCGGCGGGGGAGCGCCACTGGTGGAGCGGCATGGGCGACGACCTGCGCAACTCCCTCACCCGCACCGTCGACCTGACGGACGCCTCCGAGGCCTCCCTCGGGCTCAAGGGCTGGTGGGAGATCGAGGCGGACTACGACTACCTCTACACCCAGGTGTCCACCGACGGCGGCGAGACCTGGACCGCGCTGGACGGCACCGTCGACGGAGAAGCGATTCCGCGCGACGGCAGCGACACCCCGGCGCTGCACGGCGAGTCCGGCGGCTACACCGACCTCGCGTACCCGCTGAGCGACTACGCGGGCCAGGAGGTCGAACTCCGCTTCCACTACCGGACGGACGGCGGCGTCGCCGAGAAGGGCTTCACGGCCGACGACATCGTCATCACCGCGGACGGCGAGGCGCTCCTGGAGGACGGTGCCGAGGACGGCGACGCGGGCTGGTCGGCCGACGGCTTCGAGCGGATCGGCGAGTCGTTCACCAAGTCCTACCCGCAGTACTACATAGCGGAGAGCCGCCAGTACGTCGGCTACGACGAGACGCTGCGGACCGGACCGTACAACTTCGGCTTCACCTCCACCAAGCCCAACTTCGTCGAGCACTTCCCGTACCAGACCGGCATGCTGCTCTGGCTGTGGGACACCTCCCAGTTGGACAACAACGTCGGCGTGCACCCGGGCGAGGGCCTGGTCCTCCCGATCGACGCCCACGCCGAGCCGGAGAAGTGGTCGGACGGCACCCTGATGCGCAACCGCGTGCAGGCGTTCGACTCGCCGTTCAGCTGGTACCCGACGAAGCAGGTGACCCTGCATCAGGACGGGGCGCCGACGGAGATCAAGCGCAAGCTCGGCAAGCCCTTCTTCGACGACCGGCTGGGCACGTACTGGTACGAGTCCAACCCGACGGCCGGGGTGAAGGTGCCCGACACCAACACCCGGATCTCGATCGTCAGCCAGCCGAAGGACGGCAAGAAGATGACCATCCTGGTGAGCCCCTCCAAGTGGTGGTGACCACCACGGAGCGTCACGCGTGGCCGCGCTGAGCAGTCCTCGCAGGTCATGAAGCGATCGGTCGTCGCCCCCTGGCGGGCGGCGGCCGATCGCGGTTATATGCATCCAGCGGACACCGTGACCGGGTGCCGCTGCACAGGCGCGGACCGTGCACCGCGGCGCCGTCCTGTGCGCACACGACCACGACGAGCAGCGACGCCCCGCCCGCGGGGACCGTCGCGGGCGGGGGAACGGAACCCATGGCTGGAAGCGGCTACGCGCGGCAGCCGGACGGCAGCGTCATCGTGGCGCTCTCGTTGCCGAGGCCGGGGGGCGAGGGCCCCCGGGTCCGCGTCCTGGTGCGCGCGCTCAACCGGCAGCGTGCCCTGACCCGGGTGCGCAACCTGGGACTGCGGGCGGTCTACCTGCGGGGCAACGCCGAGCCGCCCACCCCGGACGAGGTGACGGCGGTCCTGCACCACCCGGACTGCCTGGTGTGGCGGGCGACCTCGGAGGACGACTCGCAAGCCTGGCAGCCGATACGCGCCCTGCTGCGGGCCGTCGGCTGAGACCCCGCCCTCCCCACGAGGGGGCGCCCCGCTACTCCCCGCACGGAGGCGACGCCACGCCGGCCGCCCGCAGGCGGCTCAGCGGTACGGCTTGCCGGTCAGCCCCACGCCGGCCGCCCGCAGGGCCTCCAGGGCCCGCTCGATGCTCTCCGGGGCCACCCCGGCGGTGAGGTCGAGCAGGACCCGGGTGCGGAACCCCTCCGAGGCTGCGTCCAGCGCGGTCGCCCGGACGCAGTGGTCGGTGGCCAGCCCCACCACGTCGACCTCGGTCACCTGGCGGGCCCGGAGCCACTCGGTGAGCGGCAGGCCGTTCTCGTCCGCGCCCTCGAAGCCGCTGTACGCGGCCGAGTACGCGCCCTTGTCGAAGACCGCGTCGATCGCGCCGGAAGCCACCGCGGGGGCGAAGCTCGGGTGGAAGCCGACCCCCTCCGTCCCGGCGACGCAGTGCGGGGGCCAGGAGTGCCGGAAGTCCGGCTGCTCGGAGAAGTGGTCGCCGGGGGCGATGTGGTGGTCGCGGGTGGCGACCACGTGCCGGTAGCCGGCTGCGGCGTCGCCGATCAGGTCGGTGATGGCGGCGGCCACCTCCGAGCCGCCGGAGACTGCGAGGCTGCCGCCTTCGCAGAAGTCGTTCTGGACATCTACCACGATCAGGGCCCGGTGCATCATGCACACCCTCTTCTGCTGGGACTTCGGCTGGGAAACGACGGGTGGGGCCGGCGTCGGACGCGGATGCCGCGAGGGCCGTCCGCCGGTGGGGTGTGGGGGCGCGGGGGCGGATGCCGACCGACGGGTTCGAGCCTAGTCACTGCGCCCCTGGCGCGGGAGGGCGCACGGGCGGCTCGGCGTGGCGCGTACCTGCCAGTCGGCGGCGTCGATCGCCGGGCCGGCGCCCCCGGATGCCCCTCCGACTCCCGGGGGCGCTCACCAGTACTCGGTGGGCAGCACCGGCTCCCCCCGGGACAGCTGGGCGGCGGACATCGGCAGGCCCGCGCGGGCCCGGCGGTGGCGGTTCCGCGCCTCCTCCAGCGGCTCACGCGCCACGATCTCCCCCTCCCTCACGAGTTCCACGGCAAGCTCCTGCCCCGCCAGCTCCTCGGGAACCGGACCGGTGCCGACCACTTCCGCCTCGGCCACCCCGGAGGCGTCGCGCCGGCGCGCGGCCCACTTCACACCGCCCATCGAGAGCTTCCCGCCCGAGGACTTCTTGGCGACCGGCCGCAGCGGTGCGTCCTCGTCGTCCGCCTCCGCCCTGGCGACCAGTTTGTAGACCATGGCGGAGGTCGGGTGCCCGCTGCCGGTGACGAGCTGGGTGCCCACGCCGTAGCCGTCCACCGGTGCGGCGGCCAGCGAGGCGATGGCGTACTCGTCGAGGTCGCTGGTGACGATGATGCGGGTGCGTACGGCGCCCAGCTCGTCCAGTTGCCTGCGCACCCGGTGCGCGACCAGCAGCAGGTCCCCGGAGTCGATGCGCACGGCGCCCAGCTCCGGCCCGGCCACCTCCACCGCGACGCGGACGGCCTCGGTCACGTCGTAGGTGTCGACCAGCAGCGTGGTGCCCCGGCCCATCGAGTCGACCTGGGCGGTGAAGGCGTCCCGCTCGGAGTCGTGCAGCAGGGTGAACGCGTGCGAGCTGGTGCCGACGGTCGGGATGCCGTAGCGGAAGCCCGCCGCGAGGTGGGAGGTGGAGCCGAAACCGCCCACGTAGGCGGCGCGGGCAGCGGCCACCGCGGACAGCTCGTGGGTGCGGCGGGCGCCCATTTCGATCAGCGGCCGGTCGCCGGCGGCGACGGCCATCCGGGAGGCAGCGGCGGCGATCGCCGAGTCGTGGTTGAGCACCGAGAGGATGACGGTCTCCAGCACCACGCACTCGGCGAAGCTGCCCTCCACGCGCAGCAGCGGCGAGCCGGGGAAGTAGACCTCGCCCTCGGGGTAGCCGAGGATGTTCCCGCGGAAGCGGTAGCCGGCCAGCCAGCGCAGGGTCGGTTCGTCGACGGTGCGGTTCTCGCGCAGGAAGTCCAGGATGTCCGGCTCGAAGCGGAAGTTCGCGACGGCGTCCAGGACGCGGCCGGTGCCGGCGACCACCCCGTAGCGGCGGCCCTCCGGCAGCCGGCGGGTGAACGCCTCGAAGACCGAGCGTCGGTGCGCGGTACCGGCGCGCAGGGCGGCCTGCACCATGGTCAGCTCGTACTGGTCGGTGAAGAGCGCGGTCGACGGCACGGAGATCAGCCGTTCCTGCTGTGCGGCTTCGTTCATGTGAGCGAGCATACCCCTTATCTCGTCAGAGTGACGATATGTGGGGCCGGGGGCGTCGGCGGCCTGCCGGAGCCGGGCCGTGTTTGCGCACCGCCCCCGGTGCGGTGGCAGCATGGGGGTGTGACCGTTCCTGTGGAGACCGCGCGCCCGGAGTCGAGCGAGGCACCCTGGGTGGTGCCGGAGCCGGATGTCCCGTGGATCACGCTGGTCCACAACGACCCGGTCAACCTGATGAGTTACGTGACCTATGTGTTCCAGACGCACTTCGGCTACTCCCGGGAGAAGGCGAACAGCCTGATGATGGACGTCCACCACAAGGGCAGGGCGGTCGTCTCCAGCGGCAGCCGCGAGGAGATGGAGCGCGACGTGCAGGCGATGCACGGCTACGGCCTGTGGGCGACCCTTCAGCAGGATCGCTGATGGCCGGGTACTTCGAGGCGTCCGCCGCGGTGCCCGGCGGTGCGTCGATCGCGCTCGACGAGGTCGAGGCCTCCATCCTGCGCAGTCTCGCCGTCCAGTTGCTGGAGCTGATCGGCCCCGGCGAGGAGTCCATCGAGCCGACGGGCGCGGATGGCGCCGACGACCGCGACGGTCGGGGCGACACGGACGAGGTGTTCGCCGGTCTGTCCGCGGGACTGTTCAACGAGGGGCCCAGTGCGCCGCCCTCCGATCCGGCGCTGGCCCGGCTCTTCCCGGACGCCTACCGTGCCCCGGATGGCGCCGGCGCCCCTGGCGAGAAGGCGGCGGAGGAGGCCTCTGCGGAGTTCCGGCGCTTCACCGAGACCGAGTTGCGGGCCCGCAAGCGCGAGGACGGCCTCGCCGTGGTGCGTGCGCTGGACGGGCTGGAGAGCGGTCGGGGAGCGGGGAGCGTGCTGACGCTCGAACCGGGCGATTCCCGACAGTGGCTGGGCGCGCTGAACGACCTGCGGCTGACCCTCGCGTCCCGGCTGGGGATCACCGACGAGGAGGACGGCGGCGGGCTGTACTCCCTGCCCGACTCGGATCCGCGCAAGCCCATGGTGATGGCCTACCTCTGGCTGGGCGGGCTGCAGGAAACGCTGGTGGAGACGCTGCTCCCCTGAGCCGCGCCACCGGTGCGCAGGGTCACCGCGGGTGGTCGACCAACGCTCCTGCTGTGTCTCGCAGGGCAATGTCTGCCCGTTTCGCCACCGTTCCGAGGGCCGTGACTCGACCGTAATGCGAACGTGTGATCCATGTCACACGTGTGAGGTCGCTCTCCATGGTACGAACTCCCAATCCGATTTTCACGGGGACGCGACACCCCGGCGAAGCTCGGAGGTACCACCGCGCAACAGGCTCCGGCGGCCCAGGTCGCCGACCTGCCTGTGCGCATCCTGACGGCACCCGCCGCGCAACTCCCGTCCCCGCTGCCGCATCAGCCAGAGGTAGGCCATGGCAAACAGCGAAACCACGTGGACCGATTCGGTCAATGACAGCGTCAATGACGTCTTCGAACCGGTCGCCAACATTCTCGGCGATATCGTCTTCTTTACCGTCAACATCTTCGGAACCGACTTTCCGCTCATCGTCGGTTGGCTGGTAGTCGCCGGCCTCGTCTTCACGGCCTACTTCGGATTCGCCCAGGTCAGGCACCTGGGCGCCGCCTTCCGGCTCGTCCGGGGCAAGTACGAGCAGAAGGACGCCCCCGGTGAGGTCACCCACTTCCAGGCACTGACCTCGGCCGTCTCCGGCACCGTCGGCCTCGGCAACATCGCCGGTGTGGCCATCGCGATCTCCATCGGCGGCCCCGGCGCCACGTTCTGGATGATCCTCTGCGGTCTGCTCGGCATGGCGACCAAGTTCGTCGAGTGCACCCTGGGTGTGAAGTACCGCGAGATCAACGAGGACGGCACCGTCAACGGCGGTCCGATGCTCTACCTGCGCAAGGGCCTCGCCGAGCGCGGACTGGCCGGGCTCGGCAAGGTGCTCGCCGGCCTGTCCGCCTTCATGCTCCTGTTCTTCGCCCTCTTCGGCGGCAACCTCTTCCAGGTCAACCAGTCCCTGGAGCAGATCGTCTCGGTGACCGGCGACGAGAACAGCATCTTCGCCTCCAACGGCGGTGCGCTCTTCTACGGCGTGCTGACGGCCGTCGCCGTCGCCCTCGTGCTGCTCGGTGGCGTGCGGTCGATCGGCAAGGTCACCAGCCGCCTGGTCCCCTCCATGGGTGTCCTCTACGTCCTCGCCTGCCTGCTGGTCATCCTCTTCAACATCGACCACGTGCCCAGCGCCATCGGCACCATCATCACCGAGGCCTTCAACCCCGAGGGCGTCGCCGGTGGTGTGATCGGCGCGCTGATCGTCGGCTTCCAGCGCGCGGCCTTCTCCAACGAGGCCGGCATCGGCTCCGCGCCGATCGTCCACTCCGCGGTGAAGACCAAGCGTCCCGCCACCGAGGGCCTGGTCGCGATGATCGAGCCCTTCGTCGACACCGTGATCGTCTGCACGATGACGGCCCTGACGATCGTCATCGCCGGCGGCCCGCTGTACGAGGAGGTCCGTCGGACGGCCATCGAGGGCGGTGAGGTGGACGGCAGTACCAGCGCCGGTATCTCCATCACCTCGGACGCCTTCGACACCGCTCTGCCGTGGTTCCCGTACCTGCTGACGGTGGCCGTGGTGCTCTTCGCCTTCTCCACGCTCATCACCTGGAGCTACTACGGACTGAAGTGCTGGGGGCACCTGTTCGGCCACAGCAAGACCTCGGAGCTGATCTACAAGGCCATCTTCTGCGCCATGATCGTGGTCGGCGCCCTGCTCTCCCTGGGCGTCCTGGTCAGCCTGGCGGACGCGACGCTCTTCATGGCGGCGCTGTTCAACATCATCGGCCTCTACCTGCTCGTCCCGGTCGTCAAGAAGGAGCTGGCCAAGGTCCTCGACTACACCCGCCGGCGCGACGCGGGCGAGACCGAGGAGGAGATCGAGGCCGGCGAGGCCGCGGCCGCGGCCTCGGCGCCCGGCCCCGCCTCGGGCGACACCGCCGCCAAGTAGCGCACTGCCCCGCTCCGGACGGCACGAGCCGTCCGGAGCGGGGCCCGGCACGCCTGCCGTCGGGCCCTGTGCGCACCGCCCCGGGGGTGCGCACAGGGCCCGACGCATATGCTGTCGCCCATGCTGACCCTGACCCGAGACCTGCACGACCGCATCGTCGCGCACGCCCGCGCCGACCACCCGGACGAAGCCTGCGGAGTGATCGCCGGACCGGCCGGAGCGGTACGGCCGGAGCGCTTCGTGCCGATGCTCAACGCGGCCCGCTCGCCGACCTTCTACGAGTTCGACTCCACCGACCTGCTCAAGCTCTACCGGGAGATGGACGACCGGGGCGAGGAGCCGGTGGTGATCTACCATTCGCACACCGCCACCGAGGCGTACCCGTCCCGGACGGACATCTCGTACGCCGGGGAGCCGGACGCCCACTACGTCCTGGTCTCCACCGCCGAGTGCGGCAACGAGGAGGGCCCGGTCTCGTTCCGCTCCTTCCGCATCGTGGACGGCGAGGTGACCGAGGAAGAGGTCGAGCTGGTGGACTCCTACTCGCTCTGAGACGACGGCGTCCGCATCATGAAACACGCATCCGATTCCGCTCTCGGGAATCGTTACGATGAGCCTATGGTTATGCACGACGTGAACCACACGGCCCCGGGCACCCTGCTCGTCGCGCGCCTGCACGTCGACCTGTGCCGTCTCTCCAGCGCCATCTGTTGAGCCACCCGGCCCCGCCGGGCCCCCGCCGCCCGAGCCCTTCAGCGGGCGCTCCCGCGGCCTGCTGCGGCCCCCGTAGCCGGGGCTCCGCCCGGGCCCGCCCTTCCGCACGCCTCACGTCCCCCACCGCCGCGCGTATCCCCTCAGACAAACAGGAGCATCCCCATGGCCATCGAGGTCCGCATTCCGACCATTCTCCGTACCCACACCGGCGGTGAGAAGGCCGTGCAGGGCAGCGGCGGCAACCTCACCGAGCTGTTCACCGACCTGGAGTCGCGGCACCCCGGCATCCGGGAGCGGCTGGTCGACGACGCGGCCGGGGGCGAGCTGCGCCGCTTCGTCAACGTCTACCTCAACGACGAGGACGTGCGCTTCCTGAACGGCATCACGACCGAGCTGAGCGACGGCGACAGCGTCACCATCCTCCCCGCTGTCGCCGGGGGCATGCGCTGATGCGCTACGACTCCCCGCTGGCCGCGGTCGGCAACACCCCCCTGGTGCGGCTGCCGCGGCTCTCGCCGGGCGAGGGGGTGCGGATCTGGGCCAAGCTGGAGGACCGCAACCCCACCGGGTCGATCAAGGACCGCCCCGCGCTCCATATGATCGAACAGGCCGAGAAAGACGGCCGGTTGACGCCCGGCTGCACCATTCTCGAACCCACCTCGGGGAACACCGGGATCTCCTTGGCGATGGCGGCCAGGCTCAAGGGCTACCGGATCGTCTGCGTGATGCCGGAGAACACCAGTGAGGAGCGCCGGCAATTGCTGGCCATGTGGGGAGCGGAGATCATCTCCTCGCCGGCCGCCGGCGGCTCCAACACGGCGGTCCGGGTCGCGAAGGAGATCTCCGCCGAGCACCCGGACTGGGTGATGCTCTACCAGTACGGCAACCCGGACAACGCCGGCGCGCACTACGCCGGCACCGGCCCCGAGATCCTGGCCGACCTGCCGTCGGTGACCCACTTCGTCGCGGGGCTCGGCACCACCGGCACCCTGATGGGCGCCGGCCGCTACCTGCGCGAGCACCGCCCGGACATCCGGATCGTCGCCGCCGAACCGCGGTACGACGACCTCGTCTACGGGCTGCGCAACCTCGACGAGGGCTTCGTACCCGAGCTGTACGACGCCTCCGTCCTCACCTCCCGCTTCTCGGTGGGCTCCGCGGACGCGGTCGCCCGCACCCGTGAACTCCTCGCCGAGGAGGGCATCTTCGCCGGAGTCTCGACCGGAGCCGCGCTGCACGCGGCGATCGGGGTGGGGCGCAAGGCGCTGAAGGCGCGGGAGGAGGCCGATATCGCCTTCGTGGTGGCGGACGGCGGCTGGAAGTACCTCTCCACCGGGATCTACACCGCCGAGTCCACCGACGCGGCCGTCGAGCGCCTCCAGGGCCAACTCTGGGCCTGACACCCCCCTTCGCACGCCCCGCCCTCTCCGACGCGGCTTCCGTGCGCCGGGGAGGAGGGGACGAGGGGGCGCCTCAGTGGTCCGGGGGCGGCCCGGAGGTGGGGTCGTCCGCCCCGCCCGCGGCGTCCGGCCCGCGCCGTCCGCGCCGGGGAGCACGGGCCGACCGCGCTCGGCGCGACCCGCGCGCCCTCCGGCCGGGGCGCACCCGGGAACCGCCGGCCCAGCCGTCGACCAGCGTGGCCACGAGCGCCAGCAGCACCACCACGCCCGGCGCCCACCCCGGGAATGTGTCCACGAGCAGCTCCTCCCATGCGGTGGGCGACCCGGCCACCGGGCCCTTCGGCCGGGGTCCGGCCGAAATTTCGACGGTACCCCGCACTGGTGATTCCGCCCACACCGCAGCTCTGCCGAGGAGCCCGCGGCCCTGGGGCGGCTTACTCTCGGGAAACCCCCTTTTCACCGGGCTGCGGAGGTTCCCACCCCTATGAAGCTCACCGTCGTCGGCTGTTCGGGCTCGTTCCCGTCCGCGGACTCCGCCTGTTCGAGCTACCTCCTGGAGGCGGACGGTTACCGTCTGCTGCTCGACATGGGCAACGGCGCGCTGGGCGAGCTGCAACGGCACTGCGGCCTCTACGACCTCGACGCGATCCTGCTCAGCCACCTGCACGCGGACCACTGCATCGACATGTGCGGCTACTTCGTGGCCCGCTACTACCGCCACGAGGGCGGCAGGTGCCCGGCCCTCCCGGTGCTCGGGCCGACCGGCACCGAGGAGCGGCTCTCCACCGCCTACGCGGACACCCCCTCGGACACCGCGATGCGCGAGGTGTTCGACTTCCGCACCCTGGCCGACGGCGCCGTCTACGCACTGGGCCCGTTCCAGGTCCGCGCGGCCGTGGTGGAGCACCCGGTCGAGGCGTACGGCTTCCGGATCGAGCACCGGGGGTCGGTGCTCACCTACTCGGGTGACACCGGAGCCTGCGAGAACCTGGACGGCCTGGCGGCCGGGGCCGGCCTCTTCCTGTGCGAGGCGTCCTTCACGCACGGCAAGGAGGACATCGAGGGGGTCCATCTGAACGGCCTGGAGGCCGGCCGCTGCGCAGCCGCGGCGGGGGTGGAGCGCCTGGTGCTCACGCACGTCCCGCCGTGGACGGACCCCGGGCAGAACCTGCGCGACGCCGGCTCGGTCTTCGACGGTCCGGTCGAGTTGGCCCGTCCGGGCACCGTCTACAAGGTCTGACCGCCCGCCCCGGCCTCCCCCGTTCGCGACCGGGCGCGGCTCCGCAGCACCGCGGCCCCGTACCCGCTCGCTCGTGCGAGGGGTACGGGGCCGCGGTGCTGCCGGCTGCGGGGCGAGGTCAGGCCTTGGTGGTGTCCTCGACCTCTTCCTCGGGCTCCCGGCCGGGAGTGGCCAGGTTGAACTTGATGATCGCGAAGCGGAAGACCGCGTAGTAGATCACCGCGAAGACGAGACCGATCGGGATGATCATCCAGGGTTTCGTCGCGAGGTTCCAGTTCAGCAGGTAGTCGATGGTGCCCGCGGAGAAGGTGAAGCCCGCGTGGACCCCGAGCGCCCAGGTGACGGCCATGGAGACGGCGGTCAGTACCGCGTGGATGGCGTAGAGCAGCGGCGCGATGAACAGGAAGGAGAACTCGATCGGCTCGGTGACACCGGTGACGAACGAGGTCAGCGCCAGCGAGAGCATCATGCCGGTGACGGCCTTGCGGCGCTCCGGACGGGCGCAGTGCGCGATCGCCAGGGCCGCGGCCGGCAGGCCGAACATCATGATCGGGAAGAAGCCGGACATGAACTGTCCGGCGGTCGGGTCGCCGGCGAAGAAGCGGGTCAGGTCGCCGTGCACGACGTCGCCGGCCTCGGTGGTGAAGTCGCCGATCTGGAACCAGGAGACGGTGTTGACGAACTGGTGCATGCCGATCGGGATCAGCGCGCGGTTGATCAGACCGAACAGACCGGCACCCAGGGCGCCCAGGCCGGTGATCCACTCACCGAAGTTGGTGATGAGGTTACCGACGGGCTCCCAGCCCAGGACGACCAGGACGCCGACGGCGGTGCCGACGAAGGCCATGATGATCGGGACCAGACGGCGGCCGTTGAAGAAGCCGAGCCAGTCGACCAGCTTGGTGCGGTGGAAGCGCTGCCACAGCACCGCGGTCAGCAGACCGAGCACGATGCCGCCGAGCACCCCCGGGTTCTGATACGAGGCCGCTGTCGCCTCGGCCGCCCCGTCGGGGCCGGTCACCAGCCATGCACCGCTCACTGACCCGGTGCCGACGAACTCGCCGCCCTCCGGACCGTCCACCGGGAACTGGTGGATCACCGAGTAGTAGACGAGGAAGCCGACCACCGCAGCCAGTGCCGTGGAGCCGTCCGCCTTCTTGGCGAAGCCGATGGCCACACCGATGCAGAAGAGCAGCGGCAGGCCCAGCGAGGCGTCGAGCAGTGCGCCGCCGGCGCCGGCGAAGACCTTGGCGACCTGGTCCCAGCCGAGACCGTCCGCACCGAAAACGTCCGGCTGGCCCAGCCGGAGCAGGATGCCTGCGGCCGGCAGGACGGCGATGGGGAGCTGAAGGCTGCGTCCCACCTTCTGCAGCCCTTGGAACAGGCCGGCCCCGGTTCTCTTTGCCGGGGTCGCCTTGGCGTCGTTAGCCGTGGACATAACACTTCCTCCAGTGGGCAAGGCGCCGCCGGGAAAGTGGAAACCTGGGGAGACGACGGCGGCGTCTTCGTGCTGATTCGTGCAGAACTGATGAACTGGTCTACACCACTCAGTGGTTTAGACCAGTTCTAGCATGGGAAGGGCCTTGCGGGGAACCCATGGTTCCGCGCTGCCGGTTACATCTGGGTCACGGCTTCGGGGGGCGTGACGGAGGTGCAGCAAGGCTCTTACAGCATGCCGCAAGCCCCCCGCGCACTCGGGAGCGGGGCCCGTTCCCCGGGGCGGGGCCCGTCTCCCGGCGCCCGCGGCGTGCACCCGGCGTGCACCCGGGGTGCGGTGTGCCGAACTCGGAAGCTCATCGGACCGCTCCCGTGCCGCCTGCTACGGCATACTGGTGTAGACCAGCGGTGCATCGCGCCGGTACCGGGCGGCACCGCCCCGCGGGGCGGTGCCGCTCCGCGTCACCCTCCGGCAGGGCCGGAGCCCGTGCCCCTGCGGAGGGGCCATCCGTGGAAGCCGTGGCTTACGGTGGCCGCCTGGGCTGAGAAATCGAGCGGTTGCCCGACACACAGGAGAGAGACATGGCCACTAAGGCTGAAAAGATCGTCGCCGGACTCGGTGGACTGGAGAACATCGAAGAGGTCGAGGGCTGCATCACACGCCTGCGCACCGAGGTATCGGACGCCTCTCTGGTGGACGAGGCCGCGCTGAAGGCCGCCGGCGCCCACGGCGTCGTCAAGATGGGCACCGCGATCCAGGTCGTCATCGGCACTGACGCGGACCCGATCGCGGCCGAGATCGAGGACATGATGTGAGCGGCTCCCGCCGCTGAAGGCCGAGCGAGGCCGCCTTGGGTCGAGCGAGGCCGGGGCGGCTGCGGCAGAGGGCCCGTTCCGCCGGGAACGGGCCCTCTGCCGCAGCCGATAGGGTCGCCGCATGTCACGAATCGACGGCCGTACGGCCGACCAGCTCCGCCCAGTCACCATCGAGCGCGACTGGAGCAGGCACGCCGAGGGCTCCGTCCTGGTGTCCTTCGGCGACACCCGGGTGCTGTGCACCGCCAGCGTCACCGAGGGCGTGCCGCGCTGGCGCCGCGGCAGCGGCCAGGGCTGGGTCACCGCCGAGTACTCCATGCTGCCGCGCGCGACCCACACCCGCGGCGACCGGGAATCGGTCCGCGGCAAGATCGGCGGCCGCACGCACGAGATCTCCCGGCTCGTCGGCCGCTCGCTGCGCTCCGTGGTCGACTTCCGGGCGCTGGGGGAGAACACCGTGGTCCTCGACTGCGACGTGCTCCAGGCCGACGGCGGCACCCGCACCGCGTCCATCACCGGCGCCTACGTCGCGCTCGCCGACGCGATCGCCTGGGCGCAGGGGAAGAAGATCGTCAAGGCCAGGGCGCAGCCGCTGCGCGGCACCGTCGCGGCGGTCAGTGTCGGCATCGTCGACGGCACCCCGCTGCTCGACCTCGCCTACGAGGAGGACGTGCGCGCCGAGACGGACATGAACGTCGTCTGCACCGGCGACGGCCGCTTCGTCGAGGTGCAGGGCACCGCGGAGGGCGAGCCCTACGATCGCGCGGAACTCGACGCGCTGCTCGACCTCGCCGTCGCCGGATGCGCCCGACTGGACGCCGCGCAGCGGGAGTCGCTCACGCCCCCCGCGCAGTGACCGCGCCGCCGGGGCGTCGACTCCGGCGGCACCGGCAGGCAACCGAACACGCGCAGTCGGCGTCCTCGACTGTGCGGGCCGCACGGGTCGTTCCGTGCGGCCCGACCAAGCACCGCGTCGCGGCCCGAGGGCTGCGGGTCCGTTTCACCTTTCGAGAGGAACTCTCCCGTGCGCCGTGCGCCGGCCCTGGCCGTCCCCGTTCTGCTGACCACCGCCCTGCTGAGCGGCTGCGGTGCCATCGACCGCGCCTTCGACTGCGCCAACACCGCGGTCGCGGTCGCCGAGAGCGTCAACGACCTGCAACAGGCCGTGGACGGCGCGGGGGAGAACCCGGAGGAGGCGCGACGCGCCCTCGACCGGATCGACGAGAACCTCGACAAGATAGACGAGAGCTCCGGCGACTCCGAGGTCGGCGCCGCGGTGGGCGATCTGCGCACCGCCGTGGACAACGTCCGCACCTCCCTGGAGGACGGCAACGCGCCCGACCTCGCCCCGGTGGGCGACGCGGCGGACAAGCTCACCGGCGTCTGCACCCCGGGCTGAGCCGCGCGCCGGGCCGTTGCCCGCCCCCGGACGCGTCCGCGCCGGACACCGGTCGGGCGCCGTCCTCCCCGGAACGACCGGGGCGCCGCGGCACCTGGATAATCCCTGCCATGCAGCGTCTCGTACTCGCCACCCGCAACACCCACAAGGTCACCGAACTCCGCGCGATCCTCGCCGAGGAGGCGCTCCCCGTCGAGCTGGTCGGTGCCGACGCTTTCCCCGGTCTCCCCGACGTCGAGGAGACCGGGGTCAGCTTCGCGGAGAACGCCCTGCTCAAGGCGCACGCGCTCGCCCGGGTTACGGGCCTTCCGGCGGTCGCCGACGATTCCGGGCTCTGCGTGGACGTGCTCGGCGGCTCGCCGGGCATCTTCTCCGCGCGCTGGGCCGGTCGGCACGGCGGCGGCTCACCGGACGGGGCCGACCGCGCCAATCTGGACCTGCTGCTGGCGCAACTCGCCGACATCGCCGAGGAGCACCGCGGTGCGCACTTCGCCTGCGCTGCCGCGCTCGCGCTGCCGGACGGCACGGAGCGGGTCGCCGAGGGCCGGCTGCGCGGCGTGCTGCGGTACGAGCCCTCGGGCTCAGGCGGCTTCGGCTACGACCCGGTCCTCCAGCCCGACGGGGACACCCGTACCTGCGCGGAGCTGAGCCCGGCGGAGAAGAACGCGATCAGTCACCGCGGACGCGCCTTCCGGGCGCTCGCGCCGAAGGTCGCGGAACTGCTCGGCTGACCCGCAGCCCGCACAGCGAAGGGCTCCCCACCACCCGCGTCGTACGGGCGGGCGGGGAGCCCTTCACAGTGCGGCGGAAGGGATTCGAACCCTCAAGCCCGGTCAGGGGCCACAGATCCTAAGTCTGCTGCGTCAGCCGTTGCGCCACCGCCGCCGGCCGGACCATCGTAGCGGCGGCCCGGCGTACCCGGCACAGGGGCCGCCACCGGCGACCGGGCCGGGCGACCGCGCCGGAACCGGGCGGCCGCCGATCCGCGGGGGCCGCTCAGCCGGCGGCGATCTCCAGGTCCTTCATCAGCTTGGCGACGTGCCCGGTCGCCTTGACGTTGTACAGCGCCCGCTCGACCCTGCCCTGCTCGTCGACGACCACGGTGGACCGGATCACTCCGGTGACGACCTTGCCGTACATGGTCTTCTCGCCGTAGGCGCCGTACGCCTCCAGCACCTTCTTCTCCGGGTCCCCGACCAGGGTCACCCGCAGCTCCTCCGCGTCGCGGAACTTCGCCAGCTTCTCGGGCTGGTCGGGCGAGACGCCGATGACCTCGTACCCGGCGTCCGCGAGCACGGTGAGGTTGTCGGTGAAGTCGCAGGCCTGCTTGGTGCAGCCCGGCGTGAGCGCGGCCGGATAGAAGTAAACGATCACCTTCCGGCCGGCGTGGTCGGAGAGCGACACCTGCTTGCCGTCCGCGTCGGGAAGGGTGAAGGCGGGGGCGGTGTCGCCGGGCTGAAGACGCTCGCTCATCGGTGCTCCTCGGTACGTGGTGGTGCTCCCGAGCGTAGCCGCCGGTCGGCCGGGCGCTGCTCCGACCGGGGTGTGCGGCGGCGGCCGGGGCCGGGAACTGACAGACTGTGCGGGAGAACGCGACGACACGACGGAGGCAGAGCGGTGGCGGAAGCCAGGACCCCCGCACAGATCGAGGCCGACATCGCCCGCAGGCGCAAGGAGCTGGGCGCGACGCTGGACGAGATCGCGGTGCGCGTGCATCCGAGCACAGTGGTCGAGGACGCGAAGGCGAAGGCCGGCGCGGCGGCCGACCGGGCGGTGGGCGGAGTGAAAGCGCAGTTCGTCGCCGAGGACGGCTCCCTGCGGCTGGAGCGGGCGATCCCGGCCGCCCTGGTCGCGGTCGCCGTGGTCGGGCTGCTCGTCACCGCGGGCGGGCGCCGCCGCCGCTGACCTCTGGGATAACGTCGGGGGGTGAGCGCCGAACCCACCCACGAAAAGCTCCCGATCCGGATGCTGCACGACCGCGTCCTGGTACGGACGGACATCCCGGAGGGCGAACGCCGTTCGTCCGGTGGCATCGTCATCCCGGCCACCGCCGCGGTCGGCCGCAGGCTGAGCTGGGCCGAGGTGGTCGCCGTCGGCCAGAACGTCCGGACGGTCGAGGCGGGCGACCGCGTCCTCTACGACCCCGAGGAGCGGGCCGAGGTCGAGGTCCGCGGCGTCGCGTACGTACTCATCCGCGAACGCGACCTGCACGCGGTGGCCTCCGAGCGCCTCGGCGGCTCCGACGACTCCACGGGCCTCTACCTCTGAACCTTCGGTACCGGCCCCGGCCGACACCGCCGTCTCACCCGGGCGGAGGCGTGTACGCCGCCCGGAGCCGGGGGACCCGCCCGGGATGAGCCTCGAGGAGCACCACGAGCGTCCCGACGCCGCCCACGAGCGCCCCGACGGGGTGGACGACCGCACCGTCGAGGCCCTCGGCGCGCTGTCGAAGGCACTGGAGACGACGGAGCGGGCCCGCGGGCACCTCTACTCCTTCCACCAGCTCACCGGTACCGCGGACCTCGGCCTGGACGACGCGGTGCGGTTGCTGCGGGAGGCGGGGCACCCGGACGAGGCGGAGGCGGTCGAGCGGGAGCTGGTGGGCCGGAACGTGCTGCCGGACCGCTGGACCTTCCAGGTCGTCGAGGAGTACGACGCCGGGTACTATCGTCCGTTCGAAGAGGTCGAGCGGCGGATCCGCGCCCGCCTCGCCGACGGCCGGGACCATCTGCACGAGGCCGAGATGAAGGCCGCCCGCCGCAACCGCCACCGGCCCGGCCCCGGAGCCGCCGACGGCCTGTGAACCGGGCCCCGCCGCTGACGGACCCGGCCCGGGCCCGTCCGTCACTCCTCGGCGCCGAACCACACGGTGGTGACGTTGCAGAACTCGCGGATGCCGTGTCCGGCCAGCTCGCGGCCGTAGCCGGAACGCTTCACCCCGCCGAACGGCAGCCCCGGGTGGGACGCCGTCATGCCGTTGAAGTAGACACCGCCCGCCTCCAGGTCGGCGACAAGCCGTTCCTGCTCCGCCGGGTCCCGTGTCCAGGCGTTCGAGCTGAGCCCGAAGGACGTGTCGTTGGCCAGGGCCACTGCCTCGTCCAGGTCCCCGACCCGGTACAGGCCGGCCACCGGCCCGAAGGTCTCCTCGCGGTGGATGCGCATCTCCTCGGTGATGCCGGTCAGCACCGTCGGCTCGTGGAACCAGCCGCGGTCCAGTCCGGCCGGACGCCTGCCGCCGCACAGCGTCCGCGCCCCCTTCCGCACCGCGTCCGCGACCAGTTCCTCCAGGTCCGCGCGGCCCTGCTCGCTGGAGAGCGGGCCGACGTCCGTGCCCTCCGCCATCGGGTCGCCCACCGTCAGCGCCGCCATCCGTTCCACGAAGCGCTCGGTGAACGCGTCCCAGACGTCGGCGTGCACAAGGAAGCGCTTCGCCGCGATACAGGACTGCCCGGCGTTCTGCACCCGGGCGGTGACCGCGGTCCGGGCCGCCGCGTCGATGTCGGCCGAGGGCAGCACCAGGAACGGGTCGCTGCCGCCCAGTTCCAGCACCGTCTTCTTGATCTCGTCGCCCGCGATCGACGCCACCGAGCGGCCGGCCGGTTCGCTCCCGGTGAGGGTGGCCGCGGCCACCCGCGAATCCCGCAGGATGCCCTCGATCTCACCCGAGCCGACCAGCAGGGTCTGGAAGCAGCCCGGGCGGTAGCCGGCGCGGCGGAACAGGTCGTCCAGGTAGAGCGCGGTCTGCGGCACGTTCGAGGCGTGCTTCAGCAGCGCCGTGTTCCCCGCCATCAGTGCCGGAGCGGCGAACCTGATCACCTGCCAGAGCGGGAAGTTCCACGGCATCACCGCGAGCACCGGCCCGAGCGGCCGGTAGCGGACGAAGGCCCGGGAGGCGCCGGAGTCCTCCACCACCGCGGCGGACGGCTGCTCGTCGGCCAGCAGCCCGGCCGCGTGCTCCGCGTACCAGCGCATCGCCTTGACGCACTTGGCCGCCTCGGCGCGGGCCGCCGCCAGGGGCTTGCCCATCTCGGTGGTGACGGTCCTCGCGACCGCGTCCGTGTCGGCCTCCAGCAGGTCGGCGGCCCGGCTCAGCAGCGCGGCGCGCTCCCCGAATCCGGTGCGCCGGTGCGCGGCGAAGGCCTCGGCGGCCCGCGCGAGGCGCTCCTCGACCTCGTCGGGGCCGAGGGCGTCGAAGGTCTTGAGGGTCTCGCCGGTTGACGGGTCGACCGTGGCGATGGCCATGCTGAACTCCTCCTGGGGGCGACTGCCGCTGCGTCCGGGTCCGGATCGTCCGGACCTGCCCACGGGTACCCACTGTGCGGCCGTTCGTACCAGCGGCGTCCGGGGCTCTGCCGGAGGAAGCCGCTGTCCCGGGGCAGAGGGTTTGCCATACTGGAGGCACCCGACGAGACGCGCCGTACCGGGCCCGAGGAAAAGACGACGCACCCCGTATCCGCACCGTCACGGAGGCGCTGTCGTGGCCTGGGTTCTGCTTGCCGTCGCCGGTCTGCTGGAGGTCGGCTGGTCCATTGGGATGAAGTACACCGACGGGTTCACCCGGCTGTGGCCGAGCGTGTTCACCGTTCTGGGGATCGCGGCGAGCATGTTCCTCCTCGCCCGTGCGGCCCGCACTCTGCCGATCGGCACCGCGTACGGCGTCTGGGTGGGCATCGGCGCCGCGGGAGCGGCGATCGTGGGCATGGTCCTGCTGGGCGAGACGGTCAGCGCGGCCCGGATCTTCTTCATCGGGCTGCTGCTGGTGTCCGTGGTCGGCTTGAAGGCGACCTCCGGGCACTGAGCCCCCGGGCCCGGAGAGCCGGGTCCCGCGCCCGGAGCGGGGGTGCGGGACCCGGTGCCTGCCGTCAGCCGAGTGCCTGCCGTCAGTCGAGGAATCCCTCGAACCGCGGCGGTGGCTCGCCCGGCGTGCCGGTGGCCCCCTCTCCCGGGTCCTCCGGGGCGCCGCTGCTGGTGCCCGTCCCGCCGTCGGTGGTACCGCCGTCCGGGCTGCCGGTGCCGCCGTCCGCCGTACCACCCTCGTCGCCGCCGCTGCCACCGTCCGCGGTCCCGCCGTCGGAGGCACCGCCGTCCGTTCCGCCGTCGGCGCCGCCGTCCTGGCCTCCGGTTCCGCCGGTGGCGCCCTCCGAGGAGTCGTCCGGCGACTCGGGGGTCGACGGCGGCTCGGGAACCTGCCGTGTCTCGTCGGGGGTGTCCGGGGCACGAGTGGAGGGCCGCAGCGACGGCTCGGAGTCCTCGACCCTCAGATCGAAGTCGTCGGCGGCGGAGCCGGACAGGGCCTCTTCGGTGTACTGCCCCCAGATCTTGGCGGGGAACCAGCCGCCGCTGATCTTCGGCTGGCCGGCCGCACCGTAGAGCGACTTGTGCGCTCCGGTCTCGGAGTCCTGGCCCATCACCGAGACCACGGTGGCCAGATCCGGGGTGTACCCCGCGAACCAGGCGGCCCTGTCGTTCTCGGCGGTGCCCGTCTTGCCCGCCGCCGGCCGCCCGGCGGACTGGGCCTGGGAGCCGGTGCCGCCTTCGACCACGCTGCGCAGGACGGCCGTCGTGCCGTCCGCTGCCTCCCGGGAGATGGCCTGCTCCGACTTCCGCTCCGGGAGCCTGATCTTCTCGCCGCCCTGGGTGACCTCGTCGACCAGGGTGTGCTCGATGCTCCGGCCGTGGTCGGCCAGCGCCGCGTAGGCGTTCGCCAGGTCCAGGGTGCTGGGGGTGGCGGTGCCCAGCGCGATCGAGCCCTGGGCGTCGGCCAGCTCCGGGGTCTTCTCAGGGATGCCGAGCCGCACGAGGGTGTCCTTGATCTTCTCCGGGCCGACGTCGATGCCCATCTGGGCGAAGACCGCGTTGATCGACTTGTCCATGCCCTCCGTGACGCTGACCGGACCGTAGGAGATGTCGTTCTCGTTCTGCGGTGCCCAGCCGGTCTCCTGGCCGTCGCTCGTCACCTCGCGCTTGCTGGTGCCGTCATAGGTCGTGTACGGGCCGATGGGCTCACCGTCCTGCGTCGTGGAGTCGTTGCGCAGGGCGGACGCGTAGACGAAGGGCTTGAAGGTGGAAGCTGCCTGGTAGTCGCGGCGGGTGGCGTTGTTGATGAACTGCTCGGTGTAGTCGATACCTCCGTACAGCGCCACCACGCGGCCGGTGGCCGGGTCGACGGACGTGCCCCCGGCCCGGACGTACTCGTCCACCTCGCGGTCCTCGCTGAGCTGGGACATCAGCTGCTCGTCCACGGCGTCGACCAGCGCCCCCTGCTTCTCGCGGTCGATGGTGGTGGTGATCCGGAAGCCGCCGGCGTTGAGCCGCTGTTCCTCGACGATGCCCTGCTCCACCAGGTACTCGTCGACCGCGTTCATCAGGTAGCCGCGCTGCCCGGACTGGCCGGAGGCCGGGCTCGCCTTCTTCGGTTCGGGGAACTCCATCCCGGCCCGCTCGGCCGGCGACAGCCAGTCCTCGGAGACCATGCCGTCCAGCACGTACTTCCAGCGGGCGGTCACCTGGTCGCGGTTCTCCGGGTGGGCGGTGACGTCGTAGGCGCTGGGGGAGTTCACCAGGGCGGCCAGGTACGCGCCCTCCTCGGTGGTGAGGTCCTTGGCGCTCTTGCCGTAGTAGGCCTGCGCCGCGGCCTGGATGCCGTACGCGTTGCGGCCGAAGTAGCTGGTGTTGAGGTAGCCGCGGAGGATCTCCTCCTTGCTCACCTCGCGGTCCAGCTTGATGGCGATGAAGAACTCCTTGGCCTTCCGGGTGATCGTCCGGTCCTGGCTCAGGTAGTAGTTCTTCACGTACTGCTGGGTGATCGTCGAGCCGGACTGCTTGGCGCCGCCGCGGACCATGTTCCACGCGGCGCGCGCCATCGCCTTCGGATCCACCGCCGACTCCTGGTAGAAGTCCCGGTCCTCCGCCGCGAGTATCGCCCGCTGAGCAGGCAGCGACACCTGGGACAGGCTCACGTTCTCCCGGTTGACGTCGCCCTTCTTGGCCAGCCTGCTGCCGTCGGAGTAGAGGTAGACGTTCGTCTGGGCGGCGGCGGCCTGGTTGGGCGCGGGGATGTCCACCAGCAGGTAACCCGCCACCATGGCGCCGGAACCGAGCACCAGGAGCAGCAGCACGCCCCCCAGGGCCGCGCGCCAGTTCGGCAGCAGACGGCGTGCGCCGGTGCGTCCGGGCGGGCTGTCGGGGTGCGGCTCCTCTGGTCGGGCGGTACCGGGCTCGTCACTCATCTGTGCGGGGACTCCTCGTGCGGGGTGGGCCGATTCGCGTCGAACGTCCCATAAGACACTGTCGCATCATGTACGCGGTATTCCGGTGACGGAGCAGACCTGTGACATGCCTGTGACGGCTCCTTTCGGTGGCGCCGGTCACTCGGACGGCTGACCGCTGGGGTGGCTCATCGGTCACCACCGACTTCCGGCGGGTTCCACGGAGTTCGGGAGGCCACGCCGGGCCGCGAGGTGTTCCGCGCCACGCCTCATGTCCATCAGGACGGCTGAAGTCATGAAAGGGAGGCCTGATGCGGCCTGTCGCCGGTGTGAGGGATCGCACGCCCGCCCCGCCCGGCCCGGCCCGCGGGGACGACGCGGCTGGCCGGGCGGGCGCTCACAACCGGGCGGCGGTGCTCGCGCGCAGCTCAGCCAGGGCGACCGCGTCGGCCATGGCGCGGAAGCCGTGGTCGCTGGGGTGCAGGTGGTCGCCGGAGTCGTAGGCGGCACGGAGCCGCTCGGGGTGCTCGGGGTCGCTCAGCGCGGCGTCCAGGTCGACGACGGCGTCGAAGGCCTCACTGGCGCGGATTCGCCGGTTGACCTCGGTGCGGACCGCCTCCCGCTCGGGGGTGTGCTTCGCGTAGCCGCCGAACGGGGTGAGGGTGGTGGCCACCACCCTCAGGCCGCGCCCGCGGGACTCGCCGGCCAACTGTTCCAGCCCCGCCACGATCAGCCCGGCGTCGTCCTGCTGCGGGAGTTTGATGATGTCGTTGATGCCCAGCTGGATCACCACGGTGCGCACGCCCGTCCGGGAGAGCACGTCCCGGTCGAGTCGGGAGACCGCGCTCGGCCCGTTGCTCGGCGAGTCGGGATTGCCGTCCACCAGCACCCGGTTCCCGCTGATGCCCTGGTTCAGCACGCTGTAGCGGGGCGCGCCCCGCTCGGTGCGCAGCCGGGCGGCGAGGAAGTCCGTCCACCGCCGGTTCGCGCCGGTGCTGGAGGTGATGCCGTCGGTGATCGAGTCGCCGATCACGACGACCGCTCCGTCCGCCTCGTGCGACCAGACGTCCACTCCGGAGAGGTAGCGCCAGTACGGCGTCTCCTCGGTGAACGCGTCGCCCTCGACCTGCCCGGTCCGGTCGCCCGCGGCCAGGAAGCTCGTCTGCCGGGCGAAGGGGTGGTACGTCACCGGCCCCGAGGGCCCGGAGGCGTACGTGGTGACCAGCAGGTCGGCCGCCTGCGGCACGTTGAGCCGGACGGCGTCGCTGGTGACGACCCCGCCGGGCGGGATGGTGACGGACTCCTGGGTCCCGAAGGTGAGCCGCCGCATCGATCCGGCGGCGGCGATCGGGGTGCTGGGCTCCGAGGCCAGCGCCAGTGTCGCGGCGCCGATCGTCAGCGGCTGGTCGCCGAACAGGTTGGACAGCTGGATCCGGGCCGCGGAACCGCCCACCGAGGTGTGCACCACGTTCCGTATCGACATGTCCGGGTAGCCGTCCTCCGAGTCGGGCTCAGCGGCTGCGGGGGAGGAGGCCCAGGTGCCGACCCAGCTCCCGGAGGAAGCGGGGGCCGCCGGGCTCCGGGAGCCGCCCGCGGTGGCCCGGGTGCCCTCCGGGGCCCCGCCGAAGCCGACGAAGAGTGCGCCCGAGACCACGACCACCAGCGCGAGGAGCCCGGCCAGCAGGGCGTATCCCGTGTTCCTGCTCATCGGCGTCTGCCAGTCGTCATGCGCGGTCCCCTCGGGCGGTCGTTCTGCGCTTGCCATGATCCCACGCGCCGCGTGGTGGCCGGGCGTCCTGCCCTGCCCGCCGCACACTGTGACGCGCGGTGCCGGGCTGACGTTGCGCCGGACCCCGGTTTTCCCGCGCCCGTTCTCCGCGCCCGCTCTCCGCCGGCCCGCGGCGGCGGGTGACAATGCACGGGGAACAGCGACAAACGGGCGGGAGCGCATGGAGCGGACAGAGCGTGTCGAGAGGCCGGTCGGGGCCGCGCCGGCGGCGGGGATCACCCGGGACTTCGGTGCCTTCACGGCCGCGGACGAGGAGAAGCAGCGCGGGGTCCACCGGATGAAGCGGATCGCGACCGGGGCGCTGCTGCTGGCCGCGCTGGTCTACGGGTTCGCCGAGTGGGCCGCGAGCGCCGGCGCGGGCGCCTGGACGGGCTACGTCGCGGCCGCGGCCGAGGCCGGCATGGTCGGAGCGCTGGCCGACTGGTTCGCCGTGACGGCGCTGTTCCGGCGCCCGATGGGCCTGCCGATCCCGCACACGGCGATCATCAGGACCAAGAAGGACCAGCTCGGGCAGAACCTCGGGGACTTCGTCGGGGACAACTTCCTGTCCGAGGGGGTCGTGCGGGAGCGGCTGCGCGCCGTCGGCATCGGCAGCCGGCTCGGTGCCTGGCTCGCCCAGCCCGCCAACGCCGACCGGGTCACGGCGGAACTCGCTACCGCGGTCCGGGGAGCCCTGGCGGTGCTGCGGGACGCCGATGTCCAGGCGGTGGTGGGCGAGGCCGTCACCCGCCGGGCCGACGCCCGGGAGATCGCGCCCGGGCTGGGCACACTGCTCCAGCGGGTCGTGGACGACGCGGGCCACCGCCGGTTCGTCGACCTGGTCTGCGGAAAGGCGCACGAGTGGCTGGTGGAGCACCGCGAACCGGTGATGGCCGCGGTCGCCGGAGGAGCGCCGGGCTGGACGCCGCGCTTCGTCGACCAGCGGATCGGCGACCGGGTCTACCGCGAACTGCTGCGGTTCGCCGAGGAGATGCGGGACATGCCCGACCATCCGGCGCGCGGCGCGCTGGACCGGTTCCTGGCGGACTTCGCCGTCGACCTGCAAACCGATCCGGAGACCAGGGCCCGGGTGGAGCGGCTGAAGTCCGAGGTGCTCGCCCGGGACGAGGTCCAGGACCTGATCGCCTCCGCCTGGACCTCGGTGCGCGCGATGATCGTGGCGGCGGCCGGGGACGAGCAGAGCCAGCTGCGGCTCCGGGCTCGCGCCTCGCTGCTGTCGCTCGGCTCCCGGCTCGCCTCGGACGACCGCCTCCAGCACAAGCTGGACGGCTGGACGGAAGGGGTTGCCACCCATGTGGTGACCACCTACCGGGCGGAGATCACCTCGCTGATCACCGAGACCGTGCAGGGCTGGGACGCGGACCAGACCTCCCGCAAGATCGAGGCGAACATCGGCCGGGACCTCCAGTTCATCCGGATCAACGGCACGGTCGTCGGCGCTCTCGCCGGACTGGCCATCCACACCGCCACCCGGGCCCTGGGCGGCTGACCGGGCGGGGCTGCGGTCCGGTGGGTGAATGCGGGGTTGTGCCGCTGAACGACTTCTCGGACGATCGTCCGAAGACTCGATGGCCGTCCCCCTCGCCACCCGTCGAGCACGGGAGTGTGCCTGTGAAGCTGCTGCGAGTGGGACCTGCGGGAACGGAGCGCCCGGCCGCCGTGGCCAGTGCCGGGGCCCTCCGCGACCTCTCCGGCACGGTGCCGGACATCGACGGCGGACTGCTCGGCGAAGCGGCGGCGCTGCGCCGGATCGCCGCGGCGCTGGACGGCGGCCGGCTCCCGGCCCTCGCCCCGGACGGCAGCGGCAGCGGTTCGCCGCGGCCTGAGCACCGCTGCCGCGTCGCCCGGCCGTACCCGTCGCCCGGCCGTGCTCCTCTCGGCCGCCGGTCAACGGCGGGGCAGCGGCTCCGGCCACGTCTCCGGCTGCCAGATGCCGGCCCGGCGCAACGATTGCGGGCAGTGCGGGTAGACCTCGTCGATCTCCACCACCAGGGCGAGCGAGGGGCCCAGCCCGCGGACGACCATGTCGTCGAAGAACGGGGCGTCGGTCACGATCCGTGCCCGGCCCTTGATCCGCAGCACGTCCGCGCTGCCGGGCACCAGGTGCAGCAGACCGACGTGCGGGTTGCCGAGGATGTTGTGGAAGCCGTCCGCGCGCCGGTTGCCCGGCCGGTCCGGTATCGCCACCGTCCCCGCGTCCAGCGGCCGGACGAAACCGGGCGCGTCGCCGCGTGGCGAGGCGTCGCAGCCGCCGTCCGCGTCCGAGCTGGACACCACGCAGAACGGCGAGCGGGGCAGCACTCGCCGGTCCTCGTCGTTCAGCCGCGCCTTGACCTTGTCCAGCACGATCGGAAAGGGGGTGCCGAGCAGTTCGCGCAGCTGCGCGGCGGACCCGAGTTCCGTCCAGCCGTCCCGCGATGCCGGGTCCGGCTCACCGTGCGGTGCCGGCTCCCCGCGCTGCGCGCCGAGCGGAGCCGCCGTGCCGACCGGATCCGCCGGGAGCGCCGACCGGTCTTCGGCACCGGGCGGCGCGAGGTGCGACAGGGAGGTCTCCCGGGTCCGGACCTGTGACGGCCGAGCGGTGGTGGTGAGGCTCACCTCACTTCAGCGGAACGATCACCCTCACGCGTCCGGCGGGATCCGGAGGGTGCGCGCCTCCGCCGCCGAGACGCGGGCGGCCTCCAGCACGCGCAGCGCCGCCGCAGCCTGCCCCACGGTCACCGGCGGTGCCGCACCGGTGCGCAGCGCGTCGGCGACGGCCGCGTAGTAGGCCGGGTAGTCACCGGGCAGCGTGGGCTCGGGCCGGGTCCCGTCCACCGTGCCCACGGTGCCCCAAGCGGACTCCGGCTCGGCGCCCCACACGGCGTCCGCCGCGGGCCGCTCGCCGGCGCGCAGCGCGGCCTCCTGCGGATCGAGGCCGTACTTCACGTACGCCGCCTCGCTGCCCAGCACCCGGAAGCGGGGGCCGAGCCGGGCGGCGGTGGAGCTCACCCAGAGGTGGGACCTGACCCCGCCGCGGTGGGCGAGGGCGAGGAAGGTGTCGTCGTCCGCCTCCGTCCCGGGCCGCCGCACGTCCGACTCGGCGTAGACGGTGTCCACCGGGCCGAAGAGGGTCAGCGCCTGGTCCACCACGTGGCTGCCGAGGTCGTACAGCAGACCTCCGAGATCCGCCGGGTCGCCCGACTCCCGCCAGCCGCCCTTGGGCCGGGGCCGCCACCGCTCGAACCGGGACTCGAACCTGCGGACCTCTCCCAGCGCGCCGTCCGCGAGCAGGTGCTGCAGCGTGCGGAAGTCGTTGTCCCAGCGCCGGTTGTGGAAGACCGAGAGCAGCAGCGCGCGCTCCTCGGCCAGCGCGGCCAGCTCCTCGGCCTCGGCGGCGGTACCCGCCACCGGCTTGTCCACCACCACCGGCAGCCCCGCCTCCAGCGCCCGCCGGGCCAGCGGCACGTGGGTGCGGTTCGGCGAGGCGATCACGACCAGGTCCAGTTCCCCGGCCCGCGCGAACAACCCGTCCGGTCCGTCGGCGCAGTCCGCCTCCGGGTACGCCTGCCGTACCTGCTCCTGCCGTTCGGGACTGCCGGTGACCACGGTGTCGAGCACCAGGCCGTCGGTGGCCGCGATCAGCGGTGCGTGGAAGACCGAGCCGGCCAGGCCGTAGCCGATCAGGCCGACTCGCAGCGGTTCCTCGGGCGTGCCGGTTCGGTTCACAGTCAGTGCCTCGGGTCGTGCGGTCGTGGACCGCGCGGTGCGCGGCCCCGATGTCGCGGCCATCGTACGGGGGCCGTTCCCGGCCGCCGCCGTACGGGCCGGCCCGCAGTGCGGACGGCCGACGACCGGGTGGGCGCCCCGCACTAGGCTGGGGCCGTCCGCCCCCGCACTTCCCGCACCGCGCACGGCAGGAGTTCAGCAGTGTCGACACGCAAGCCCATCGAGTCCTGGCTCACCGACATGGACGGGGTGCTGATCCACGAAGGCGTGCCGATCCCCGGCTCGGACGCCTTCATCAAGCGGCTGACCGAGTCCGGCAAGCCCTTCCTGGTGCTGACGAACAACTCCATGCAGACTCCGCGCGACCTGCACGCCCGGCTCGCCCGGTTGGGCCTGGACGTGCCGGTCGACAACATCTGGACCTCCGCCCTGGCCACCGCCAAGTTCCTCGACGACCAGCGGCCCGGCGGCACCGCCTACGTCATCGGGGAGGCCGGGCTCACCACCGCGCTGCACGACATCGGCTACGTGCTCACCGACGCGAACCCCGACTACGTGGTGCTCGGCGAGACCCGCACCTACAGCTTCGAGGCGCTGACCAAGGCCATCCGGCTCATCAACGACGGCGCCAGGTTCATCGCCACCAACCCGGACGAGACCGGACCATCCGCCGAGGGGCCGCTGCCGGCCACCGGTTCGGTCGCCGCCCTGATCACCAAGGCGACCGGCCAGGAGCCGTACTTCGTCGGCAAGCCGAACCCGCTGATGATGCGCGCGGGCCTGAACAAGATCGGTGCGCACTCGGAGACCAGCGCGATGGTCGGCGACCGGATGGACACCGACGTGCTGGCCGGTCTGGAGGCGGGCATGGAGACCTTCCTGGTGCTGACCGGGCTCACCCGTCCCGAGGAGGTCGACCGGCACCCGTTCAAGCCGTCCAAGGTCGTCCAGTCCATCGCGGACCTCGTCGAACGGATCTGACCACCGGCCGGTGCGGGGCCCGCCCGCCCGGCCGGGACGGGCTCCCGCGCCGGGCGCGGCGCCCCGATCGGACCGGCCCGGGATGCGCTCCGGGAACGGGCGGTGGATCTTCGGATACGTACCGAGCCGGAGGTCCCCGCATGAGCACCGCACGTATCCGCAGAGCCTCTCTCTGCGCCGCCCTGACGACCGTCGCCGTCTGCACGGCCCAGCCGGCGGGTGCCGCCCAGCCCCCGGGCGCCGCGCCCGCGGCCGGGTCCGCCTACGAGGAGCCGGGGAGGTACGCCGGTTCGGTCGAGGTCCGGCCGTCGAAGGTGCGGGCCGGGGGCGAGGTCGAGCTGCGGGTGGACAGCTGCGACGGCGACAAGGGCATCGCCCGTTCCGAGGCCTTCGTGGCGTCGGTGGCGCTCAAGTCCGCCGCGGACAGCAGCCTGGTCGCCGACGCGAGCATCCGCGGCCGCGTCGATCCCGGCGCGTACCGGGTCGTGGTCGACTGCTACGACAGGACCGGCAACCTGAAGAAGGGCATCGCCGAGGGCCGGTTCCGCGTCGTCGGCGGCCGACCCTCCCCCGAGCCGTTGAAGCCCACCGCACCGGTGCGGGCCGGTGGCGGCGGCACCGCAGCGGAGGCCGGCGGCCCGTACGACCCGCTCGTACTGGGCCTGACCGGCGCCGCGGCAGTGGGGCTCGTGGCGGCCGCCCGGCTGCGCCGGCGGGCGGCGGACCGGCCCGGCGGCTGAACCGCCGTGGCGGAGGAGGGACACGCCGGCACCGGCCGGCTGATGACGGTCACGGCCTGGGCCGTGCTGCTCCTGGCGCTCTGGCTGTGGGGGAAGGACCTCACCGACGGGGACTTCACCGCCCCGGTGCTCGGTGACGTGGCCAGGTCGGGTGGCACGGTGGACGGACGTCCGCTGCCGCCCGCCCACGCGCCGCTGGACGCGGCCGCCTCCGAGGCGGCGCCCCGGCACGTCGAGATCGAGCAGCTCGGGGTCTCGGCCCCGGTGGTCGCGCGCGGGCTGGACGCGGACGGGGCCATCGACCCGCCGCCGCTGGCCCGGGCGGGCACGGTCGGCTGGTTCGGCGCAGGGCCGGTCCCCGGCGCGGCCGGGGCGGCCCTGCTCGTCGGCCATGTGGACACCGAGAGCGAAAGGGCGGTCTTCTACGGGCTGAGCACCGTGGAGCCCGGCACCGCCGTCGAGGTCACCCGGGCGGACGGCTCGGTCGCGGAGTTCACCGTGGAGTCCGTGGACGTGGTCCAGCGGGCCGGGTTCGACGCGCAGAAGGCCTACGGCGCGCGCAGCGAGGGGCGCGCCGAGCTGCGTCTGATCACCTGCGGCGGCACCTTCGACCGCGAACAGCAGGCGTACACCGCGAACGTGGTCGTCTCCGCCTATCTCACCGGTTCCGGCAGCGGGACGACCGCCGAAGGCCCCGCCACCGACCGGGTCTGAGGGCGTGCGGCCGGGCGCGGGGACCGGTCATGGTGCGGCGCCCCGAGCCGTGGCAGGAGGTGCCGCCCGTCGTCGGAGCACTCGTGCGGGGAGCCGCCGGTGGCGGCGACGACGTGGCCGGCGCTCGTGAAGACGGACCCGGCGGCGGCGCCGCGGTCAGGCGTCGGACGGGGGTTCCCAGCCCGCATCGGGACTGTCAATGTGCCACGATGGGCAACGACCGGTTTCCACCGTATCCAAGGGGGAGTGGATGTACGGCGACGACGCCGGCCGCACGCACCGAACCGCCCGTACCGGACTCCGCACCGGTGCCGTGGCGCTGGTGGCGATGGCCCTGCTGACCGCGTGCTCCGGCAGCGGCGGCGACGACACCGGCGGGGACGAGAACCGCCGGACGCAGCAGCAGGGCGCCGACGCCCCGTTCTGGGTGAACCCGGACGGCAGCGCGGCCCAGGCGCTCGACCAGGCCCGCGCGGACGGCAGGGAGGACGAGGCCGCCCTCATCGAGAAGATCGCCGACCAGCCGGTGGGCGAGTGGATCGGCACCGACGACACCTCGGCCGAGACCCGTCGCATCACCGCGGCCGCCGAGGAGGCGGGCCGTCCCGCGCTGCTCGTCCTCTACAACATCCCGCACCGCGACTGCGACCAGTACTCGCAGGGCGGCGCCGCGGACGGCGCGGCGTACCGCGCGTGGCTGGACCAGGTCGTCGAGGGCATCGGGGACCGCGAGGCCTGGGTTGTCCTGGAACCCGACGCGCTGGCGCACATCCTGGTCCCGGGCTGCGTCCCGCAGGAGTTCCATCAGGAGCAGTACGACGTGATGCGGGAAGCGGTCACCAAGCTCAAGGCGCTGCCCTCGACCAGGGTCTACCTGGACGCCGGCAACCCCCGCTGGGTTCGCGACGCGGGCGGCATGGTCGAGCCGCTGAAGCGGGCGGGCGTCGAGGAGGCGGACGGCTTCTCGCTGAACGTCTCCAACTACCAGACCACGCGGGAGAACGTCGAGTACGGTGACACGCTCTCCTCGATGCTCGACGGCAAGTCGTTCATCGTGGACACCAGCCGGAACGGCAACGGCCCGGTCGAGGGCATGGAGGACGAGGAGGCCTGGTGCAACCCGCCGGGCCGTGCGCTCGGCGAGCCGCCCACCACCGATACCGGCGAGAAGAACGTCGACGCCTTCGTCTGGGTCAAACGCCCGGGCGAGTCGGACGGCCAGTGCAAGGGTGGGCCGGACGCGGGCCAGTGGTTCAACGAGTACGCCCTCGACCTCGCCCGCAACGCCGAGCAGAGCTGACGCGCGGGCCGCCCCGACACGGGGCGGCCCGCGCGGGGGCGTGCGGCGGTCCGGTCAGTCCGCGGTCTCCGCGCCGTCGAGGACGTCCGCGGGGTCCGGGGAGTCGAGGACCGGCACCTTGAGCCAGACCGCCTCGGAGGGCACGCCCTCGCCGTCCACCGCGTTGACCATGTAGTAGCCCGGCGGCACGAGGGTGGGGTCCTCGGGCAGCGTCACCTCGATGCCGTCCTCGGTCCGCTCGAAGTCCAGCGCGAGGGAGCGCTGCTCGACGTTGGTGACGTGGGTGAACGAGCTGGGCCGGATCAGCCGGACCTCCTCGACCGCGCCGGCGTCGGCGGTGCGGAACTCCGCGGCGCCGCCCAGTTCGACCTCCTGGGGCTCCTCGCCGTCGTCGTGCAGCTCCGGGCGTGCGCCCTGGAACAGGTAGGGCGGCGAGTAGAGGTCGATCTGCTGCTGGAACTCGGCCGGCTTGGTGTTCGCCTTGTCCGCGAAGAGCGAGTCCGAGCCGAAGCTCATCACCTTGCCGCTGGGCAGCAGCAGCGCTCCGGAGTGGTAGTTGCGGCCGACCAGCGGATCGGCGACCGGGCGCGAGGTGTTGCTGCCCGTGTCGTAGATCTGCGCCTTCAGCACGTTGCTGTCGCTGTAGCCCCGGTAGCCGCCGGAGCCGTTGGTGGTGAGCACCGAGTCGTCGGGCAGGATCACGCTGCTGGGGTAGCGGGCCGGCTCGTAGAGCTCCGGTCCGTCGGTGAACCGTGGCTCGTCCTCGTCGAGGTCGATGATCCGGGTCTTGTCGGTGACCTTGGTGCTCTCGCCGATGCCCCCGCCGCCGAGGACCATGTACTTCTGGTCCTGCGCCGGCGGCAGCAGGACGGCCATCGCGGTCTCCAGGGCGTCCGGGTCGCTCATCCCGGGCAGCTCCTCGAAGGTGTCCGTGCGCCAGTCCCACAGGCCCGGCACCCGGCCCTCGTCCGCCGGGCCGTAGCCGGAGCTGGTGCCGGAGTAGAACAGGTCGCCGCCCTCGGCGAGGAACATCCCGGGGTAGGTCGGGAAGTAGCGCTCCTCGGGAAGCGTCGTCCACTCCCGGGTGTCGGGGTCGTAGAGCTCGACCTTCTTGGACACTTCGCCGATGTCGTCCAGCCCGGAGACCGAGAGGACGCGGCCGTCCTCCAGCGTGGTGAGCGTGGGGTACCAGCGGGCGTCGTCCATCGGGTCGACCGGCAGGTACTTCTCCGCCACCGGGTCGAACTCGAAGGACTCCTTGATGCCCTGGAAGTCCTTCTTGTCGAAGGAGAGCTTGTTGGCGATGCCGTAGACGTTCTTCCGGTCCGCGGCGTCCAGTCCGGTGACGGTGTACTGGTCGGTGTCACCGGTGGAGTACTTGCGCCCCTTGCGCTCCGCCTCGACGTAGATCCGCGACTGGCTGGCGGTGACGGTGGCCTCTCCCGTCACCGGGTCGACCTTCTTCTCGGCGCGCGGCACCAGCAGCGACTGCTGCGTGACGAAGACCTTGCCGCTGTCGCTGCCCTTGAACTCCGTGCCCTCCGGCAGGGTCACCGGCTTGTCGGGGTTCTCGTTGCTGACGATCATCAGGCCGCCGGCCTTCTCGACGTCCCCTTCCAGCGTCTCGTACCGCTGGGTGCCGCCGGCGATCAGCAGGTTGCCGTTGGGCAGCTGGGTGTGGCCGGCGCAGAACATGTCCTTGGGCGTGGGGATGTTCTTGTAGGTGTCCTTCTCCGGGTCCCACAGCACGCTGCGGAAGGTCTTCGCCTCGAACTGCTCCGCGTCGTTCCCGGAACCCGCGACCAGCAGCACCTTGCCGGTGTGCAGCAGGGCGGCGTGGATGGTGTTGATCCGGTACTCCTCCGGTACGTCCACCACCTGCCAGAGGCCGTTCTCTGCCTTGTACTCGGCCCGGTTGATGTTCCAGTCGTGGAACTGCTCGCTGCTGTAGCGGAAGACCCAGGGGGCGTTCATTCCGGCCACCACGAACAGTGCCGCTGTGGCGATTCCGACGCGCTTGGTGCGGCGGCTGGGACGGTATCTCACCGGCGTGCTCCTGCGTCTCCCGGGCTGCGTCCCCGGGGGGTGGTTCGGGCTGCTTCTGGTTCGTCGTCACGTCGTCGGCGGGCGCGCCCGCGGGGCGCCCGCCGACGGTTCACGGCCGCGTGGTGGGCGGCGGGAAGGAGTGCGTGCGGTGTGCGGGACGCGCCGGCGGTGCGGCCCAGGCATCGGAACCGGCGCCGCCGTCGGCCGGAGGCCGTGCCGCGGTGCCGTCGGCCGGTGTGTGCGGCGCGGTGGGGAGGTGCGGTGCCTCCGCCGAGACGGGAGCCGGAGCTCCCGTGGGAGAGGGGCCGACGGCAGGCGGTCCGGAGCGGGTCGCCCTCCGCCGCTTCAGCTCCTTGCGGACAGTCACCTGCCAGCCGATGATCGGCGCGGCCGTGATGAGCAGGGCCAGGCTCGCCCAGGTGAGCATCGCCGGGTGGTCGTGGCCGAGGAAGAACGAGCCGACCAGCGAGCCGCCGAAGACCAGGATGAAGAACAGGTGGATGCGGAAGGTCCCGAACAGGGTGTCGGGGCTGGCCGAGTCGCCCTTGGGGGTGACCACGAACTTGCTCTTCCGGCGCAGCACGGTGTCCAGCAGCGAGCGGGCGTAGATCGGCGCCGAGAGCGCCGACATCAGCATGCCGGCCAGGCCGCCCGAGCCCTCCGGCTCGTGCGGGGAGACGTTGTGCCGCCGGTTCCAGATGTAGAGGCCGACCTGGAGCGCGGAGGCGTTGCCGTAGAGCATCATCCAGATGACCGGGTCGATCTGCACACCGGAAGCGCCCAAGCCCAGGAACAGCGCGCAGCTCAGGGCGGCGAGAATCCAGTTGAGCGCCGAGATCGGATAGAAGATGATCATCATGGTGTAGTTGAAGAGCTTGCCCGCCGGCAGCGAGTACCAGCCCTTCCAGTACTGGCTCAGGATGGTTTCGAAGGTGCCCCGGGACCAGCGCAGCTGCTGGGTGAAGAAGTCCGTCCAGGCGTTGGGGCCCTCGCCGACGGCCAGGACGTCCGGTGTGTAGACGGAGCGCCACTTCTTCCCCGTCGCCGGGTTGCGGTGGCGGTGGATCTCGAAACCGGTGGCCATATCCTCCGTGATGGAGTCGTAGAGGCCGCCGATCTGCTTCAGCGCCGAGATCCGCACCGCGTTGCTGGTGCCCACGAACATCGGCGAGCCGTACCGGTTCCCGGCGCGCTGGATCAGCGCGTGGAAGAGGAACTGCTGGCTCTCGGCGGCCTTGGTGACGAAGTTGTCGTAGTTGCCGTAGACCTGCGGGCCGATAACGAAGCCGACGTCCGGGTCGCGGAAGTAGCCCAGCATCCGCTCCAGGTAGTTCGGGAGCGGCACGTGGTCGGTGTCGACGCCGGCGAAGAAGTCGTAGTCCTCACCGTGCGCGTCCAGCCATGCGTTGTAGTTGCCGTGCTTGGTCTTGGCCCGGAAGGCACCCTTCGCGGTGTTCCACTCGGCGACGCCCTTGCGGCTGAAGTGGTGCACTCCCAGCCGCCGGCAGACCTCGCGGACCTCGGGGTCGTCGCCCTCGTCCAGGAGCCACACGTGCATGGTGCCGCGGTGCCGGATCCTCACCGCGGCCTCCAGCGTCTTCGTGACCATCCCGATCGGTTCCTTGCCGGGAACGAAGGAGGTCAGGAAGGCGACCCGGGTGCCGGCCTCGGGGACGACCGGTATCGGGTCCCGGGCCACCAGGGTGGCGTGCGAGTTGGAGAGCACGTTGAGCGTGCGGAACAGTTCGATCAGGCCGATCGCGACCAGCATCACGATGTCGAGCTTGAGGACGAGGTCGGAGACGGAGCCCTCGTCGCGCTCGGTCCAGTGCTGCGGCTGCATCAGCCACAGGAACAGGCCCAGCGACAGCAGGGGCGCCGCGGCCAGCAGCAGCGCGGCCCTGATCCGGTGCGGTTCGTCGCTGAGCAGGCTGCGGTACTTCACCCGGTACGGCCTGCTCGGGTCCGGCTGGGTCAGCGGCCCGGCGAGGCGGCTGTAGTGCTCGTAGTCGTACCGCGGCGGCGCCTTGCGCGGCCAGCGGGTGCCGCGCCCGAGCGTGCCCGAGCCGCCACCGCGCGGCTGCCGCGGCAGCCGCAGCTTGGTGGTCTGCGACGGGTCGTCGTGCTCCTGCGGTTCGGCCCGACGTCGTTCCGCCGTCATCTGTCCATCCCCCCGCACGCAGCAAGGCTGCGTGCCGTCGTGTCGCTCCGCGTCGTCGATGGCCCCGCACCGGATGGGATCGGGACGAGGGGCGCGCGTCCTGCGCCGCTGCTCCCACAGACACCGGACGGTCGCGTCCCGGTTCCCGGGATGTCCCTTTCGGTCTCTCCCGCCGGGAAGGGCACATCCGGGTGCGATGATCGCTCATCAGCTTTCCGGACCGGCTCGCTTGATCGCAACAGAAGTACGGGCTGTTTGTCGCTGATCGCCCGGTTTGGCGCCGCGAATGTGATCAAAGAGATGTCCGGGGCACGCTCCCGGTCACCAGCGGTTCCGCGGCCGGTCGTACCCGGTGGGCCGTTGTTCGGGCCGCGGACGCGCCGGGGCGGGGCTCCGGTGGGAGCCCCGGCGTTCCATGGGGGCTGCGCCGTTCGTGTGGCGGGCAGGGTCGGGCGGGTCCGGGGTGGCCGGCGATCGCGCCGCTCAGTCGATGCCGCGGCAGATGTGCGACTCGGCCTCCTCGTCCTCGACACCCGCGAGCAGCAGGACCGGCGCCGTCAGGACGGCCCTCGGTTCCCGCTCGTGCGGCTCGTGCGGATTCTCGTCCTGCCGGACGTGTTCTCGTACCGGGACGCTCACAGTCAACTCCCTCGAACCGGGTCGGGTCGCGGGGGCCCGGCGGACCGCCGCGGCACGACCATCTCCAGCAAGGATCGGAGCACATCCGCCCGGTCTTCCGGTGGAGAACCGCGCAACGCGGTGTGCGTCCGGCGGAGCCGGTCCTCGCCGCACCGCTCAGTGTGGTCGAAGGGGTCGGTGCCCGCGACCGGGTCGCGGCCCGCGGAACAGGTGTGGCCGGGGAGGGCGGAGACGCGCAGAGGCCCTCCGCCGCGGCGGAGGGCCTCTGCTGCACGTGCGCCGTCAGGGACTCGAACCCCGGACCCGCTGATTAAGAGTCAGCTGCTCTAACCGACTGAGCTAACGGCGCGGACGCCGGTGCGTGACCGGCGGAAGCATCGTACCCGATGCAGGGGAGTGCCCCGCGTCGTGCAGGGTGAGCGCTCCCGGTGCGGCTCCGGCCGGGCACCCCGCTCCGGGCCGGAGCCGCACCGTTGCGCCGGGCGGGTGACCCGGGACCCGCGTCACCCGCCCGGCGCGGGGGCGGCGCCCCGGGCGCCGCCCCCGCGGAACTCCGCGTCGATCAGAACTGCACGTCGGCGCAGGAGTAGAACGCGTTCGCGGTGTCGGCGATGTTCCACACCCCGAGAATCAGGTGCTTGCCCGACTTGCCGGTCGGCACGGTGCCCTGCTGGCTCCACTCGAAGTCCGGCTGCTGGCCGCCCATCGGAACCGTCATGAAGGGCTGCGCCTCCAGGTCGGCCCGGGTCAGCGGCTGGCTCGGGTCCCAGCCGTCCTTGGTGATGTAGTACCGGAAGTCGGTCGTCGCGTGGGCGGCGGTCAGCTTCCACTGGAAGGTGTAGCCCTGGCCGCCGGTGAGCTGGGTGGTGGGCCAGCCGCCGCCGCGCGGGTCGTCGAGCTGGGAGAAGCCCGCGTTGCCGCCGGAGCAGATCTCCCCGTCGGCCGGTCCCGCCTCGGGGAAGCCCTTCGGCCCCTCGACGCTCTGCGGCTCCCACTGGATGGATCCGCAGTCGCTGACCGTGCCGTCGGCGCAATAGGCCTGCCGGCTGGTGGGCGTGTCGCTGTAGCCGTGCCCCTGGGCGGTGCCGCCGGTGAGCAACATGGTCGCACCGGCGAGGCCGAGGCCGGTGACGGCGGCTGTGATCTTTTTGCGCATGCTTCGCTCTCTCTCGTGGGGGGTGTATCGGAGTGCTCGCGGCAAGCAGTGGGGGTTGCGGTCTAGACCACGGCCGAACCTAGTGCCCTCCGCTCAGCCGTGTCCAGACCAATGGACGAGCCGGTCCACCCGGGGCGAGTCCCGGGAGGAGTGGACCAGTTCGGTGTTCGGCCAGTCGTTGCCCGCCACCCACGCCTCCGCCGCGGCCTTCTCCCTGCCCCCGGCCAGCTGCCGTTCCACCAGGCGTTTCCGGCGCACCGCGGGCGGCGTCTCGACGTACCAGAGCAGCGTGAGGTGCGTGCGGACCACGTCCCATCCGGGCAGCTCGCAGGCGAGGTAGTTTCCCTCGGTGATCACCAGCCGGGTCCCGGCGGTCACCACGTGCCGGGCGGCCACCGGCTCGTCCAGCTCCCGGTCGAAGTCCGGGCAGTAGACGTCCGGAGCGCCCGGCGCGGCGAGCCGGGCCAGCAGCGCCGCGTAGCCGTCCACGTCGAAGGTCTGCGGAGCGCCCTTGCGGTCGGTCAGGCCGAGCCGACCGAGCTGCACGTTCGACAGGTGGAAGCCGTCCATCGGGGCGTAGCCGGCCGCGTGAGGACCGTACCGTTCCCGCAGGCCGGCGCAGAGCACGGTGGCCAGCGTGGACTTGCCCGTGCCCGGCGGGCCGGCCAGCCCCAGGACGGCGGCCGGTTCGCCAGGCCGGGCGGTGGCCTCACGGGCGAGCTTCAGGAGTTCCTCGGTACGCATGCGTACCAGCCTGCCCGGCCGGGCAGGTCACGGAAGCCGGGGTGCGCCCGCATGCCCCCGGCGGGCCGGCGGGTGAATTCGCCCTGCTGAGCGCCTCGTGGGCAGCACCGGCGCGCAACGGCATGGTCACCGGCTGGAAACGGCTCGCATAGACCAGCGCCACGTGGGTAGCCGCGCGCCCATGGCTCGACCACCGAGAAAGATTCAGACAATCGCTGAAAGTGGGATCAGCCGCCGCTCACTGCTCACCGGTGTGGCGGCGCTGGGTGCGCTCGGCGCTGCGGGGTGCAGCCGAGCACCTGACGAGGGCCGCGTGGAGGGCGGCGACCTCCTGGAGCGACTTCGCGACCGCGGGACGGTACGCATCGGAATCGCCAGTGAACCACCGTTCGGCTACATCAACCGCGAGGGCGAACCGGCGGGCGAGGCCCCCGCCATCGCCAAGGTGATCTTCCCCAGGTTGGGCATCGAGAACGTCGAACCGGTGCCGACCGAGTTCAGCGCCCTCATCCCCGGTCTCAAGGCGCAGCAGTTCGACGTGGTGTCGGCCGGGATGTACATCAACCCGACCCGCTGCGAGCAGGTCCTCTTCGCCGACCCGGACTACCTGATGCTGGACTCCTTCATCGTCCCCGAGGGAAACCCGCAGAACATCAGCCGCTACGAGGACATCGTCGAGAAGGGGCTGCGGCTGGCCAGCGGGCAGGCGTACGCGGAGATCGCGTACGCCGAGGCGGCCGGGGTCAAGGACATCCTGATCCTGCCCGACCAGGTGGCCGGGCTCGACGCCGTGGTGCAGGGCCGGGCGGACGCCTTCGCCGGTACCAACATCACCGTCACCGACGTCGTCAAGAACGCGCCGAGGGCGCAGGCCACCGAGGCCTTCCAACCCGTGGTCGACGGTGAGCCGGCCTACGGGGCGGGCGGCTTCGCGTTCCGCCTGTCGGAGAAGAACTTCCGGGACGCCTTCAACGAAGAACTGCACAAGCTCAAGGCCGACGACAACAAGGAGCTCCTGGAGATCGTCGGACCGTACGGCTTCACCGAGGACGAGATGACCGATCTCACCGCCGAGGAGCTGTGCTCATGACGACTGGAATCCTCACGAACTGGTTCCTGCCCGGCGTCTGGATCACCATCCAGGTGACCCTCTACAGCGCGGCGCTCGCCGCGGTGGTCGCCTTCGGGATCGGTGTCGCCCGCACCTCCCGCTGGTGGGTCGTGCGCTTCCTGGCCGGCTGCTACTTCGAGATCTTCCGCGGCACCTCAGCCCTGATCTTCATGCTCTGGACGGCCTACGCCTTCCCGCTGATGTTCGGCTGGCAGTTCGTGCCCATGGCCGCCGGCGTGCTGGCCCTGGGCCTGACCTACGGGGCGTACGGTGCCGAGGTCGTCCGCGGCGCGCTCGCCTCCGTCGAGCCGGCGCAGCGCGAGGCCGGGATCGCCCTGAGCTTCACCCGGATGCAGCGGCTGCGGCGCATCGAGATCCCGCAGGCCTGGCCGGAGATGGTGCCGCCCTTCAACAACCTGCTGATCGAGCTGCTGAAGGGCACCGCGCTGGTCTCGGTCATCTCGGTCGCGGACATGACCTTCGCCGGCAACCTGGCCCGACTGGCGACCACGGAGAGCACGCCCGCCTACACCCTGCTGCTCGTCGCGTACTTCGTCATCGCGTTCCTCCTCACCCGCGGTATGCGGGCGGTCGAACGGCACGCCAAGGCCGGGATCGGCCAGGCGCCGCCGAAGCGCGCCGGATTCATCAGCCGCAAGCTCAGCGCGCGCGGTGAGAGCACGCAGGCCGCGTCGCAGGGCGCTGGAGGTATCGGATGAACTGGGACTGGGAAGTCGTCGGCGACTTCATGCCGCGTTTCTGGGACGGGGTGCAGGTCACCTTGCAGGCCCTGGTGGTCGGCAGCCTGATCGCCTTCGCGCTCGGCCTCGTCTGGGCGATGGCGCAGCGCTCCTCTGCCAAGTGGGTGAGCTGGCCGGTGACCGCGTTCACCGAGTTCATCCGCAACACCCCGCTGCTCGTGCAGCTCTTCTTCCTCTTCTACGTCGTACCCGAGTGGGGACCCTCGATGTCCCCCCTGGCCACCGGCATCATCGGTCTCGGCCTGCACTACTCAACGTACACGGCCGAGGTCTACCGGGCCGGTATCGACGGGGTGCCGGTCGGGCAGTGGGAGGCGGCCACCGCGCTGAGCCTGCCGCGCCGCCGGACCTGGACCTCGGTGATCCTCCCGCAGGCGATCCGCCGGGTGGTGCCCGCGCTGGGCAACTACGTGGTGTCGATGCTGAAGGACTCCCCGATGATCTTCGTTATCGGTGCGCTGGAGATGCTCGGCGAAGCGCGCTCGTTCAGCAACGAGACCTTCACCTTCGAGGCCTACACGGTCGTCGGTGTCGCCTTCATCCTCATCGCCTACCCGGCCTCCCTCCTCCTCCGATCCCTGGAGCGTCGTCTTGTCCAGTGACCTCAACAATCCGACCCCCGAGCCGACCGAGCCGGCCGGGTCCGCCGCGGCGGACCCCGACTCCGCGGCCACCCCGGCCGGCGAGCCGAAGACCGCCGCAGAGGGGAAGCGCGTGGACGGCACCGAGCTGATCCGCTTCGACAGGGTGACCAAGCGCTTCGGCGACAACGTCGTCCTGGACGACCTCGAGTTCACCGTCGACGCGGGCAAGCACGTGACCCTCATCGGCCCGTCCGGATCGGGCAAGACCACGATCCTGCGACTGCTGATGACCCTGCTGAAGCCGGACGAGGGCACCATCACCGTCGACGGCGACTACCTCACCCACGAGCAGCGTGGGACCAAGCTCGTGCCGGCGGGGGAGAAGCACACCCGGGAGGTCCGCAAGAAGATCGGCATGGTCTTCCAGCAGTTCAACCTCTTCCCGAACATGAAGGTGCTGCGGAACATCACCGAGGCACCCGTGCACGTGCTCGGCATGTCCAAGGACGCGGCCGAGGAGCGCGGGCGCGAGCTGCTGGAGATGGTCGGTCTCACCGAGCACATCGACAAGTACCCGGCCCAGCTGTCGGGCGGGCAGCAGCAGCGGGTGGCCATCGCGCGGGCGCTCTCCATGCGCCCGCAGGTGCTGCTCCTCGACGAGGTCACCTCGGCTCTGGACCCCGAGCTGGTGGCCGGGGTGCTCGACGTGCTGCGCGACATCGCGCACACCACGGACATCACCATGCTCTGCGTCACCCACGAGATGAACTTCGCCCGGGACATCTCCGACGACGTGCTGATGTTCAACGAGGGCAAGGTCATCGAGTCCGGTTCGCCGGAGAAGATGTTCAACGACCCGGACCACGAGCGGACCCGCGAGTTCCTGAGCGCGGTGCTCTGACCGGCGGAAGCACCGCGGACGGGCCCGGCCGATACGGCCGGGCCCGTTCCCGTGCATCCGTACGACGCCATTGGCATATGCCGATAACGGCGACGCCGAGTACGCCGCCGCCACTCGGGGGCTATCGTGAGAGCGACGCGGGTGACCGGCCGCAACGGTCACGATGCAAACGGTCACTACCTTCCGAGGGGGACACGTGGCACCGAAGTTCCTGTCCACCGTGCCGTTTCATTCGGTGCAGTACGCGCTCCGGGTCCTGGAGGCGCTCTCCGGGCAGCCCGACGGCGTCACCGAGGACCGGCTGGTACGCGAGACGGGACTCCCTCCGGGGCACCTGGCCCACCTGCTGGTGATGCTCCGCCGGGAGGGCTACCTGGCCCAGTTGCCGGACGGCGGGTACGTGGTCGGTGAGGCGTTCGCCCTGATCAGCGGCGGTGGCACCCGGACGGCTGCGGTGGGGGCCAAGCTCCAGCGGACCCTGAGCGAACTGCGGGACGACATCGGAGCCGCGGTCTACATCAGCCGCTACGTGGACGGCGAGGTGAAGATCACCCAGTTCGCCGCCGGGCCACGAGCCCCCGCGGTGAACGAGTGGGTCGACTTCAAGGCGGCGGCGCACGCCAGCGCGGTCGGCAAGTGCCTGCTGACCCAGCTCGACCACGACGGCCGCCGCGAGCACCTCTCCCGGCACCGGATCATCCGCCTCACCTCCCGCACCACCGTCAACGAGCGGTCCCTCTTCAGCCAGCTCGACAGCCAGCCGCCCACCGTCCCGGTGCTGGACATCCAGGAGTACGCGGTCGGCACGGTCTGCGCCGCGGTCCCGGTCACCGCCGGGTCCTCCGTCGGCTGCCTGGCCGTCTCGATGCCCATCGAGAACGCCCACCGGCTGCGTGCCGCCGCCCGGAAGCTCAACGAGCAGGCGGCCCCCGTCCTGCTCTCCCTCTCGCTCTGACGCCTCCCGGCGCTGCCGGAAACGGTTCGGAGCACCCGAGCGGAGCGGGTAGCATGGAACCGTCAGCAGGCGCCGTTAGCTCAGTTGGTTAGAGCAGCTGACTCTTAATCAGCGGGTCCGGGGTTCGAGTCCCTGACGGCGCACCGACACCACGAGGGCCCTCTGCCGCGGCGGAGGGCCCTCGTCGTCGTCCCTCCCGCCCCGCACCTCGGGAGCCCCGGCGCTCTCCGGCGCCTCCGCACGCCCCTTCCCGCGCCGGTCCCTTCCGCCCCGCCGGTGGATCACATGTCGTCCCGGCGGGGGGAGCGCCGGATGTGCCACCATCGCCGGGAGCCACTATCTGGAGGCACGATGGCCGACCGCTTCATTGAAGTCTCGCTGGACAAGCGCGGGGTGAGCTGCACCGCCAAGCTGCTCGACGACCGGGCGCCGATCACCTGCGAGGCGGTGTGGAACGCGCTGCCGCTCGGCGGGGACGTCTACCACGCCAAGTACGCACGGAACGAGATCTACGCGCTGCTGTCGCCGTTCGCCCCGGAGGAACCGCCGCTGGAGAACCCGACCATCACGCCGATCCCCGGCGACCTGTGCTACTTCACGTTCACCGAGACCCAGTTGGCGACGTCCTCTTACGGCTACGAGAGCGACGCCAAGCACCACGGCCGCCGCACGGTGGTCGACCTGGCGCTGTTCTACGAGCGCAACAACCTGCTGATCAACGGGGACGCGGGCTGGGTGCCGGGCATCGTCTGGGGCAGTGTGGTGGAGGGCCTGGACGCCATGGCCGACGCCTGCCAGGACCTGTGGCGGGCCGGCGCCATCGGCGAGACGCTCAACTTCCGCCGCGTCTGACCCGGCCGCCGGACCGGCCCCCGCGGGAGCCGGTCCGGCTCGGGGCCGCTCAGCCCGGGTGCGGCCGGGACAGCACCGCAGGAGTGGGCAGCTCCGCCAGCCCCGTGTCGTACAGCGTCTGGCAGGCGCGGAGCACCAGGGCGTCGGAGTGCCGGGGGCCGACCACCTGGACCCCGATCGGCAGCCCGTCGTCGTCTAGCCCGCAGGGCATGCTCGCCGCGGGCTGCTGGGTCATGTTGAACGGGTAGGAGAACGGGGTCCACTCCGTCCAACGGGTCTGCCCGGAGCCCTCGGGCACCTCCCGGCCGTTGCCGAACGCGGTGATCGGCATGGTGGGGGTCACCAGGAGGTCGTACCGCTCGTGGAAGGCGCCCATCAGCTTGCCGAGCGCCATCCGGACGTCGACCGCGGCGAGGTAGTCCAGTGCCGACCGGCGCGCCCCCTGCTCGCAGATCTCGCGCAGCCCCGGGTCCATCCGGGCCCGCTGCGCCGCGGTGAACCCCTCGGTCACCCGGGCCGCCCCGCTGAACCACAAGGTGTGGAACGCCTCGATCGGGTCCTCGAACCCCGGATCGGCCTCCTCCACCACCGCGCCCAGCCCGCTGAGCCGCTCCACCGCTTCCCGCACCGCGGCGGCCACCTGCGGAGCGACGTCCACCCGGCCGCCGAAGTCGGGGCTGTAGGCGATCCGCAGCCCGCGCACCCCGCCCGCGAGCTGGTCGCGGAAGGTTCCGGTGGGCGGGCCGAGCTGCGACCAGTCGCGGGAGTCCGGCGCGCAGACGACGTCCATCAGCAGCGCCGCGTCGGTGGCGTCCCGGGTGAGCGGACCGACGTGGGCCAGGGTGCCGAAGGCGCTGGCCGGGTAGATCGGCACCCGGCCGTAGGTCGGCTTCAGCGCGAACACCCCGCAGAAGGAGGCCGGGATGCGCACCGAGCCGCCGCCGTCCGTGCCGAGCGCCAGCGGACCGGCGCCGACCGCGACCGCGGCGGCCGCGCCGCCGCTGGACCCGCCGGCCGTCCGCCGCGCGTCGTACGGGTTGCTGGTGGCCCCGTGCCGGGGGCTGTCGGTGACGCCTTTCCAGCCGAACTCCGGGGTGGTGGTCTTGCCGAGCAGCACCGCGCCGTTGCGGCGCAGGGCGGCCACGGCCGGGGCGTCCTCGTCCCAGGGGCCCTCCTCGGCGATCCCCCAGGATCCCTTGAAGCTGGGGCCGCCGCGCTGGAGGAGGATGTCTTTGACCGTCACCGGCACCCCGTCGAGCAGACCGTCCGGAGCGCCACGGCGCCACCGGGCCTCGGACGCCCCGGCCTGGTCCAGCGCGTCCTCCCGGTCGATGCGGACAAACGCGTTCAGCTCCGGTTGGACGGCCTCGGCCGCGTCCAGGGCGGCGTGTGCCGCCTCCACCGGGGAGAAGTCCCCGGAGGCGTATCCCGCGACGAGCTCGGCCGCAGTCATCGAGGTGAGATCCGTCAACGCGTTCCTCCTGAAGAGGGGTGACCGGCTGCCGGCCGGTCGGGCGGTGGTGCGTCCGCCCGGCTTCCCCGGGCGGACGGATCAGTGGGCCGGGACGTAGCCCAGGCGTTTGTCGACCACGTTGTGCAGCGGCTCCCCGGCTGCCCAGCGGTCGAAGTTGTCCAGGAACTGCACCGCCAGGTCGTTGCGCCAGCCCAGGGTGTCGCCGCTCATGTGCGGGGAGATCAGCAGCCCGGGCACGTCCCACAGTCCGCTCTCGGCCGGGATCGGCTCACTCGGGAAGACGTCCAGCGCGGCCCCGCGGAGCCGGCCGCTCCGCAGCGCGTCGGTCAGGTCGTCGATCACCACGTGCCGGCCGCGGCCGACGTTGACGAAGTGCGCGCCCTCACGCATCCGGCCGAAGGTGCCCGCGTGGAACATGCCGATCGTCGCGTCCGTGAGCGGGGCCGCGCAGATCACCCAGTCCGCCTGCGGCAGCAACCCGTCGAGTGCTTCACTGGGATGGACGATCCCGAACTCCGGGTCGTCCGCCTTTCTGCGGCGGCCCACCAGGTCCACCGCGACACCCAGTGCCAGCAAGGTGCGGCCGATGGCCCGGCCGATCGGCCCGGAACCGACCACCACGGCTCGGGTGCCGCCGACGCGCATTGTCTCCCGGTGCCGCCACTGGTGCGCCTTCTGCAATTCCCCACTACCGCGGAAATCTTTGGCCATGGCTACGACGAGGCCGGCGACGTATTCGGCGATCGGCTGGTCGAACACGCCGCGGGCGTTGGTGATCACCGTTTCCGAGTCGGCGAGTTCCGGCAGCAGCCGGTCCACACCCGCGCTCGCGGTGTGGACCCATCCGGGTCGGGGTCCGGTAGCGGGCCAGGCCTCCTTCACGGCGTCGGAGGTGAAGTTCCACACCAGGAGGACATCGGCCTCCGGCAGCCTCTCTACCAGCGTCTTCTCGTCGGCGTGGAGCACCCGGGCGCGGCCTTCGAGCCGGCTCAGGTCGGGCAGCGGAGCGTCGTCGAGGACGAGGACACCGGTATCGGTCATGGAGGGGAAACCATTTCGAAACGAGGGCGGGTTTGACTTGCTCCGGAAGGCGGGACGCTCTTGGCGGAAGTCCGGGATTGACCACGGTAGGGATGGGAAACTACCTTCGTCAACGAGGGCATCTCTCCCGGCGTTCCGCCATCTCGTTCGGCTTCGTTTTTTCTCTCCGGCCACAGGCCGTCCCTGCGTATGTTTAGGGGCTCGAAATGGATGTCTCGTTTCTCGGCGGCCCGGGGCCGCAGCGCGGTGTGGGGATGATCGCCCCGTTCGACTTCGCGCTCGACCGCGAGCTGTGGCGCTGGGTTCCCGACGACGTGTCACTGCACCTCACCCGTACCCCGTTCGTCCCCGTCGAGGTCAGCCTCGACCAGGCCCGACTGGTCAGTGAGCACGAGACACTGCGGGCGGCGATGCAGGCACTCTGCTCGGTCGCCCCCGAGGTCGTCGCCTACGCCTGCACCTCCGGCTCGTTCGTCGGCGGCGGCGCCGGGGAGCGGGCGATGACCGCGGCCATGATCGAGGCGGGCGAGGTCCCGGCGCTGACCACCTCGGGTGCGCTGCTCGCCGCGCTGAAGGAGATCGGCGCCCACCGCGTCGCCGTCGTCACCCCGTACACCAAGTCGGTGACCGACTCGCTGGAGGACTACCTCGGCGAGGCGGGTATCGAGGTGACCGGCCGCAGCTACCTGGGGCTGACCAGGGAGATCTGGCGGGTGCCCTACCGGGACGTCGTGGAGATGGCCCGTGAGGCGGTGGCCGACTCCCCGGACGCCCTCTTCATCAGCTGCACCAACCTCCCCACCTACGACGTCATCCCGCAGCTGGAGGCCGAGCTGCGGATGCCGGTGCTGTCCGCGAACCAGGTGACGGTCTGGGGCGCGTTGCGCATGATCGGCAAGCAGGCCGTGGGACCGTACCAGGCGCTGCTCGACCCGGTCGCCAGACGGGGGCCGGCCGCCATGTCGGGGCTGCCCGAACCCGCCTCGGAGCCGGACCCCGGCCCCGAACTGCCGGGTCCCGGACCCGGACTGATGGCCTCCGTCGAGCTGGCGGGGCCCGTCTTCCCCTGCCCCGACGCCGAGGCGGCGGAGGCGGCGGAGCCGTTCCTCCCGGAGGACCCGGGCGGGCAGCCACCGGTATGACCCCCCTGCGGTGCGCAGGGGAAGCACGACGCTCAAGGGAGAGTTGCAGATGGGGCACACGGTCGGATTCCTGTACCCGGGGTACTCCGCGGAGGACGACTACCCGCGGCTGGAGGGAATCCTGCGGGACACCGGAGCGGACGTCCGGCTCCCGCTCGTGCACACCGACATCGGCGAGGACGCGCACCGCGTCGACGCCCTGCTGGAGATGGGTTCGGCGTCCCGGCTGGCGGCCGGGATCGCCGAACTGAAGGACCGGGGCGCGGAGGCCGTGGTGTGGTCGTGCACCAGCGCCAGCTTCGTCTTCGGCTGGGACGGCGCGCACGACCAGGTGCGCGAGCTGTCCGCCACCGCGGGGCTGCTGGCCTCCAGCACCTCGTTCGCCTTCGTGCACGCCGCCCGTGCGCTGGGCGTCGAGCGGGTGGCCGTCGCGGCCACCTACCCGGACGACGTGGCGGAGCTGTTCGCCGCGTTCCTCAAGGCGGCCGGGATCGAGGTGGTGTCGCTGCGCGGCAGCGGCATCATCACCGCCGCCGAGGTCGGCACCTGGGGCAAGGAGGAGACCCTCTCGGTGGCGGGCGCCGGGGACCACCGGGACGCGCAGGCGCTGCTGATGCCGGACACCGCGCTGCACAGCGCGGCCCATCTCGCCGATCTGGAGCTGGCTCTGGGCAAGCCGGTGCTCACCGCGAACCAGGTCACCGTCTGGGAGGGGCTCCGGTTGCTCGACCAGCGGATCACCTCCGACCGGCTCGGGACCCTGTTCGGCTCCTGACCGGTCCCGCCGGGCGCGGCCGGGCCCAGCCGCGCCCGGCGGTCGGGCCCGTCCCGGTGCATCCGCCTCGTCGGTCCGTCCCGTGTCGCGGGGCGGAGGGGGAATAGCGGCTCCGTCCGCCCCGTTGCCTCCCTGCGGGGGCAGGGGCAGACGACGCAGGAGGCGGGAACACGGTGGCGGACGACCAGCAGGGCATACGCGGTACGGCGGCGGGGACGGCACCGGTGCCTCTCTCGGTGCTCGACCTGGCGACGGTCGGCTCCGGAAGCACCGCCACCGACGCGCTGCGCACCTCCGAGGACATCGCCCGGCTCGCCGAGGACCGCGGCTTCCACCGCTTCTGGGTGGCCGAGCACCACTCCATGCCCGGAGTGGCGAGCTCGTCACCCGCGGTGATCCTTGCCCACCTGGCGGCGGGAACGAGCCGGATCCGGCTCGGCTCCGGCGGGGTGATGCTGCCCAACCACGCGCCCCTGGTGATCGCCGAGCAGTTCGGCACCCTGGAGGCGCTTGCCCCCGGCCGCATCGACCTGGGCCTCGGCCGCGCGCCGGGCACCGACGGCGCGACGGCCGCCGCGCTGCGTCGCTCCGACCGGCTGCACGAGGGCGCGGACGAGTTCCCCCAGCAACTGGGCGAGCTGGTCCGCTTCCTGGACGGCAGCTTCCCGGACGGCCACCGCTACGCGCGGATCAACGCCGTACCGGGCCCGGCGCAGGGCAGCACCGGACGGCCGCCGATCTGGCTGCTGGGCTCCTCCGGGTTCAGCGCCCGGCTGGCGGGTTCACTGGGGCTCCCGTTCGCCTTCGCGCACCACTTCTCCGCTGCGAACACCGTCCCGGCCCTGGACCTCTACCGCGAGTCCTTCCGCCCGTCGGAGGTGCTGGACCGGCCGCACGCCCTGATCGGTGTCTCCGCGCTGGCCGCCGACGAGGAGCGTGAGGCCCGGCGCCAGGTGCTCACCGGCGCGCTCGCCATGGTCCGGCTGCGCTCCGGCCGTCCGGGTCTGGTGCCCAGCCCGGAGGAGGCGGAGAGCGAGGACTTCGGCCCCCTGGAGCGCGAGGTCGCCGACGGGTGGCTGGCCAACGTGCTGCACGGCACCCCGGACGAGGTCCGGGACGGCCTGGACGCCCTCCAGAAGCGCACCGGAGCCGACGAGCTGATGATCACCGCCAACGCGCACGGCGGGCGGGCCCGGCTCCGCAGCTACGCGCTCATCGCCGACAGCTACGGGCTGCCCAGCAGCTCCGCGATCCGGTCCGCGGAGACCGGCTTGGAGTAGTGCCAGCCCTGTCCGGTGTCGCAGCCGATCCGGCGCAGCCGCTCGGCTTGCGCCGGGCCCTCCACGCACTCCGCGGTGACGGTCAGCCCCAGCTTGTGCGCCAGGTCCACCAGCGCGGTCACGATCGTCTCGTCGGCCGGGTTGAGGTGCCGGGCCGTGCGGAACCCCCGCACGAAGGCCCCGTCCAGCTTGAGCGCCCTGACCGGTAGCCGGCTGAGGTAGGCCAGATTGGAGTAGCCGGTGCCGAAGTCGTCGATGGCGATCCGCACGCCCATCGAGGACAGGGCGTGCAGCGACTGCAGCGGGCGCCCCGACGAGCCCATCACCGCGGACTCGGTCAGTTCCAGTTGCAGCAGCCCTGCGGGGAGTCCGGTCTCCGCGAGGATGTCGGCGACGTCCGTCACCAGGTCGGAGTCCCACACCTGGCGCACCGCGACGTTCACCGAGACGAAGAGCGGCGGGCCGGGGTGCTCCTGCATCCAGCGCCGGGCCTGCCGGCAGGACTCGGCCAGCACCCAGCGCCCGAGCGGCACGATCGCCCCGTTCTCCTCGGCGAGCGGGATGAACCGGTTCGGTCCCAGCGTCCCGAGCTGCGGGTGCCGCCACCGCACCAGCGCCTCGACACCGCGCAGGGTCTCGTCGGCCAGTTCCACGATCGGCTGGAACTCCACCGCGAACTCGCCGCGGTCGATCGCGGGCCGCAGCGTGCTGGAGAGGGCCTGACGGGTCATCCGGTGGGCGTTGCGTTCGGGGTCGAAGTGCGCGCAGCGCGCCTTGCCGTCCGCCTTCGCCCAGTAGAGCGTGGTGTCGGCGGCCTGCATCAGCTCCGTCGCGCAGGTGTCCGCGACCGGACGCTCGACCACACCGATGCTGGCGGAGACGTGCAGCCGCTGCCCGGCGAGGTCGAAGGGGCGCCGGAGTGCGCTCTGCAGCGTGCGGGCGAGCGCGTCGAGCTGCTCGGCGCCGGTCGAGGACTCCACCAGCAGGGCGAACTCGTCGCCGCCCAGCCGGGCCACCAGGTGGCCGCCCTCGGCGGTGGTGCCGGCGACACCGTGCACCAGCCGGCGGGCGACGGCGTCGAGCAGGCGGTCGCCGACGTGGTGGCCGAAGGTGTCGTTGACCGCCTTGAAGTCGTCGAGATCCAGGTAGCACAGCCCGATGCGCCCGGTGGCGGTGTCGTTGAGCGCGCAGGACAGCCGTTCGAAGAACAGCGCCCGGTTGGGGAGCTTGCTCACCGGGTCGTGCATCTGGAGGTGGCGTAGCCGCCGGCGCAGTTCGTGACCCTCGCCGATGTCGGTGACGGTCAGTAGGGCGGCCCCCCGGGCGGGGCCGGACGGGACGAGGGTGATCTCGACCCACATCGGTTGACCGACCAGGTGCTTGAGACGGCGGGTGCAGCTCATCCGTTCGCTGTCGCCGCGCAGCACCGCGCGGCAGGACTCCTTGCTGCGCGGGTCGAAGGACAACGCGTCCAGTTCGGTCAGCGCCGCTCCGGTGAGCTGCTCGACGGGGTGTCCCAGCAGGGCGGCGAGCGCGGGGTTCGCGGCCTGCACCCGTCCCTCGGAGTCGATGACGGCCATGGCGGCCCTCGCCGTGTGGAAGGCGGCCTCGAAGATCCCGGCCTCCGGAGCCGGGTGGGACGCGACCCGGGGAGTCTGATCACTTTCAGTGACTGTCGAGTGTGCTGTTCCGATGCCGCCGGGGCGCCTGCCCGGTTCGTCGTGGGTTCCGCTCACCGATCGCTCCCGCAGGGGATTCGTCGCTGGAAGGTCTGCCGATCATAAGGGCTTTCGCCCCTGCCGGGCCAGCAGCGCGAGCGGCGCGGCCCCTCCCCGAGGGGAGTGCTGCGACGCGCGTGCGAAACCGGTGAGGGCACAGCGTGCAAATACTCAGGGTAATCATACCGCGATACCCCGAGTGGACCAACCAAACAGGGCAAAGCCTGTCATACAAGCACAAGGTGAGGAGGAGTTGCGAACGTCTGCCCTGGAGGTCCGCTGTGCGTCCGACGAGACCCGCGGAAGCCGTGCGCCGCGCCCGGAGGCGGGGAGCGCCGCGCGGGTGGCGCCGCCCGGCCGCGGTGCTCACCGCGCTGGTGGCCGTCGTCGGCACGGCCTCGATGGCCGGCCCGGTCCACGTGTCCGCGGTGCCGCCCTGCGCGCTGCCCCGCTCCGAGGCCCATCACTCGCTGGGGCTCGACACCTGGAACACCTCCTACGTGCGCCCCGAGGGCCGGGTCGACGCGGTGATGGTCTTCCTGTCGTTTCCCGACTCGCGCCCGGCGGCCACCCCGCAGCGACTGGTCGACGACCACTTCCCGGCCACCGCGGACTTCTTCTCCCGGGCCTCCTACGGAAAGCTCGACCTGCGCGTCCACCCGGTGCGCGAGTGGATCGAGATGCCCGCCGCCTCCCGCGACTACGCGATAGCGCGGGACTGGGCCGCGGACCGGCGTGCGGCCTTTCTCGACGACGCCGTCGCCGTGACCGATCGACGCGTGGACTTCAGCCGCTACGACCTCGTCTACCTGGTGGCCGACCCGGGCGCGCCCGGCGTCGACTCCGACGCCACCAAGGTCGTCAACCTGCGGCGGCCGATCCCGGTGGACGGCGTCGAGCTGCGGCGCATGGTGACCGTCTTCGAGCGCTACCCGGCCGACCGCAACGTCCTCGCCCACGAGACCGGCCACGTCTTCGACCTGCCCGACCTCTACCACCGCCCCGAGGACGGCAAGGGCGACTGGGACACCCACGTCGGCGACTGGGACCTGATGGGCAGCCAGTTCGGACTCGCGCCGGAGCCCTTCGGCTGGCACAAGTGGAAGCTCGGCTGGCTCAGCCGCAGGCAGGTGGAGTGTGTCGAGCCGGCCGGCGGCGCCCTGTACACGCTGCGCCCGCTCGCCGACCCCGATCCGGGGGCGGGCGGCCGGGAAATCCGGCTGCTCGCCGTGCGGACCGGACCGCGCGAGGCGCTGGCGATCGAGGTGCGCGAGCCGCTCGGCAACGATATCGCGGCCTGCAGCAGCGGCGTGCTCGTCTACCGCGTCCGGAGCGACACCGCCTCCGCCGCCGGCCCCGTGGAGCTGCTGGACGCACACCCCGGGACGGCCGCCTGCCCCACCGCCTCCGTCCAGCCGGAACTGGCCGACGCGCCGCTCGGAGAGGGGGAGTCCCTCACTGTCGACGGGGTCCGGGTGACCGCGGTGGCCAGGACGGGGAGCGGGGACTGGACGGTGCGGATCACCGGGCACTGACCGTGGGTCCGCGGGCGCATGCAGGTGGGGCCCCTCGCCCGGAAGCGAGGGGCCCCACCTGTGTCTGTGCGCCGTCAGGGACTCGAACCCCGGACCCGCTGATTAAGAGTCAGCTGCTCTAACCAACTGAGCTAACGGCGCCTGCTGACGTCGTAGACCCTAGCATCAGCATCCGGCGCAGTGAAAATCGACAGCGGCCGCCCGTGCCCCCGACCAGCGCGTACCGCGCGCAGGCAGGCCCGGAGCAGCGGATCGGCCCCCGGGAGCCACGGGTGGCGGACGCCGGGTGCCACCAGCCAGCGGCAGGCGCTCCGCCCGCCCGCGCGGGACGGCTCGCTCCCGGGCTCGGTGGCAGGCCGCAGCGGCGGGACGGTCACCGCGTCGCCCAGGCCATGGCAGAGCAGCGGGGGGATCGTTTCCGCAGCCGCGGCGCCGACGCTGTGGGCGGACCACTCCTCCCAGCGCAGCAGCACCGGCAGCCGGTCGGTGGTGCCGGTCGCCGCGAACAGCAGCATCCGGTCGTGGTGCAGCGCCGCCGGCCCGCTGCCCGGCCCGGCGCTCCACAACCGGTCGAGCACCCGCCGCCCGAACAGCGCCGGGACGCTCACCACGTCGAAGACGGTGCCGCACGGCAGCACGCTCGGGGCGCCGGGCCGGGCGGACCACAGGGCGTGGACACTGCGGGGGAATCTGCTTGCGGACGCCAGCCAGTCGGCGCCGGCCGCGGTGACACGGGTGGCGGGATCGCTGCTCATGGGATCCAGATGTACCCGGGTCGGCAGGATCGGTTTTGCGGATCGGTAAGAACCGGGACAGCAGGGGGCGGCGGCGCGTACCCTGCACCGCATATGCCCCCAGCGGCTCCCGGACGGCCCTTGTGCCCGCTGCCCGGCTCCCCGGCCCGTCCCTGTCACGCGACCCGAGGGCGGTGGGCGCCTACCGGCCCCGGCCCTGCGCCTCGTCGCGGAGCAGCTCCCTGCCGAACGCGACCATCCGGACCGCGTAGTCCTCGGTCCACTCCGCCCGGTCGGCGATCACCGCGTCGGGCAGCCGGTCGAAGCGACGCGGATCGGCGAGCTGGGCGGCCGCGAGGGCCTGGAACTCCGTCGCCCGGTCCGCCGCTGCCCGGAAGGCCAGCGCCAGCTCGGTCGCCCGGGACAGCAGCTCCCGCGGATCGCTGATGGACTCCAGGTCGAAGAAGTGCTCCGGGTCGCCCGCCGCCTCGGGGGGCTCGAACATCAGCGGGGCGGGCCGCCGGAAACGAGGACCCCCGCTGCTCGGGTCCGGAGCCTGGTGCGGCTCGGGCATGGAGGTACCTCCGTCGGGTTCGGTGCCGTCCACCATTCTCCTCCTGCCTCCCCGCCCCGACTGCCCCGTCGGAACGTAATCGATCTCACGGCACTCAGGCTTCCCCACCCGGGCCCCACCGCACCCGCGCACTCCTGTTCGCCGCCGGGCACCCGGGCAAGCGTGTGCCCGGCGGCGCGCAGCGCACTCATGCGCGCAGCGGTACGGCGCGCGGAGCGAGTTCGGCGAGCACCGCCTGGTTGGCCTCCCAGCCGTCCGGGAAGGCCACCGTCGCCCCGAGCTGGACCGGCTCGGTGGCGGGGTGGGCATCCAGCAGCGCCGCCACCCCCTCGCGGCAGACGACCACGCAGGCGTGCCGGTGCCGCGAGGCGAGGACGCACAGCCGTCCGGTCTCCAGATGGAACGCGGTGGCGTCCGGGCGCCCGGAGAGCGGGTGCAGCACCACCGTGAGGTCGAACTCCATCCCCTGCAAGCGGTTCGCGGTGTCCACCGTCACCCCCTCCACCCCGAGGCGGGCCAGCTCTGTGCGGACCGCCGCGGCCTGGTCCCGGTGGGCGGTGCCCACCGCGATCCGGTCCGCACCCAGCGGAACCGGGCCCGAGGAGCGCTCGTCGGAGGCGGCTCCGCCGCGGTCCAGCGCGCGGCGCACCACCAGCGCCAGGGCGGCGATCGCCTCCGGGTCGGTGCGCGGGGTGTGCCGGGCCGGCAGCTCCAGGAGCCCCCACCCGTGCTCCGCGGCCTCGTCCAGCACCCGGTCGTGCGCCGAGCCGTCGCCGTCCTCGCGGAACGCCAGCCGGCGGTCGCCGGGCCCGGTGCCGCTACGGAACGGGGTGAACGGGTAGAAGGCCTCGGACACCAGGGGAGCCGCGGACGCAGGCAGCCGCCAGGACACCGGGAGCCGGTGCTGCGGCAGCCGGGGGTTGTGCGCCAGCAGGGTCGCCACGGCGCTGGCCGACGGGTCGTGGGAGAGCCCCGCCCACTGCTCCGTGCCGACCTGGCTGAAGGGGTCGAGCTGCCCCGGGTCGCCGACGAAGAGGGCGTGCTCGAACAGCCGGGCCACCGCGAGCAGGGCGTCGGAGCGCATCTGGTACGCCTCGTCCACGATGGCGTGCGGCCACGGCTCGGCGTTCTTGACGTGCGCCCACTTGGCCGCGGTGGAGAGCACCACGTCGAGCCCGGCCAGCTCACCCGCCTTGGCCGACATCCGCACGGAGGGGTGCCGGTCGGGGCGCGGCCCCGCGGGGACGTAGTCGCTGCTGTGCAGGCGTCCCACCGGCAGTTCGGGGTCCGTGGCGGCGAGGCGCTCCACCAGGTCGTCGACCTGCGCGTTGGTCTGCGCCACCACCATCAGCCGGTGTCCCGCGGCGGCCAGTTCCCTCGCCGCCCGCACCACCAGCGTCGACTTGCCGGCGCCGGGCGGGGAGTCGACCACCACGCCGCGCTCTGCGCCGGCCAGCGTGTCCGCGAGGATGGCCGCCGTGGCGGCGTCCGCCTGGGCGGCCGGACCGGCCATCCCGGGCGGGGGACCGGCGGTCTCCCGTCCCGAGGCCGGGCGGGGGACGCGGGCGTCGGCGGTCACAGCAGGTCCTCCGGGGTGCTCGGGTCGGGGGAGCTGTCCGTGGACCCCGGCGGTCCGCCGTGTGTCCACGGGGTGTCCTCCGGATCGGGCAGGTCCGGTCCCCCGCGCTGGGTGTGCGGGAAGAGAGTGAAGCACACCGCCTCGCCCGGCTCGGGGACCGTTCCCGGCGCGGGCTCGCGGCTGCGGCCCATCCCGCCGGTGAGCTGCACGGTGAGCAGCCCCGGCCCGGGCGCGGCGGCGAACTCGCCGCTCTGCGAGCGCCCCTCCGGCAGCGGACGGAACACGGCCGTCCGTTCGCCCAGTTGCGGACGGTCGGTGGTGCGGACCGTCACCAGCGGCCTGGGCATCGGACGCCTCCCCTCGGAGTACGCGGGCGCCACCTCCGTGACCACGCCGGTGAACGCCTCGCCCGCGAGCCTGCGGGCCGCCATGACCAGCGGGTCGTCCAGCGCCTCGTGCGCGGCGAGCCGGGCCTGGTCCCGCTCCCGCGCGGCGAGTTTCCTGGCCGCCGTCACCGCGTCGTCCCGGCGGGGCTGCGGCGGTTCGCCGGCCCGCAGCCGGTCGCGGTGCCCGGTGTACGACCAGCGGTCGCCCTCCCAGCGGGACGCGACCCGGTCACCGGCGGGCAGCGCCCGGACCAGGTCCAGGCCCTCCCAGGCGGCGTCCCAGGTCGGGCGCAACTGCGAGGCGAGCAGCGCCTCCACCTCCGTCGCTGCGCCCGGCCTGCGCTCGTCGAACCGCCGCACCGCGGGGGCGAGCCGGGTGTTGTCGAAGACCGGATCGGTGGCCGGACCGGCGGGTGGGGTGTGCAGCAGGCCGTCCCGTCCGCGGGCCGTCTCCGCCCTGAGCGCGGCCGCCGCGCCCTCTCCGCCGGGTCGGTGCCACGCCAGGAGCGCACCGAGGTGCTGGTCCTCCAGCACGCTCTGGCCGGTCGCCCAGTGCCGGTTGAGCAGTTCGGTCACGGCCAGGAGCAGGGAGCTCCCCGGCACCCTGGCGCGCTCGCCGTAGTGGGTCAGCCAGCGGCCGAGCAGCGGCACCCGGGCGGGAGCCGGGAAGGTGGTGTCCGGGTCCTCCTCCCGGGTGCGGCGGAACCGCATCGACCGGCCCAGCAGCCGGACGAACTCCATCCCGGCCCGGTTCGGCACCACCACCTGCGGCGCGTCCGTGCACAGTTCGCGAGCCGACTCCGCCGAATCCGGATCGGTCGACCGGCCGCCGGCGGGAGCCGGCCCCGCGCGGGCGGCCGCGCCGCGCGGGGCCGCAACCGGCTCGGTGGCGTCGAGGGCCGACTCCAGGTGCGGCAGCATCACGTCGGCCAGCGCCGCGAGGAACGCGAAACGCAGGTCGCGGTCCCGGGGCTGGCCGACCGTGAACAGCACCGGGTTCTCCCGGTCGGTGCCCACCATCGCCCCCAGCGGCGCACCCGCCTCGCCCGCGGTCGTCAGCGGCACGAGGACCAGCGGGTGCTCGGCGAGATGGCGGTGCCGGACGGTGGTGAGGGGGCGTGCCGATCCGGCCTCCATGGCCTCCATCCGCGCCAGGATGCCGATCAGCGACATCCCGCCTCCCGCGGTGCGGGCTCCCGGGGCGGGGCCTCGCCGGGCGGACTCCCCGCCGGGGCGGCGGCCGGACCGGGGGGCGGGGGAGCGGGGACCAGCGCCTCGGCTCGCAGCCGGGCGGCCTCCCGCAGGGCCGCCACCGCCGGGTCGGACGGATCACCCGCCTCCCCGCGGGCGGCGGCGAGGGCCTCCTGCACCGTCGGGATCCCGCCCAGCTCGCCGCGGGTGCCGCGGCCGAGCGCGGTGACCTCGCCCGCGGCCCGGGACTGCGACCGGCAGTGGAAGGCGAGCTCGCACCCGGCGAGGCACTGCGGGTCGTACTCCGCGGGCACCGCGGCCACCGCGGCGGCCAACTCCTCGGGCGGCAGGTCCGGGTCGAAGCTGACGCCCTCGGGAACGGACTCGGCGATCTCCGCCACCCTGGTCAGCCGGGCGAGCTGCCGCCGGGCGGCGGCCTGCTGCTTGCGCAGGTCGAGTACCGCGGCCGTCGGCAGGTTGGCGAAGTCCTTCGGGCAGACCAGCAGCGCACCGTCCGTCACGGAGCCGCCGAGTCGCTGGAGGGCGAGGGCGTACACGGCCGCCTGCCGTGCCGCGGCGCCCACCTTGGCCGGGTCCGCGGAACCGTCGAGGATCGGGAAGGACTTGATCTCCACGACCGTCCGGCGGCCGTCCGGTGCCACCGCCACGGCGTCCGGCTCCAGACGGACGGGGGAGCCGGCCACGTCCAGCTCCAGCAGCGGGTGGCAGAGCAGTGTCCACTGTCCCGCGGCCTCGCCGCCGTCCTGCGGGGCCGCCGTGCGGTCGGCCTCCGCCAGCGCGAGCCGGGTGCGCTCGGTGCGGCCGGCCGGGCCGTCCGCGTCGAGTTCCGGGACGACCACGTCGGCCGCGGCGCCGCCCAGGTGTTCGCGCAGCAGCCTGACCAGCTCCGCGCCGCTGTCCGCGAGCAGCCGGGTCTCGAAGGCGTGGCCGCGGGCGAAGGCGAACTGGGACTGGCCGAAGGGCGCCGGGGCGCCCAGCGTCCGGGCGACCGCCCCCTTGTCCACTCCGGCGCCGTCGAGCAGCGCCCGGCGGTGGCAGCCCGGGTTCCCGGCCAGCGCGGCGACGGCCCGGGCGTCCAGTGGCCGGGGCGGGCGGCCCGGCCCGCGCAGTGCGGCGAGCCGCCGGTGCAGCGACTGCTGCGGGTCCGGTGGGGCCGGAGTGCGGTGCGAGGTGTGGTGCGGGTGCTGCGTCACCCGGCAGAGTCTGGCATCCGGGACGGACAGGAGGGGAGCCGTGCAGGCCGGACGACGTGCCGCGACGGCCCGGGCGGACGTTTCCCGGCATGCTGAGCGATGATGGTGCGTGAGAACGGCCGACCCCACCGCGAGGAGTTTCCCCGCCATGTCAGCGCGCATCCTGCTGGTCCGCCACGGCCAGACGGCCTGGTCCCGGCTGGGCAAGCACACCGGGCGTACCGACGTACCCCTCCTTGACGAGGGCCGCCGCACCGCGGAACTGCTGGGCGAGCGGCTGCGCCGCACCCCCTGGGACGGCCTGCCGGACGCCGAGGTGCGGAGCAGCCCGCTGGTCCGGGCCGCGGAGACCTGCGAGCTCGCCGGTTTCGGCGGGCGGGCGCGCCCCTGGGACGCTCTGATGGAGTGGGACTACGGCGGCTACGAGGGCCTGCCGCCCGAGACGATCAAGAAGCGGGCCGGCGCGGACTGGTTCATCTGGCGGGACGGCGTGCCCGGCGGCGAGTCGCTCTCCGACGTTGCGGACCGCGCGGACCAGGTGATCGACGAGGTCCGGGTGGCCGAGCGCGACGTGCTGCTCTTCGCGCACGGCCACTTCCTGCGGGTGCTCGCCTCGCGCTGGCTGGGGCTCGATCCCGCCTTCGCCGCCCGTCTCCGGCTCTCGCCCGCCTCGCTCTCCGAACTCGGCTGGGCCTACGGGGCGCCGGCGGTGGAGCGATGGAACGACACCGGTCACCTGGACGGCGTCTGAGTCCTGCCGCTCTGCGGCCTGCCGAGGGGCCGGGTCCGCGGCGGCCGGGGCGGACCGGACCTCCTGGACGCCGCCGGGCCGTTCAGGCAGGCAGCCGGGCGGTCATCCGGTCCAGGAAGGCGTGCACCGCAGGCTCGGAGCGGTGTGCTGCGAGCCCGCGCGCGGTGCCGGCGAGTATCCGGTTCACCCGTGAGGACTGCACCGTCTCCAGCAGGTCGAGCACCTCGCCGCCTGCTGCCGCCGCCTCCTCGGGGGCGCCGAGTCCCGCCAGGTCCTCGGCCAGTTCCGCGGTGAACAGCGCGGTGTTGCGGGCGAAGTGCGGGGGCTGGAGCTCCACCGCGCGCCGGGCGCACCCCACCGCCCGGTGCCAGTCACCCAGTGCCGCCCAGCACTGGGCCTCCAGTCCGGCCAGTTCGGCCTCGCCGAAGAAGGTCATCCACTCCGGATCGGCCTCGCGCGGCCCGCGGTCGAACAGCGACCGGGCGCGGCTCAGCGCCCCGGTGCATCCGGAGCGCTCGCCGAGACCGCTCCAGCCGCCGGCCTCGCGCATCGCCAGCAGGGCCAGCAGCCGCGGGGAGCCGAGGCCGGCCGCGGCCTGCTGGCCCGCCTGCGCCGCCCGCACCGCCTCCCGCGGGCGTGCCGCGTCACGGGCCAGAAAGGCGGCGTTGCAGAAGGCGTGCGCCTCCAGCGCGGTGTCCCCAGCCAGCCGCGAGGTGGCCAGAGCCTCGGCGTAGTGCGAGCGGGCGTCCTCGATCCGACCCGAGTCGTGCGCCAACCACCCGACGGAAATGGCGAGTTCGCCGGCACCGGCCTGGAGCCTGCCGGTGACCGATCGGCGGCGGGCGCCGGCGTCCAGCAGATCGTAGGTGGTGCGGAGCCAGGCCCCGGCCCGCTGGTAGAGGCTGTCGGCCCCGTGCCGGTCGTCCAGCAGCCTGATCCGGCGCACGGCGGACTCGACCTCCGACGCCTCGGCGGAGCCGGCCCGGACCGGTCCGGAAGCGGCGGCGGCCCGTTCTGCGAGCGGCGCTCCCAGCGAGGCGGTGGCCAGTGCGGCGGGGCCGCCGGTCATGAATGCGCGACGCAGCACGTCGCTCTCCTCGTCGGTGTGGGTATGGGTTTCGGTGGCGGGCAGCCGGCACACCGTGCAGGTGCTCTCCCGCAGGGAGGCCGAGGCGCCTTCGGCTGGCCGGGCACCTCCCCGGACCCGGCCGCCGCGCGCCGCGCGGCCCCGCACCGCCTCCCGGGGTGCGAATCCCATGTCGTCGAGGCTGTGGGCGGGGAACATGTGCCGGAACACACGCTCGTAGGCGTAGTTCGGGCAGCGGATCTCGCCCGCCTCCACCCGGCCGATGTACCGGGCGTCGCACGAGACGCGCTCGCCGATCTCCCGGGCCGCGCGCCGGACCGACGCGGCGAATTCGCCGGGCGAGAGCTGCCCGCGAAGACGCCGGAAGGCCGCGTTCGGCCGCCGCTGCGGTGCGGCTGCCACTGACGTTGATGGTGACGACGCCATGCCGGGAAGGTACACGTCGTGCCGGGGCCGCCACACTGGGTTTGCTGACAAAACGGATGTCTCACCTGACATCTGCCATGAAGTGCCACTCCTTGCAGTGCTCCGGCGCCGTAGCCGTTGACGCCGCCGGGCGTTGAACCGGGTGTCGGCGAGTGCAGAGGAGAAGTCACGTGCTGGACACCGGAGACGTGCGTACGACCGCCTGGCCCCGCACCGCGGCGGCCGGCGGTGCCGAAGAGGGAGCGGAGGAGGGGGCGGAGCCCTGCGATCTGGTGACGGTGCCGGCCCGGCAGGGCCTGGAGGCGGTGGACATCCTCCGGCTCCGGGACGGGGTCGGACCGGTCCTGCACGACGGCGAGGGCCGCACGCTGGGCTTCCTGGTGCCGCCCGGCACCGCGGACGGCTGGGACCTGCCCGGCAGCGCCTGTACCCAGACCTGCGGCCGGGGGCCGCGCTACGCGGGCGAGCCCCCGGTGGCGGGCGCGGGGTGGCTGGTCGCCCCGGACACCGCGCACCCGGAGGTGACCGACGCGTCCCGGCTGCGCGCCGCGCTCGGGGAGGCGGCCCGTGCGATCGAGGCCGTCGACCGCTGGTGACACCGGCCCGTCCGGGCAGGGGATACTGGCCGGTGTGGGCAGACAGCGCAGGCCGGCCGAGGAGCGGGCCAAAGGAGGCGCGGCCGGGGAGCCGAGGTCCGAGCAGGTCGGGGGCGGCCTCGCGGAGCTGCGGCCCGACCCGGACCGGCGCCGCGCCTGGGAGCTCACCGTCGACGGTGCCCCGCAGTCCCACGTGGACCTGGACGACCCGGCCCGGCCCGCCTTCGCCTACCAGCGGCGCCTGGCCCACCTGATCGACCTGGTCGCCCCGCCCGGACAACCCGTGCAGGCGCTGCACCTGGGAGGCGGCGCGCTGACGCTGCCGCGCTACACCGCCGCCACCCGGCCCCGCTCCACTCAGCAGGTGCTGGAGGCGGACGCCGCGCTGACCCGCTTCGTCCGCCGCGAGCTCCCGCTCGACCGCGGGTGGCGGATCAAGGTGCGCGGTGCGGACGCCCGCGCCGGACTCGACCGGATCCCGGACAGCTGGGCGGACCTGCTCGTCGCCGACGTCTTCAGCGGGGCCCGCACCCCCGCGCACCTGACGAGTGCCGAGTTCCTCACCGAGGCCCGCCGGGTGCTCGTCCCTGGCGGCTGGTACACCGCCAACCTGGCCGACGGGCCGCCGCTGAGCCATCTGCGTGCCCAACTCGCCACCGTGGCAGTCATGTTCAAGCACGTGTGCGTGCTGGTCGAGCCGGCGGTGCTGCGCGGCAAGCGGTTCGGCAACGCGGTACTGCTCGCCGCGGACGGTGCCCTGCCGCTCGTCGAGCTCCCCCGGCGCCTGGCCGGTGAGGCGCAGCCGGTGCGGGTGCTGCACGGCCGTGAACTGCTCGACTTCACCGCAGGCGCCCGGCCGGTGACCGACGCGACCGCCGTGTGCTCCCCGGCGCCGCCCCCCGGCACCTTTCCCGGCTCCGGGCCGCGGCGCGGGAAGAGCTGAACGGCAGCGGGTCCGGCGTGGGCGGGACCGCGCCTCAGTGCTCGTCGACCTGCACCCGTGGCGGTCCGTCGTGCCACGTGCAGAAGACCGAGGACGAGCTGTCGTCCCGGGTGAAGGTCACCCGTATCCACTGCTCCTGCTCCCAGACCTGCACCTGCCAGCCGGAACGCGGCGTCGCCGAGACCAGGGAGGCCGTCTCGGGGCCCAGGTCGAACGCGGCCCAGCCCCCCTCCACGGGGTAGCTGCTGACCTGCCCGCCGCCCTCCCCCTCGGCCCCCGCTCCGCCGGGCGCCCCCGCTCCGTCCGGGGCCTCGCCCTGCTCCCCGCCCGGCGGGGTGCCGGGATCTCGCGCACCGCCGTTCCCCTGGGCGCCGTCCGCTCCCTCGCCGTCCTTCGGGGCGCCGCTCTCCCCGGCGTTGCCGTCGCCGGACCGCTTCCCGTCCCCGGGCGCCTTCCCCGACGGATGGTCGCCGGACTCCTCGCTCGCGGTGGGCGGCGTGGAGGGCTTGGGCCGCTGGGTGGAGGAGCCGACGGCGGCCGTGGTCCCCCCGTCGTCGGAGACCGGCATTGCCTCCGGCGGGTCGTACGCCGTTCCGGAGAGCACCGTGTGCACGCCGAGCCAGCAGACCGTGGAGGCCGCGGCCGTGGCCACCAGCCAGGCGCCCGTCTGGGCCACTCGTCGTTGCATCAGTCTCACTCCAATGGGCTACGGTTCCGCGCATGGCAAGTGTGCTCGTCGTCGAGGACGACCAGTTCGTGCGCTCCGCCCTCATCCGGCACCTCACCGAGGCATCCCACACGGTACGGAGTGTGGGGACCGCGTTGGAGGCCCTGCGCGAGGTCGCGCAGATCGGTTTCGACGTGGTGATCCTCGATCTGGGCCTGCCGGACCTCGACGGCGCCGAGGCGCTCAAGATGCTGCGCGGCATCACCCAGGTGCCCGTGATCATCGCGACGGCCCGGGACGACGAGGCGGAGATCGTCCGCCTGCTCAACGCCGGGGCCGACGACTACCTGGTGAAACCGTTCTCCGTGGCCCACCTTTCCGCCCGGATGGCGGCGGTGCTGCGCCGCAGCGGCAATCGGCATCCCGGGGCGACCGAACCGGCGGACCGGGTGCTGCGGGTCGGCGGGCTGGCCATCGACCCGCTGCGCCGGCAGGCCGAACTCGACGGCCGGACACTGGATCTGACGCGCCGGGAGTTCGACCTGCTCGCGTTCCTGGCCGGCCGCCCGGGGGTGGTGGTGCCCCGCCGCGAGCTGCTGGCGCAGGTCTGGCAGCAGTCCTACGGGGACGACCAGACGATCGACGTCCACCTCTCCTGGCTGCGGCGGAAGTTGGGGGAGACCGCCGCCAGGCCGTGCTACCTGCACACACTGCGCGGTGTCGGCGTCAAGCTGGAGCCGCCGGCGTCCGGAACCGTGCGATGAGATGGGCCCTGGTCCGGCTGAGCCTGGCCGTGACCTCGATGGTCGTGCTCGCCTTCGCCGTGCCGCTGGCGCTCGTGGTCAAGGAAATGGCGCGGGACCGGGCCTTCTCGCACGCGGAGCGCCAGGCCGCCGCGGTCGGCCCGGCTCTTGCGATCACCGACGACCGGGCCGAGTTGCAGCGCGCGGTGGCGAGCACCCAGGCCGGTGCCGACGGCCGGATGGCGGTCCGGATGCCGGGCCGCGCCGCGGCGGACGGCGGCGCGGCCCGCACCATGGAGATCGGGGAGTCCCGCGCGCCCGAGCGTGAGGTGGGCGCGGGTCGCGCCTCCGTCGTGGCGGTGGAGGGCGGGTTCGCCCTGCTCCAGCCCACCGCCGTGGACGACGGACGGATCGCCGTGGTCGAGGTGTTCGTCACCGAGGAAGAGGTCTCCCGCGGTGTCGAGACCGCCTGGCTGGTGCTGGCCGGAGTCGGCGTCACCCTGATCATCGGGACGGTGGCGCTCGCGGACCGCCTCGGTACCCGGATGGTGCGCCCCGCCGAGCACCTGGCGAACGCCGCACACGAACTCGGCGAGGGGAAGCTGGGCGTCCGGGTGCCGGAACGGGGACCTGCGGAACTCCGTTCCGCCGCGGTCGCGTTCAACTCGATGGCCGACCAGGTGGTGGCGCTGCTGGCGAACGAGCGCGAACTGGCGGCTGACCTCTCGCACCGGCTGCGCACCCCGTTGACGGTCCTCCGACTCAACGCCGCCTCCCTCGGCGAGGACGACGCCGCCGAGCAGACCCGGCAGGCCGTCTCCCAACTGGAGCGTGAGGTAGACCAGGTGATCCGCACCGCGCGGGAGTTGCGCCCGCAGGCGCAGAGCGGTGCCGCGGCCGGCTGCGACGCCGCCGAGGTGGTCAGGGAGCGGATGGCGTTCTGGTCGGCCCTGGCCGAGGACGAGGGGCGCAGCGCCCGGGTCGCGGGCGCCGATCGGCCGGTACGGGTCCCCGTCAGCCGGGCCGAACTCGTCGCGGCGCTGGACGCGATGCTCGGGAACGTGTTCCGCCACACGCCGGACGGCACCGCGTTCGCCGTCGACGTGTACGACGCCGGCACCTCCAGCAACTCGGTGATCGTCCTGGTCTCCGACGCCGGTCCCGGCATCGCCGACCCGGACGCCGCACTGCGCCGCGGCCACGGTGACGGCGGGCCCGGATCGACCGGGCTGGGGCTGGACATCGCCCGCCGGGTGGCCGAGTCCACCGGAGGTGACGTCCGGATCGGGCGGTCGGTGCTGGGCGGCGCGGAGGTGCGGCTCTGGCTGGCGCTCGGCGGCGACGTACCGACGCGCAGGCGGCGTTCGCGGGGCGTGGTGCGTCACCGCGTGCGGCGGCCCGGTCGCCGCACGTGAGAGCCGCTTAACCTCGTTCGATGGCCGCCTTAAGCCCGGATTAAGCACACCGCGGCAGGTCCGTTCGGTGACGATGTGTCCGTTCCCGGGGAGCTAGTGTGCAAGCACCCCCCACAGGGAGCCTCTGGAGGCGGGGTGCGGCGGTCCGTTGCCCCGTCTGCCGCACTCCGCCGTCCAGGGCCCCGTCACCGACCGCGAGCGGCCGTCCCCCCACCGGCCGCCGCGGTCGCCGGCCCTTCCCCCACGGGCCGGCCGGACCGCCCCACCGGTCCGGCCGGCCGGGCCGGCGCTCCCTGCCCGTCCCCGTCCGCAGCGGGCACCCGGTCCCGGCCCGTCGGCGCTCCCGTCCGGCCCGGCCCCTGCCGGCACCCTGCTCCCGGGCAGCCCCGGTCACCCGACCGCTTCGTCGATCCTCCGCACCGCGGCCTCCCAGCCCTCCTGCGGCGACTTCCCCTGCTGCTCCACCTGGAGGATGCCCACGTTGGCGATGCTCTCGCCGATGACCTGGTCCTTCGGCCCGAGTACGGCAGTGGGGATGCCGAGCGCCGCGACCGAGAAGATCCCGCCGATGGGGGCGCCACCGAAGTACTCGTGCGTCGCCTCCTTCACCTCGGGGAGTTCGAGCGCCCGCTGCGAGCTGGGGAAACTGGCCTGCTTCTCGAACAGCTTGGCCTGCTGCTGCGGCGCCGTCAGCCAGGCGACGAGCTTGATCGCTTCCTTGTGGTTCGCTCCCGCCTCGGGGACGGTGAGGAAGGAGCCGCCCCAGTTGGCCGGCCGGGGCGCCTCGGCCACGTCCCACTGGTCCGCTCCCTCCTCGCCCGACTTCTCCTTGATGTAGCCGAGCATCCAGGAGGGGCAGACCACGGAGGCGAAGGAGCCGTTCGCGAAGGCCCGGTCCCAGGCGCTGTCGAACTGCTTGAGCCGCGCCGTCATGCTGCCCTCGGCGGCCTGCATCGCCAGGTCCCAGGACGTCCGGACGGCCTCGCTGCTCTTGTAGACCAGCTTGCCGGACCGGTCGTAGTTCTTCTCCGCGTAGCTGGACACCGAGCCGTTGTAGAGCCCTGCGGCACCGTCCATGAAGGAGGTGCCCTCCGGGGCGTTCGCCGTGTACCGCTCGCCGGTGGCGACGTAGTCGGCCCAGTCGCCCGCCCACAGCGCGCCGACCTCCTCGCGGTCGGTGGGCAGTCCGGCCTGCGAGAAGAGGTCCTTGCGGTAGCAGACGCCCATCGGTCCGGTGTCCGTGCCGACCCCGATGACCCGGCCGTCCCCGGAGGTCGCCTGGTCCCACTTCCACGGCAGGAAGCTCTCCTGCTCGACGCCGGGTGCCTCCGCGAGGTCGACGAAGTCGTCCGCGTGGGCGGAGGTCAGCTCGTTGATGTTCGCCACCTCGACGGCCTGCACGTCGTTCAGGTCGCCGCCCGTGGAGAGGCTGTCGAGCAGCGCGGGGTAGTAGTCCTCGTTCCGCTCGGCGGAGTTCTCCTCGATCGTCACGTGCGGGTTGAGCTCCTCGTACTCCTCGTAGAGTCCGGCCTGCTCGTAGCCGAACACGCCGAACACGCCGACGGAGACGGTTATCGGCTCCGTGCCGCTGGCGGCCACCGGCCGCGGGTCCTCCGCGGCGCAGCCGGCCAGCAGGGCGGTGCTCAGGGCGACGGCCGCGCCCGCGGCCAGGCCGCGGGCGATCGGACGATACGGGGATGTGCGGGTCCTGCTGTACATCGCGTCCCTCCCGACGTACGGGATGTGAAGTGAAGGGGGGTGGCGAAGGGAGTATGGGAGCGCTCCCGCTCAGGATGACGGGTTGAACAGTCGCCGACTGCTTCCGGAGTGTCAAGGCAACGGCCGGACCTGTTGCGGGACAGCCCGTGGTTGGTGGAATGATCGGGCGCATCCGAGTACGGGCAGGGGGAGGCAGACGTGGTGATGCGTGGCACCGGGCGCCGCAGGCCGACTCTGGAGCAGGTCGCGGTCCTGGCGGGGGTGGGGCGCGGCACGGTCTCCCGGGTGATCAACGGCTCCCCCCGGGTCAGTGAGCAGACCCGCGCGGCCGTCCAGTCGGCGGTGGCCGAACTGGGCTACGTCCCCAACCGGGCCGCCCGGGCGCTGGCGGCCGGCAGTACGGACGCCATCGCACTCGTCGTCCCGGAGCACGAGAACCGGCTCTTCGTGGAGCCGTACTTCTCCGGGATCGTCCGCGGAGTCGGCTCCGCCCTCGCGGACGCGGACCTTCAACTGCTGCTGACGCTGATCCGCGACCGCAAGGAGCGCGAGCGCTTCGCCCAGTACGCCTCCGCGCACCGGGTGGACGGCGTGCTGCTGGTCTCGGTGCACGCCGACGACCCGCTCCCCGAGCTGCTGGACTCCATCGGCATGCCGGCCGTGCTCGGCGGCAGGCGGTCGCTGGAGGAGACGGCGAGCTTCGTCGACTGCGACAACCACGGGGGCGCGCGGGCCGCGGTGGCGCACCTGCTCGCCCGCGGCCGCCGCACCATCGCCACCGTCACGGGCCCGCCGGACATGTACGTCGCCCGCTGCCGGCTGGACGGGTACCGGGCCGCGCTGCGGGCCGCCGGCTGCCCACCGGACGAGTCCCTGGTCGTCTACGGGGACTTCACCGAGGAGTCCGGCCACCGGGCGACGGGAGAACTGCTGCGTCGCCGTCCGGACCTGGACGCGGTGTTCTGCGCCTCCGACCTGACCGCGTCCGGGGCCCGGCTGGCGCTGCGCGAGGCCGGCCGTGCCGTCCCCGAGGACGTGGCACTGGTCGGCTTCGACGACTCCTCGGTGGCCCGGCACATGGACCCGCCGCTCACCAGCGTCCGGCAGCCGATGGAGGAGATGGGCCGGGAGATGGCACGGCTGCTGCTGGAGCGCCTGGCCGCGCGCGACGACCCGGCGGTGCCGCTGCCGGTCAGCCGCAGCACGCTGCTGCCCACCGAACTCGTCCACCGCCGGTCGTCCTGACGGCGACAGCACGCGGCCCCGCCGGGACGCGGAGCGGCGGGTGGGGTGAACCACCGCCGCGGCAGCGCCGTCGACCCGAGCGGAGCCGCGCCCACCCTGCCGGGCGGCGGTACGGACACCGCTCGGGGGACGCGTACGGGCGAACCTGCCGGAATCGAACAGCGTCCGGGGGCAGGGGCGATGGCTCGAAAACCGCCCAGTAGGGTAACCGCTCAACGCTGCCCACCCGATGGAGTCGGCCCGTGGACTACTGCCCGACCTGCCGCCGCCACCTGAACGGTGCGCTGGTGTGTCCCGGTTGCGGAGCCGTCCAGCCCGACGGGCACTCGACCCGGCCGCTGCCGGTGGTGGGGCAGGCGCCGTCAGCCGAGGCCGGGACGCAGGGCTCCGCGGGTCCGGGTCCGGAGCAGACGCCGCACCCGCAGGAGCCGTCGCGCCCGGAGGAGTTGCCCCACCCGTCGGGGGGCAGGCCCGGGCGCCCGCTGCATCGGGCCTCCCGTCGGGCCAGGAGGCGGCGGACGGCCATCGGGGCGCTGCTGTTCGGCGCGGTTCTCGCCGGGGTAGCCGTGGAGGCCGGCGATGTGCTGCCCGCCGGGGAGCCCGGGGCCAAGCCGAGTTCCGCCCCGACGCCCGCGGCGGAGCCGCAGGAGACCAAAGCCGCGGTGCCGGTGCAGGAGGAGGAGAGCCCCTCGGGGGAGGCGTCCCCCACGGATTCCGGGACGTCCGCGTCACCTTCGGCCGAGGAGTCGGACACCGACGCGTCGCCGTCCGAGGAACCCGGCGGGGCGCAGCCCTCCCGGACTCCGCAGCCCCCGGCCTCCGAGCCGGTCGGGTCGCCCCCGGAGGAGGGCGAGGAGGGCCCCGGGGACGACGGCACGCCCTCGCAGACCGCCGACCCGTCCGAGGAGCCCTCACCCTCGGACGAGCCGGGCGACGGCGATCCGCCGCCCGCGGACGAGGAGTGCGTCCTGTGGTGGTGCGAGTGACCCGGCCCGCCTCCCCCTCGTCCCTGGCCTGAGGCCGGGCCCCGCCCCTCCCGGACGCAAGCGACCGCGCCGTGGGCTGACTCCGGATGAGCTGCCGTACCGTCAGCAGAAGCGACCGCCCACTTCATTGGGCGGTGGTCCACTCCATTCACCTGTACGGGGGTGCATGCGCGCTTGGACCTCCTGCTTCGCCAACCCGCCTCTCCGGACCGGACCTTGACGATCCGCCCAGGGCGCGGCGGTACGCCGTTCGGCCCTTCGGGGGTCTTCCCACGAGATGCACCACCCCCGTTGTTGACGTGTCCTCACAAGTGATGGCTTCGCTGCACAGGAGGACGGCCTGATGTGTACACCACGTGAAGACGAACGGACGGCGCTGTCGCGGCGGGGCGTGCTGCGCGGCGGAGCACTCGCGGCCCTCGCCCTGGTGCCGGTGCTCGGGGGCGCGCAGCAGGCCGCGGCGGGGACGGCGGGAGCCGATCGGGCCCGGCCGTGGGGCACCGCCGCCGGGGCGCCGGGGACGTGGTCCGCCCCGCTGGCTGCCGCGTACCCGGTCTCCGCCGGGTACGGCGTCGCCGGCGACTGGCTCGCCGGCCACCACACCGGTATCGACTTCGCCGTGCCCAGCGGGACCCGGGTGTCCGGCATCGGGCCGGGCACGGTGGACCTCGCCCGGGAGTACGGCGACTACGGCAACGCGGTCGTGGTCCGGATGGACGACGGCCACTTCGTCCTCTTCGCCCACCTGTCGAGGACCGCCGTGAAACCGGGGGAGCGGGTGGGCGCCGGGGACCGGCTCGGCGACTCCGGGGCCACCGGCCGGGTGACCGGCCCCCACCTGCACTTCGAGGTCCGGACCACGCGCCACTACAGGACGGACATCGATCCGGTCGCGTACCTGGCCGCGCGCGGCGTCCGGCTGGACTGAGCCACCGGACACCGGCCCGTGTCGACTCCGCCCGGCGCCCGCAGCGGGGGCGGCGGTCAGCGAGGAGCGGCGGCCGGCCCGCCCGTCGGAGCGGCGGCCGGGTCGGCGGCGGCGAACGCGCCGCGAGCCAGCCGGTGCAGCAGGGTGGCGGTGTCCGATCGGCCGGGCAGGGCGGCGGGGCGGCTCAGGTGCGGGGTGGAGTTCAGCAGTCCGAAGACCGCGTGCACAGCGGCCCTGGCCCGGGGCTCCGGCACGCCGGGGTGCACCTCGCTGACCACCGGCACCCACAGTTCGACGTACTGGCGCTGGAGCCGCCGGACGCGTCGGCGGTCCTCTCCGGAGAGCTGGCCGAGTTCGCGGTCGTGCAGGGTGATCAGCGCCCGGTCGTCCAGGGCGAAGTCGATGTGGCCGCTGATGAGCGCGTCGAGCGTCGCGCCCGGGGGAAGGCCGGCCGCTGCCGCCGCGGCCAGCCGCTGCCGCCCGCCCTCGTGCAGTCGCTCGCTGATGCCCACGAGCAGTTCGGTGAGCATCGCGTCCTTGCCCGCGAAGTGCCGGTACAGACCGGGGCCGCTGATGCCCACCGCGGCGCCTATCTCGTCCACGCCCACGCCGTGGAAGCCGCGCTCGGCGAAGAGGCGGGCGGCCTCGCCCAGGATCTGCTCGCGTCGGCTGGGCGGGCCGGCCGCGGCGCCGCCCCTGGCCCGGGTGCTCGTGCTCATACCGGCGATTGTAGACACCGGGGTTAGTCGGCGTTAACCTGGCCCGGCAGGATGGGTTAACGGTTATTAACTTCGAGCGAGGGGGCTCCCTCCCATGGAGCAGGCAGTGCCGCTGAGCAGCACCGCGGATTCGGCCTCCGAGGAGTGGCGGGCCAACACCGCCGCGCACCGCGCACTGGCCGGAGAGCTGCGGGAGAGGCTCGCGCGAGCCCGGGCGGGCGGCGGTCCCGCAGCGCGGGAGCGGCACACCGCCCGCGGCAAGCTGCTGCCCCGCGAGCGGGTCGACACCCTGCTCGACGCCGGCTCCCCCTTCCTGGAACTGGCCCCGCTCGCCGCCGAGGGGATGTACGAGGACGCGGCACCGGCCGCCGGGGTGATCGCCGGAATCGGCCGGGTCTCCGGCCGGGAGGCGGTGATCGTCGCCAACGACGCCACGGTCAAGGGCGGCACCTACTACCCGATGACGGTGAAGAAGCACCTGCGGGCGCAGGAGGTGGCGTTGGAGAACCGGCTGCCCTGCCTGTACCTGGTGGACTCCGGCGGCGCCTTCCTGCCGATGCAGGACGAGGTCTTCCCCGATCGCGAGCACTTCGGCCGGATCTTCTACAACCAGGCCCGGATGTCCGCCGCCGGCATCCCGCAGATCGCCGCCGTCCTGGGGTCCTGCACGGCCGGGGGCGCCTACGTGCCGGCGATGAGCGACGAGGCGGTGATCGTCCGCGGCCAGGGGACGATCTTCCTCGGCGGCCCGCCCCTGGTGAAGGCCGCCACCGGTGAGGTCGTCACCGCCGAGGAGCTGGGCGGCGGCGAGGTGCACTCCCGGATCTCCGGGGTCACCGACCACCTCGCCGAGGACGACGCCCACGCGCTGCGGATCGTCCGGAACATCGTCGGGACCCTGCCCGCGCGCGGGCCGCTGCCCTGGTCGGTGGAGGCCGTCGAGGAACCGGCCGTCGACCCGGAGGGACTGCCGGGCGTGGTGCCGGTGGACTCCCGTACCCCGTACGACGTCCGCGAGATCATCGCCCGGATCACCGACGGCTCGCGCTTCGCCGAGTTCAAGGCCGAGTACGGCACCACCCTCGTCACCGGCTTCGCCCGGATCCACGGGCACCCGGTGGGCATCGTCGCCAACAACGGCATCCTGTTCTCCGAGTCGGCCCAGAAGGGCGCCCACTTCGTGGAGCTGTGCGACCAGCGCGGCATCCCGCTGCTCTTCCTCCAGAACATCTCGGGCTTCATGGTCGGCCGGGACTACGAGGCCGGCGGCATCGCCAAGCACGGCGCCAAGATGGTCACCGCGGTCGCCTGCACCCGGGTCCCCAAGCTGACGGTCGTCGTCGGCGGCAGCTACGGGGCGGGCAACTACTCGATGTGCGGCCGGGCCTACTCGCCCCGTTTCCTGTGGATGTGGCCGAACGCCAAGATCTCCGTCATGGGCGGCGAGCAGGCGGCCTCGGTGCTGGCCACCGTCCGGGGCGACCGGCTCAGGGCCCGTGGCGAGGAGTGGAGCACCGCCGACGAGGAGGCGCTCAAGGAGCCGGTCCGCGCGCAGTACGAGAGCCAGGGCAACGCCTACTACGCCACCGCCAGGCTCTGGGACGACGGCGTGATCGACCCGCTGGAGACCCGCATGGTGCTGGGCCTGGCACTGACCACCTGCGCCAACGCGCCGCTCGGCGACCGCGGCTTCGGCGTCTTCCGGATGTGAGGGGAACCCTTCGGATGTTCGACACCGTACTGATCGCCAACCGGGGCGAGATCGCCGTCCGGATCATCCGCACCCTGCGACGGCAGGGGGTCCGCGCGGTCGCCGTCCACAGCGACGCGGACGCCGACGCCCGGCACGTGCGGGAGGCCGACACCGCCGTGCGGATCGGCCCGGCCGCCGCCGAGGAGAGCTACCTGTGCACCGAGCGGCTGCTGGATGCGGCCGCCCGCACCGGGGCCTCCGCCGTGCACCCGGGGTACGGCTTCCTGGCCGAGAACGCCGCCTTCGCCCGTGCCGTCACCGATGCCGGCCTCGTCCTGATCGGCCCGCCGGCGGCGGCGATCGAGCTGATGGGCGACAAGATCCGGGCCAAGGAGACCGTCGCCGCCGCGGGGGTGCCGGTGGTGCCCGGCTCCTCCGGCAGCGGGCTCGGCGACGCCGAACTCGCGTCCGCCGCGCGGGAGATCGGCATGCCGGTGCTGCTCAAGCCCTCGGCGGGCGGTGGCGGCAAGGGGATGCGCCTGGTTCGGGACGCCGCCCGGCTGGCCGAGGAGATCGCCGCCGCCCGCCGTGAGGCCCAAGGCTCCTTCGGCGACGACACCCTGCTGGTGGAGCGCTGGATCGACCGCCCCCGGCACATCGAGATCCAGGTGCTCGCCGACGGCCACGGCAACGTCGTCCACCTCGGCGAGCGCGAGTGCTCGCTCCAGCGCAGGCACCAGAAGATCATCGAGGAGGCGCCCAGCCCGTTCCTCGACCCCGCCACCCGGGCCGCGATGGGCGCGGCCGCGGTGGACGCGGCCCGCTCGTGCGGCTACCGGGGCGCCGGCACCGTCGAGTTCATCGTGCCGGGCGACGACCCCTCGGCGTACTTCTTCATGGAGATGAACACCAGGCTCCAGGTCGAGCACCCGGTCACCGAGCTGGTCACCGGTATCGACCTCGTCGAGTGGCAGCTGCGGGTCGCGGCGGGGGAGCCGCTGTCCTTCACCACCGACGACGTCGCCGTCCGCGGCCACGCGGTGGAGGCCCGGATCTGCGCCGAGACCGCCCGGGCGGACGGCGCCGGAGGAGTGGACTTCCTGCCTTCCGCGGGCCGGGTGCTGCGCCTGCGTGAACCGGACGGCGAGGGCGTCCGGGTGGACTCCGGGCTCACCATCGGCACCGAGGTCGGCACCCACTACGACCCCATGCTCGGCAAGGTTGTCGCGTACGGCCCGGACCGCGCGAGCGCGGTCCGCCGGCTGCGGTCCGCACTGGCGGACACGGCCGTACTCGGCCTGGACACCAACACCGCCTTCCTGCGCGCCCTGCTGGCGCACCCCGCGGTCGTCGCGGGCGAGCTGGACACCGGGCTGGTGGACCGGGACGCCGCCTCGATGGTGCCGAAGGGCGTCCCGGACGAGGTGTACGCCGCCGTCGCCCTGCTGCGCACCGCCGCCGCCACCCCGCGACCCGCCCCCGGCGTCTGGACGGACCCGTTCTCGGTCCCCTCCGGCTGGCGGCTGGGCGCCGACGCGGCCTGGGTGCCGCACCGGCTGAAGGCGCCCGGCCACGACCCGGTGACGGTCGCGGTGCGCGGTTCCGCCGAAGCCGCCGAGGTCCGCTTCCCCGACCGGTCCGACCGACCCGGGGTGGAGGCGGAGGCACCCGCCGTCGCGGCCCGGCTCACCGCGGCCGGAGAGGGCCGGGTGCGGCTGGAGTGGCAGGGCATCGCGGTCACCTTCGACCGCGCCGCGGAGGGCGGCGGCCACTGGCTGGGCCGGGACGGCGCCGCCTGGCTGCTCCGGGAGCACGACCCGGTGGCCGCCGCGCTGCGTGCCGCCGGCGGCGCCGCGGGCGACGCGCTCACCGCGCCGATGCCCGGCACCGTCACCGTGGTCAAGGCCGCGGCCGGTGAGCAGGTGGCGGCCGGGCAGGCCCTGCTGATCGTCGAGGCGATGAAGATGGAGCACGTCATCAGCGCGCCCTTCGCGGGCACCGTCACCGAACTCGACGTCACCGCCGGCAGCACCGTCGCGATGGACCAGGTGCTCGCCGTCGTCGAGCCACTGCCGGAGGAGCCGGAGGAGGAGCCCCGATGACGGACGGACTGCCGATGCGCGTCCCGCTGGACGGCCTGCCCGCCCGGGTGCGCATCCACGAGGTCGGGCCGCGCGACGGCCTGCAGAACGAGCAGCGGGTGGTACCGGTCGAGGTGAAGGCGGAGTTCGTCCGGCGGCTCGCCGGAGCCGGACTCACCACCGTCGAGGCGACCAGCTTCGTCCATCCCCGCTGGGTGCCGCAGCTGGCGGACGCGGAGCAGCTCTACCCGCGGCTGACCGGTCCGGACGCCCCGGCGGAGCTGGCCGGGGTGCGGTTGCCGGTGCTCGTCCCCAACGCCCGTGGCCTCTCCCGCGCGCTGGCCCTCGGCGCCCGCGACGTCGCCGTCTTCGCCAGCGCCACCGAGTCCTTCGCCCGGGCCAACCTCAACCGCGGGGTGGAGGAGTCGCTGGCGATGTTCGCGCCGGTGGTCGCCGAGGCAGGGGAGGCCGGAGCGCGGGTGCGCGGCTACCTGTCGATGTGCTTCGGCGACCCCTGGGAGGGCGCCGTACCGGCCGCGCAGGTGGTCGACGTCTGCCGACTGCTGCGGAACATGGGGTGCGAGGAGCTCAGCCTCGGCGACACCATCGGCGTCGCCACCCCGGGCCAGGTGTCCGCACTGCTGACCGCACTGGACGCCGAGGGCATCGGCGCCGACCGGCTCGCGGTGCACTTCCACGACACCTACGGCCAGGCCCTGGCCAACACCCTCGTCGCACTGCGGCATGGCGTCACCACCGTGGACGCCTCCGCCGGCGGCCTCGGCGGCTGCCCGTACGCCGGGAGCGCCACCGGGAACCTCGCCACCGAGGACCTCGTGTGGATGCTGACCGGTCTCGGTGTCGAGACCGGTGTCGACCTCGACCGCCTCGTCGCCACCAGCGACTGGATGGCGGAGCACCTGGGCCGGCCCAGTCCGTCCCGCACCGTACGCGCCCTCTCCCACAAGGAGCAGTGACCCATGGCCCTGGACCACAGGCTCACCCCCGAGCACGAGCAACTTCGCCGGACCGTCGAGGAGTTCGCACACGAGGTGGTCGCCCCGAAGATCGGCGACCTCTACGAGCGGCACGAGTTCCCCTACGAGATCGTCCGTGAGATGGGCCGGATGGGCCTCTTCGGCCTGCCGTTCCCCGAGGAGTACGGCGGCATGGGCGGCGACTACCTGGCGCTCGGCCTGGCCCTGGAGGAACTGGCCAGGGTCGACTCCTCGGTGGCGATCACCCTGGAGGCGGGCGTCTCGCTGGGGGCGATGCCGATCCACCGCTTCGGCACCGAGGAGCAGAAGCGGGAGTGGCTGCCCCGGCTGTGCTCCGGCGAACTGCTCGGCGCCTTCGGCCTCACCGAGCCGGAGTGCGGCTCCGACGCGGGCGGCACCCGGACCACCGCGGTGCGCGACGGCGACGAGTGGGTGATCAACGGCACCAAGTGCTTCATCACCAACTCCGGCACCGACATCACCGGACTGGTCACCGTCACCGCCGTCACCGGCCGCAAGGACGACGGCGCGCCGCTGATCTCGTCGATCATCGTCCCCTCCGGGACGCCCGGCTTCGGCGTCGCCGCGCCGTACTCCAAGGTCGGCTGGAACGCCTCGGACACTCGCGAGCTGTCCTTCCAGGACGTCCGGGTGCCGGCCGCGAACCTGCTCGGCGAGGAGGGCCGCGGCTACGCGCAGTTCCTGCGGATCCTCGACGAGGGCCGGATCGCCATCTCCGCTCTGGCCACCGGGCTCGCCCAGGGCTGCGTCGACGAGTCGCTCTCCTACGCTCGTACCCGTACCGCCTTCGGCCGCCCGATCGGCGACAACCAGGCGATCCAGTTCAAGCTCGCCGATATGGAGATGCGGGCGCACACCGCACGGCTCTCCTGGCGGGACGCCGCCTCGCGGCTGCTGGCTGGGGAACCGTTCAAGAAGGAGGCGGCGCTGGCCAAGCTGTACTCCTCGGAGATCGCGGTGACCAACGCCCGGGAGGCCACCCAGATCCACGGCGGCTACGGGTTCATGAACGAGTACCCGGTGGCCCGGATGTGGCGGGACTCCAAGATCCTGGAGATCGGCGAGGGCACCAGCGAGGTTCAGCGCATGCTCGTCGCGAGGGAGTTGGGTCTCGGTCCGTCCTGAGACAATCGGTGCATGGCGGAGATCATCCAGAACGGTGGAGCCTGGACCTTCGACGGGGGCTGGTGCCGGGGCGCGGACGCGGGCTGCTGCTCCGGGACCTCGCCGGTATCGAGTGGTCGAAGCCCGGCTGGGAGAGCGGCTGGGTGCGCTTCACCCCGAAGGGCCCGGGGGTCGCGGCGGTGAAGCCGGACCACGATCCGAACTGTGTGGTGCTCTGGGGCTTCCGGGAGGCCCGGGAGACCGCCGAGTCCGCCCTCTTCGCCGCGGCCGTGACGGCCCGGCTGCCGCACCCGCACGGCCCCGTGGCGGTGGAGGCGGCTCCGGGGGCGGGGGGCGCCGCCAGCGGACCGCGCGGTGCCCGCGGTGCCCCCGGTGGGGGCACCGGGCGCCGCAGGCGGTGCCGGTCCGTCCGACGGGTCCGACCACGACGCGCTGCTGCGGCGGTTGCGGGAACTCGGGGAGCTGCACCGGTCCGGGGTGCTGACGGACGAGGAGTTCGCCATCGCCAAGCGGTCCCTCCTCGAACGTTTCTGAGCCCGGTTCCGGACCCTCACCCGGGTGCGGCGGGGAGCGGGCGCGTCCCGGGCGCCACGTACGGAGCCGCGGGCGCGCCCTCCCTCCTGCAGATGAGTGCACTTGTGCCCGAATCCGGGCAGGATTCTTGCAAAAGCCCCTCCGGCCCCGCACTATCAACGGGTGCTCGATCGCCGTCAGCATGACGATCTCGTCGACCACCTGGTCCGCAGCACCACGCTCCAGCGCGGCGAAGCAGTCCGGGTGGTGCTCGACGTGCTCGCCTACTTCGACGAGACGGTGGAGGAGTTCGTCCGCCGCCGGCACCGGGAGCTCCAGTCCGGCGGCCTCGCCAATCCGGCGATCTTCCAGCAGATCACCGCGGAATTGCCTCGGCGGGCGGTCGCGCCGCCCCCGCTGTCGCTGCGGCAGCTGCGCCGCATCGTCTACGGCTGAACCCAGCCGCGGCCGGTCCGCAGAGGGCCGGACGTGGGCTCACGGAGCGGGGAGCGGCGCCGGGCACGAAGAAGAACGTCGACGAGGAGAAGTGCTTATGTGCGGAATCGTGGGATACATCGGCAAACGGGATGTGGCGCCGCTGCTCCTCGAAGGACTCCAGCGCCTGGAATACCGCGGGTACGACTCGGCGGGCATCGCCATCCACAGCAGCGGCACCGGCCGCAGCGGCGGGCTGAAGACGGCCAAGGCCAAGGGCCGGGTGCGCGAACTGGAGGCCCGGGTCCCCAAGCGCTTCGCCGGCACCACCGGCATCGCCCACACCCGGTGGGCCACCCACGGCGCCCCCAGCGACGAGAACTCCCACCCGCACACGGACGTCGAGGGCCGCGTGGCCGTCGTCCACAACGGCATCTTCGACAACGCCGACGAGCTGCGCGCCAAACTGGTCGCGGACGGTGTCGCCTTCGCCTCCGAGACCGACACCGAGGTGCTCGCCCATCTGATCGCCCGCGCCCAGGCGGAGACGCTGGAGGAGAAGGTCCGCGAGGCCCTTTCCGTCATCGAGGGCACCTACGGCATCGCCGCGCTGCACGCCGACTTCCCCGACCGGATCGTCGTCGCCCGCAACGGCTCGCCGGTGCTGCTGGGAGTCGGCGAGCACGAGATGCTGTTCGCGTCCGACGTGGCCGCGCTCGTCTCGCACACCCGGCAGGTCGTCACGCTCAACGACGGCGAGATGGCCACCATCAAGGCGGACGACTACCGCACCTACACCACCGAGGGCTCCCGTACCTCCACCTCGCCGGAGACCGTCGAGTGGGCCGCCGAGTCGTACGACATGGGCGGCCACGAGACCTACATGCACAAGGAGATCGCCGAGCAGGCCGACGCCGTCGACCGGGTGCTGCGCGGTCGGATCGACGACCGGTTCGCCACCGTGCACCTGGGCGGGCTCAACCTGGACGCCCGGGAGGCCCGCGGGGTCCGCCGGGTGAAGATCCTCGGCTGCGGTTCGGCCTACCATGCCGGCATGATCGGGGCTCAGTTGATCGAGGAGCTGGCCAGAATCCCCGCAGACGCCGAACCGGCCAGCGAGTTCCGCTACCGCAACGCCGTCGTCGACCCGGACACGCTGTACATCGCGGTCAGCCAGTCCGGCGAGACCTACGACACCCTCGCCGCCGTCCAGGAGCTCAAGCGCAAGGGCGCCCGGGTCCTCGGCGTGGTCAACGTGGTGGGCAGCGCGATCGCCCGGGAGACCGACGGCGGCGTCTACGTGCACGCGGGGCCGGAGGTCTGCGTCGTCTCCACCAAGTGCTTCACCAACACCGCTGTGGCGTTCGCGCTGCTCGCCCTGCATCTGGGCCGTATCAGGGACCTCTCGGTGGCGGACGGCAAGCGCGTCATCGCCGGGCTGCGCCGACTCCCCGCCCAGATCGCCGAGGTGATGGCGGGCGAGGCGGAGATCGAGCGGCTCGCGGCAGAGTACGCCCAGTCCAAGTCGATGATGTTCGTCGGCCGGGTGCGCGGCTACCCGGTGGCGCGCGAGGCCTCGTTGAAGCTCAAGGAGGTCTCCTACATTCACGCGGAGGCCTACCCGGCCTCCGAGCTGAAGCACGGGCCGCTCGCCCTGATCGAGCCCGCCGTGCCGACGGTGGCCGTCCTGCCCGACGACGACCTGCTGGAGAAGAACCGCGCGACCCTGGAGGAGATCAAGGCCCGGCAGGGCCGGATCCTCGCGGTCGCGCACAGCCCGCAGGAGAAGGCGGACCACACCCTTGTCGTCCCGCGGAACGAGGTGGAGCTGGACCCGATCCTGATGGGGATCCCGCTGCAACTCCTCGCCTACCACACGGCGCTGGCGCTCGGCCGGGACATCGACAAGCCCCGCAACCTGGCGAAGTCCGTCACGGTGGAGTGATCCGGCGGGGGCTGCGGGCGGCCCCCGCCGCGCGGCGCTCCGGGGAGCGCCGCGCAGGAAGGGCCCGCTCCGGTGCCACCAGACGCGGGGCGGGCCCCTCCTCTTCGCCGGTGTCGCCCATCACGCCGGCGGGAGGCTGCCGGCCGGGGACCGTCACCCCCCGTACGGCAGCACGTTGCCTGCTCTATGCCCGCTACCGGTACAGAATGCACCCTTCGGCGGCGAGAAATTCCGGGAAGGCCCGCGGCGGGGCCCTCGAAGGGCCCCGGGCGGCGCGGTGGGAGGCCCGCACCGGGTCCCGAGCCCGCCGCGAGGGGGCTCGGCCGAGAGAGGGCTCAGGGGATGACGACGACCGGCCGCTGGGCGCGCCGTGCCAGCCGACCGGCCACCGAGCCGAAGATCCGTCCGGCCAGGCCGTGGGTGGAGCCGACCACGATCGCGTCGGCCTCGTACTCCCGCCCGACCTCCTCCAGTTCGTGACAGATGTCGCCGCCGCGCTCGACCAGGATCCACGGCACCTCCGCGAGGTAGTCCGCGCAGGCGAGTTCCAGCCCCAGGACCTCGGTGCGGTGGTCCGGGACGTCCACGAAGACCGGCGGCTCGCAGCCGGCCCAGACGGTCGTGGGGAGGCGGTTGGCGACGTGGACGATGATGAGCCCGGAGCCGGATCGCCTGGCCATCCCGATGCCGTAGGCGAGGGCGCGCTCGCTGGAGGTGGAGCCGTCGAAGCCCACGACCACGCCGTGCTGGAACGCCGGATCGCTGGACCGGCGCAGCTCTTCCGCCGCATCGGGTCGCGCCGCGGGGTCGGCGACCGGTTTGCGGTCCGCGGGGTCGGGGATCTCGTGTCCGGCCATTGGCGTCTCGGCGAAAGGGTCCTCGTGCGGAGGGACGGCGGTTGGTTGCGGGCTAAATAAAGGTCCGGGAAACATCTTTCCAACGCCTTACCCCAAGAGTACGGCGCCACGCCCCCGGTGCCCAGGGGCTGAGGGCGAAGCATGCCGGAGCCCGGCGCATCGTGCAACGACCGGCGCCGCGGCCCGGCCGGATCCCGCGGGCGGGGAGGCGGGACGCCCGGGACGGGCGCCGACGGCGGAAGGTCGGACGTCCCGTCCGGTCCGCCCGGGCGGACCCGCCCGCGCGACGGGCGCCCGTCGTACGGTGATCGGGCACGAGCGGGCTGCGACGCGACCCCTGCCGGGGCTGTGCGCAGGGCGTACGCTCGTGGCTGACCAGGAGCACCACTGAACCGACGCTCTTTTCGGCCAACTTGCTTCGGTGGTACACACCTTGGCGAACGAGGGCGAGTCACCCCTCTCACCTGGGTTGAAAGGAGCGTCACGGGTGTATGCATCCCATGGGCGGCGGTTCACTCGGTCAGGCGTACTTCCCAGGGGCGCTGACGAGTGAAACGCTTCGTGATCGAATGCTTTACGCCAAGTTGTCTTATCGACATAGCGCTGGGTGATGAAGTTGTCCCGTCAGCACCATCCGACGCAGTAGATTCGATCTTGGTGAAACACGGCGGGGGAAACCGTGCAGGACCGAGAGGAAGCGACCACTGAGGGGGGCTTAGAGACATGAGCCAGGACCCACCGCACGGCCCCGCGCCTATCCGGAAGCTGGCCGCCCGGCGCCGCCGCGAGATCGTCGCGGTGCTGCTGTTCGGCGGAGGCCCGATATTCGAGAGCTCGATCCCGCTCTCGGTCTTCGGCGTCGACCGGCAGGACGCAGGCGTGCCCCGCTACCGGCTGCTCGTGTGCGCCGGCGAGGACGGGCCGCTGCGCACGACGGGCGGACTGGAGCTGTCCGCACCGTACGGGCTGGACGCGATTTCCCGGGCGGGCACGGTCGTCGTGCCCGCCTGGCGTTCGATCACCCAGCCGCCGCCGTCGGCGGCGCTGGAGGCACTGCGCCGGGCGCACAGCGAGGGGGCCCGCGTCATGGGGCTCTGCACCGGCGCGTTCGTCCTGGCGGCGGCCGGCCTGCTGGACGGGCGCCCGGCCACCACGCACTGGATGTACGCGCCGACGCTCGCCAAGCGGTACCCGGCCGTCCACGTCGACCCGCGCGAACTGTTCGTGGACGACGGGGACATCCTGACCTCGGCCGGGACGGCCGCCGGCATCGACCTGTGCCTGCACGTGGTACGGGCCGACCATGGTGCCGAGGCCGCCGGGGCGCTCGCCCGGCGTCTGGTCGTCCCCCCGCGCCGGGGCCACACCAACGAGGTGGGGCAGCTGCACCGGCTCGACCGCTCTTTACCGGAGGAAATCGGCACCGATCCGCTCGCCGAAGTGGTGGCCTGGGCGCTGGAGCACCTGCACGAGCAGTTCGACGTGGAGACGCTCGCCGCCCGTGCCTACATGAGCCGACGCACCTTCGACCGCCGGTTCCGGTCGCTCACTGGCAGCGCACCGTTGCAATGGCTGATCACCCAGCGGGTGCTCCAGGCCCAGCGGTTGCTGGAGACGACCGACTACTCCGTCGACGAGGTGGCGGCCCGCTGCGGCTTCCGCTCGCCGGTCGCGCTGCGCGGGCACTTCCGCCGCCAGCTCGGCGCCTCGCCGGCAGCCTACCGGGCCGCGTACCGGGCCCGGCGCCCGATGGGGCCCGGCGGGGACCCGGCGGACGGTGCGGAGGGCGCGACACCGGGAGAGCTGCGGGTGCCCCGCTCCCGGGCGCACGCCCGGACGGAACTCCCGCCGCGCGGCGGGAGGCACGGCAAGGTGGAGCCGGCGGACTTCTTTGCCCGCAGCCTGGTCACCGCGCCGGCGTCGGAGCCCGGCGGCAGCCCCGACCCCGACCTCTACGCGCCGCGGCTGCCGCACCAGCGGGGGCGCACTCTGCCCTGACGATCGCGGGGCGGTCTCCGCCGCGAGTGGAGACCGCCCCGACAGGGCCCTGCCGGCCATGGCCGACGTAGGGTGCTCGCATGAACGATCGCATGGTGTGGATCGACTGCGAGATGACCGGTCTCTCGCTGTCCGACGACGCGCTCATCGAGGTGGCCGCCCTGGTCACGGACTCTGAGCTGAACGTCCTCGGGGAGGGGGTGGACATCGTGATCCGCCCGCCCGCCGAGGCGCTGGAGAGCATGCCCGAGGTGGTGCGCGAGATGCACACCGCGTCCGGCCTGCTCGACGAACTGCAGTCGGGCACCACTCTCGCCGACGCCGAGGCCCGGGTGCTGGAGTACGTGCGGTCCCAGGTGCCCGAGGCGGGCCGGGCCCCGCTGTGCGGCAACTCGATCTCCACCGACCGCGGCTTCCTGCTGCGGGACATGCCCTCGCTGGAGGGCCACATGCACTACCGGATCGTGGACGTCTCCTCGATCAAGGAGCTGGCCCGGCGCTGGTACCCCAAGGCCTACTTCAACAGCCCCGAGAAGAACGGCAACCACCGGGCGCTCGCCGACATCCAGGAGTCCATCGCCGAGTTGCGCTACTACCGGGAGGCGGTCTTCGTGCCCCGGCCCGGGCCGGACTCCGAGACCGCCAAGGCGGTCGCCGCCAAGTACGTACTCAACCCGCACGAGCCCGCCGACCCCGCGCCCGGGGCCGCCTGACCGCTTTCCGGCAGCGACCCCTGCACGCGGGGGCGCACGGCGCCCGCGCGCCCAGCGGCAGCGCACGGCGCAGCGAGGGTGGGCCGGGGGCGGAAAAGCCCCGCGAGGCGCCGTGAGGGTGCCCCCGCCGGGGGCCCACGGGGGCGCCCCGCCCGCAGCCGGGAGTGGCTCGTCGGGGCTCGTGTGCAGGGTGGAAAGGTGTGCGCGAGCACCTCCGAAAACCCTGTACACTCGTATCCGGCCGGTGCGGAAGAGCCTTCCGGAGCCGGTCATGGTGGGTGTAGCTCAGTTGGTAGAGCACCTGGTTGTGGTCCAGGTGGCCGCGGGTTCAAGTCCCGTCACTCACCCTCGTCGTTCAAGGCCCGGCCTGCAGAGCAGGCCGGGCCTTGAACATTCCAGGAGTCGTTCCGCCAGCGGAGCTGACCACGCAGCAGGCAGTCGGCATGCTGAACGTCTCCCGGCCGTTCCTGATCGGGCTGCCGGAGGCCGGTGGGATCGACTACCGGAAGGTCGGCACTCCGGCTTCCCGACGCGGACGACCAGCGTGTACGTACCGCCGCGATCGAATCGCGGGCTCAGCTCGTCGTGACCGACTACCTCGTGGGTCTTCCCAAGGCGGCACTGGTGCCGTGCGACGTCGAAGCCGTCTCCGCGGACGACTTCATCCTGGCCCGGACCGATCTCGACCGGCAACGGGTCTTCGCAGTAGCAGTGCAGCAGATCGTCGACTCCCGGCGCAACCCACCCCGTACCACGGCAGATGTGCTCGGCCGCCTGCAGGCGGCCTGCAGGCCGTCCCCGCTCTCGACTCCGGCCGCTGGCCGCTGGCCGACCGGCGTGTGCCGCCTCAGCACCGAGACGAGAGCCCCCGGGTCTGCCGGCCTCGGCGATCGGAAGCCGCGCAACCTCGGAAGACGGGGCGCAGCCACCCTTGCGGACGTTCGGCGTGGCTGAAGGTGCGGCCCCTCCGGGGGCGTAGGGGCCCTCGGGCGGCTCGCGTCGACGTCCGGCTCGCGCCGCCCCGGAGCCGGGAGCAGGTGCCGCGGTGCTCGTCCCGTCCCTGCCGGTACCGGTACCGGCAGGGCGGCCGGACGCCGGGAGCACCGCCCGACCGCCAGGCGACAGGGCACGAAGGCGTCCGGGCCGTCCCGGCCCGGTGCTCCGGTGGTGGCGACCCTGGACAGGGGAAGTGACGGGTGGGTAGCTTTCGACTGAGCAAGCGCTTAGACCATCGGGCCATCAGGGAGGCGTGCCATGCGGCGCACGGTGTTCAACGAGGACCACGAAGCGTTCCGTCAGACCATCCGCGAGTTCATCGCCTCCGAGGTGGCGCCGTACTACCACGAGTGGGAGCAGCAGGGGTACGTGCCCCGCGAGCTGTACAAGAAGCTCGGAGAGCTGGGCGTCTTCGGGATCGAGGTGCCCGAGAGCTACGGCGGTGCGGGCGAGATGAGCTTCAAGTTCAGCGCCGTGATCAGTGAGGAGTGCGCCCGGGCCGGGGTGAGCTTCGGCGGTTCCAGCGTGCACACCGCGCTCTGCCTTCCCTACCTCCTGAAGTACGCGAACGAGGAGCAGAAGCAGCGCTGGCTGCCCCCCTTCGTCTCCGGCGACCTGATGACGGCCATCGCCATGACGGAACCGGGGACCGGTTCGGACCTGGCCGGGATGAATACCACCGCCAAGCTGTCCTCGGACGGCACCCACTACGTGCTCAACGGCGCGAAGACCTTCATCACCGGCGGGGTCCAGGCGGACCGGGTGCTGGTGTGCGCCCGCACCGCCCCGGCCACCGAGGAGGACCGCAGAGGCGGCATCTCCCTCCTGGTGGTCGACACCCGGAGCGAGGGCTACACCGTGGGCCGCACGCTGGACAAGCTGGGGCTCAAGGCCTCCGACACCGCCGAGCTCTCCTTCAACGACGTCCGGGTGCCGGTGGAGGACCTGCTCGGCGAGGAGGGCGCCGGGTTCGGCTACCTCGGCCAGAACCTCCCGCAGGAGCGGCTGGGCATCGCCTTCGGCGCCTACGCGCAGGCGGCCGCAGCCGTCCGGTTCGCCCAGGAGTACGTGCGGGACCGGACCGTCTTCGGCAAGTCGGTGGCGTCCTTCCAGAACACCAAGTTCGTGCTGGCCGACTGCAAGGCCGAGGTGGACGCGATGCAGTCCTTCGCCGACCGGGCGCTGGAGGCGCACGAGCACGGCGAACTGACCGCGGCGGACGCGGCGTCGGCGAAGCTGTTCATCACCGAGGCCGCGGCCAAGGTGATCGACAGGTGCCTCCAGCTCCACGGCGGCTACGGCTACATGCGGGAGTACCCGATCGCGCGGCTGTACGCCGACACCCGTGTCACCCGCATCTACGGCGGCACCAGCGAGGTGATGCGGTCCATCGTCGCCAAGTCCATGGGCCTGTGAACGGGCCGGTCGCGGGGGGACGCTGAGAGAGTTCGGATCGCACGTCGATGTCAGAGGCACTTCAGTCGCTGCTCGGTCTGCTCGACCTGGAGCGGATCGAGCAGGACATCTTCCGCGGCGCCAGCCAACCGGCCGTGGTACCGCGGGTGTTCGGCGGCCAGGTGGCCGCCCAGGCGCTGGTCGCGGCGGGCCGGACGGTACCCGGTGACCGTCCGGCGCACTCGCTGCACGCCTACTTCCTGCGGCCTGGCGACCCCGGGGCGCCCATCGTCTACACGGTGGACCGCATCCGGGACGGCCGCTCCTTCACCACCCGCCGGGTCGTCGCGGTGCAGCACGGCCGGCCGATCTTCCACCTGTCGGCGTCCTTCCAGGTCCACGAGGAGGGCCTGGAGCACCAGGAGCCGATGCCCGAGGCACCCGGCCCGGAGTCGCTGCCGACGTCCGCCGAGATGCTCCCCGGCTACGCCCACCTGTTCAGCGACCCCGACGTGGCGGACCGGCTGATCCGGGCGCGGGCGGCCGTAGACCTCCGGTACGTCAACGAACCGCCGTACGCGGGCGGCGGCCGACCCCGCGAGCCCCGCTCCCAGGTGTGGTTCCGGACCGACGGCAAGCTCCAGGGGGACGCCGACCAGCCGCTGGTGCACACCTGCCTGGCCACCTACTTCTCCGACATGACGCTGCTGGACTCCGTGCTGCTCGCGCACGGCCGCGGCGGCTGGGCGGTCGGCGACGTGGTCGGAGCGAGCCTGGACCACGCCATGTGGTTCCACCGGCCCTTCCGGGCGGACGGCTGGCTGCTCTACGACCAGGAGTCGCCCACCGCCCAGGGCGGGCGCGGCCTGGGCAGGGGCCGGATCTTCACCGCCGACGGACGGCTGGCGGTCACCGTCATCCAGGAGGGCGTCGTCCGATTGCCCGCCCCGCCGACCGGTGGGGAACCCCACCCCGCCGACCGCTGAGGAACCCCGCCCCGGAGCGTCCCGTCCCGTCCCGGGCCCGGCTGCCGAGCGCCCCGGCGCCCGTGTCCCGACCCCGGACGGCTCCTGGCTCAGTCCAGCCCCGCGGCGGCCAGCAGGTACGCGGTCATCGGCTCGTAGGAGCGCGGGTTCACGACGTGGTCGTCCAGCGGGACGGCGACGGTCAGCCGGTCCTCCGCCTCGCCGAGGAAGAGCGCGGGGTCGTTGCAGTCGGCGAAGCCGACGGTGTCGATGCCGTGCTGGGCCGCGCAGCCGGCCCAGCCGTGGTCGGCGAAGACCAGGTCGGGGGCCGCCTCCCCGGCGCGTTCCAGGACCCGCAGTATCTCCCGCATCGGTTCGGGGGAGTGGGTGTGCCACAACGAGGCGCCGCGCTCGTACATCGCCACGTCGGCGAGCTGCACGATCACGCCCTCGTCCGCGTAGACCTCCAGCGGCACGCGGAGCACCTCGCAGCCCGCGGTTCGCAGCCCGGCGGCGACGGCGCGGTGCACGTCGAGCAGGCCACCGGGGTGGCCGGTGGCGAAGAGCACCCGCTCGGCGCCGTCCACGGCCTTGCGCAGCCGTGCGGCGGCCCGGTCCAGGGCGTCCACGGTCAGGTCCGGGTCGATCGTGTCCTGGCCGCTGCGGTGCCGCGGGTCGTCGACGACCCCGACTCGTTCCGCCATCACGGTCAGGACGTCCCGCTCGTCGGTCCAGCGGTCACCGAGTTCCAGGCCCAGCCAGTAGTGGCGGTCGCCGTTGGAGAGCTTGCGGTAGTGGTCGAGGTTGTTCTCCCGCGGGGTCGCGACATCCCCGGCGATCCGGGTGCGTATGAGGTGGTCGACGAGCTCGGGACGGGTCGGCGCGGTGTTCGCGGAGGGCACAGGCATGCCGACCATTGTGCCGGTCCGCCGGACTGCTGGACGAGGTGTCCAAAAGCCGGCGTCCGCCCGCTTCGGAACGTCCATGTGGCGGCCACCGCCCGGCTGCCTAGGCTCGACGCCATGAGCAGTGAGAGCACCCCCCAGCAGCCCCGCGGTCCCGTCGACTCCTCCCGGGTCCCCCGCTACGCGGGACCCGCCACCTTCGCCCGGCTTCCGCGGCTCGACGAGGTGGGCGACGCGGATGTCGCGGTGGTCGGTGTCCCCTTCGACTCCGGGGTCTCCTACCGTCCCGGGGCGCGGTTCGGCGGGAACGCGATCCGGGAGGCGTCCCGGCTGCTGCGCCCGTACAACCCCGCGCAGGACGCGTCGCCGTTCGCCCTGGCGCAGGTGGCCGACGCGGGGGACATCGCCGCCAACCCGTTCGCCATCGACGAGGCGGTGGAGACAGTGCAGGCCGCCGCCGACGAGCTGCTCGACACCGGCGCCCGGCTGATGACACTGGGCGGCGACCACACGATCGCCCTTCCGCTGCTGCGCTCCGTCGCCCGCAGACACGGCCCCGTCGCCCTGCTGCACTTCGACGCCCACCTGGACACCTGGGACACCTACTTCGGAGCCGAGTACACCCACGGCACCCCCTTCCGGCGCGCGGTGGAGGAGGGGCTCCTGGACACCTCGGCCCTGTCGCACGTCGGCATCCGCGGCCCGCTCTACGGCCGCCGGGACCTCGACGAGGACGAGCGGATGGGTTTCGGCATCGTGACGGCCGCCGACGTGCTGCGCCGGGGGGTGGACGAGGTCGCCCAGCAGTTGCGGGAGCGGATCGGCGACCGGCCGCTCTACGTCTCGATCGACATCGACGTGCTCGACCCGGCGCACGCGCCCGGGACCGGCACGCCGGAGGCCGGCGGGCTGACCTCGCGCGAGCTGCTGGAGATCCTGCGCGGGCTGGCGGGCTGCCGCCTGGTGTCGGCCGATCTGGTGGAGGTCGCGCCGGCCTACGATCACGCGGAGATCACCGCGGTGGCCGCCTCGCACACCGCGTACGAGCTGACCACGCTGATGGCCCGGCAGATCGCCGCCGACCGCTGATCCCCGTGTGCGCCGGCTCCGCGGGGTCCGGGGCCCGGCGCGGCGCAGTGTTTCGGACGCCCGCTCGGCTCAGGCGGGGCGGGTGTTCCGGCTGCGCAGATGTGCTCCTGTCAGCTCGGATAGTGCTGCCGGGTGAGTGGTTTCGTCGCCGTTGCCGATTGCTTTCAGCCGTGTTCGAAGCGGCCCGTTCAGCGCCTCCGACCCCGGTCGATTGAAGCGGAAGGGGCGAGTCTGAACATCGTTCCAGGTGAGCGGGTTTTCAGTGCAGTGTCACTGCTCCTCGCGACATCACATGCTGCCACTGTTCTCACACCCAACGTTACTGATTCTGTTCGGTCGATGTGCAAAGCACCCGGGTTGTCGGCAGACTCAATTCCGCAATCCCGCGGGAAGCGGGGTGTCGCGAGCTAGGCGGCGGCGCCGGCCCTGTGGGGGTGCTGGCTCGCCTGTGCCACCGGCACGACGCCCCATTGCCCGGAGCGGCCCCTGGAGAGCTGCCTGACTCTCCGGGGCTGTTCCCGGCCCTCTCAGGCCCCTCGCGCCCCTGCCACCCCCGACTCCCGCGTGTCGCCGAGCGGCCCGCCCCCGGGGCGCCCGCGCTGTCAGCTCGGTCACACGACTACCGGTCGGAGCTTCCGGTGCGTCAGGCTGGGCCGGATCGTGTGCGGTCGCCTGGCGACCGGACGGGCAGAGCCGGCCGCCCGTCGGCCGGGGGAGGAGCCGCAGTGACACCACGTGTCGAGGAGCTGTACGCGGACATCGAGCGCCGCAACCCGGGGGAGCCGGAATTCCACCAAGCAGTGCGGGAGGTGCTGGAGACGCTTGCTCCCGTCCTCGCCGCGCGTCCCGAGTTGGCGGAGTCCAGGCTCGTGGAGCGGATGTGCGAGCCGGAGCGGCAGCTCATGTTCCGGGTGCCCTGGGTGGACGCCGCGGGGGAGGTGCAGGTCAACCGCGGCTTCCGGGTCGAGTTCAACAGCGCCCTGGGCCCGTACAAGGGAGGGCTGCGGTTCCACCCCTCCGTCGACCTGGGGATCGTGAAGTTCCTCGGCTTCGAGCAGGTCTTCAAGAACGCGCTCACCGGCCAGGGGATCGGAGGCGGCAAGGGAGGCAGCGACTTCGACCCGCGCGGCCGCTCCGACCTGGAGGTGATGCGGTTCTGCCAGTCGTTCATGACCGAACTGCACCGGCACCTGGGCGAGCACACCGACGTCCCGGCGGGGGACGTCGGCGTCGGCAGCCGCGAGATCGGCTACCTGTTCGGCCAGTACCGGCGGATCACCAACCGCTGGGAGGGCGGCGTGCTCACCGGCAAGGGGGCGCTGTGGGGCGGCTCCGCCGTCCGTACGGAGGCCACCGGCTACGGCAGTGTCCTGTACGCCGCCGAGATGCTGGCGACCCGCGGGGAGGACCTGCACGGCCGGCAGGTGGTGGTGTCCGGGTCCGGCAACGTGGCGCTGTACTCCGTGCAGAAGGCCCAGCAACTGGGCGCGCACGTGGTGACCTGCTCGGACTCCGCCGGTTACGTGGTCGACGAGAAGGGCCTGGACCTGGAACTGCTCCGGCAGATCAAGGAAGCCGAGCGCGGCCGGGTGGCGGACTACGCCGAGCGCCGCGGCTCGTCTGCCCGGTACGTGGACGGCGGCAGCGTCTGGGACGTGCCCGCCGACGTCGCGCTGCCGTCCGCGACGCAGAACGAACTGGACAAGGATGCCGCGCTGAGCCTGGTCCGCAACGGCGTGCGGGCTGTCGCCGAGGGTGCCAACATGCCGAGCACCCCGGCGGCGGTGCGCGTGTTCCAGGAGGCCGGTGTGGCCTTCGGGCCGGGCAAGGCGGCCAACGCGGGCGGTGTGGCGACGAGCGCGCTGGAGATGCGGCAGAACGCCGCTCGGGAGCAGTGGTCCTTCTCCCGGGTGGAGGAGCAGCTCGGCGCGATCATGAGCGACATCCACCGCACCTGCGAGGAGGCGGCCGAGCGGTACGGAAGGCCCGGCGACCACGTCACCGGCGCGAACGCGGCCGGCTTCGAGCGGGTCGCGGAGGCGATGCTGGCCCAGGGGGTCGTCTGACGGAGACGCGGAACGGCGCGGGGCCGGGGCGCGGGACCACGAGCGGTCCGCGCCCCGGCCCCGGAGGTCCCCGCCGTGCCGCGTCTCAGAGGTCCCGGCGGAGCCGGTGGAGGAACTCGGCGGTGCGGTCGTTGGTGTCGGCGGCGGCGCACAGCCGGTCCATGACCACCATGTACGTCTCCACCTCGGCGCGCTTGTCGAGGTACAGGGCGCTGGTGAGCTGCTCCAGGTAGACGATGTCCGGGAGGTCCGGTTCCAGGAACCGCAGGATGGTCACCGGCCCGCCGGCGGCAGCCAGGCCGCCGATGCTGAACGGCGCGACCTGGAGCGTGACGTTCGGCTGCTCGGCCATCTTCAGCAGGTGGTCGATCTGCTCCCGCATCACGTCGGTGCCGCCGAGCGGCCGGCGCAGCGCGGCCTCGTCGATCACGGCCCAGAGTCTGGGCGCGTGGGGGCGGGTGAGCAGTTCCTGGCGCTGCATCCGCAGGGCGACCCGGCGCTCGATCTCGGCCTCCGGGGCGCCGGAGTGGCCGAGCAGCGCGACGGCGCGGGCGTAGTCGGCGGTCTGCAGCAGGCCGGGGATGAACTGCACCTCGTAGGTGCGGATCACCGAGGCGGCCTCCTCCATGCCGAGCAGTGTCTCGAACCAGTTCGGCAGCACGTCGCTGTACTTGTGCCACCAACCGGGGTTGTTCGCGTGCCGTGCGAGGGTGAGGAACTCCTGGCGCCGCTCCTCGTCGTGGACGCCGTAGAGGGTGAGCAGGTCGGCCACGTCGCGCTCCTTGTAGCCGACCCGGCCCAGTTCCAACCTGCTGATCTTCGCGTGGGACCCGCGGATCGCGTCACCGGCCGCCTCCCGGGTGATGCCGCACGCCTCGCGCAGCCGCCGCAGGTGGGTACCGAGCACGATCCGCAGGACAGTGGGACCGCCCCTGGGCTGGGCGAGCACTCTGCGGACTGAGGAGTCCTGCTCCGGCTGGGCTGACATCACGCCTGCTCCCGCATGCTCTGAGTGATGAAATGACCGCTCAGTGTCCCATTCGGTTGCAGAGCTGTACAGCCCTGCAGGTGCCACGGGCATTTTCGCCCGGCGCGGGCCGGGAGGCAAAGGCGCACCGCCGCGGCGCGGGCCCGCGCCGCGGCGGTGCGCCGCGGGTGGGTCGGACGTCCGCGGCGTGCCGGTGTCAGCTCCGTTCCAGCAGGTCGTCGAAGTCGCCGTCCTTGGCGCCGAGGATGAAGGCGGACATCTCGGAGCCGGTGTACACCAGTGCGGGACCGGACGGGTGCCGGGAGTTGCGCAGGGCCACGTGGCCGCCGGAGAGCTCGGCCAGCTCGACGCAGTTTCCGCTCGGGTTGCTGCGGTGGCTCTTCCGCCAAACGGCGCCCTGGAGCCCGGTGGCCGGCGCACCGTTGTCAAACTGTTGCATTGTCTGCCTCTCGTCTGGCTTTCCGCCGCTTGCGCCCCGCCCCGATCTCTGGCCGAATACTGCCTCACGGGCCCCCGTTCTTGCACATGTACTTGCATCCGCACTTGCAGCAGTAAGTACATGTGGATGAGTATGGACCCGCAAGTGTGTTCCACCAGCACCCAGAGAGACGGCTGCGGGGTTCGTGATGACGGCACAACCGGACAGGTGGGTGGCTCCTGTCACCCGCCGCCCTGCCCACCGCTCCGGAACCGCCTCACCACCGCTTTCGCTGGTCCCGGCCGCGGCGTCGGGACTGGGACCCGCCGCCTCCTCGGGCTTCGCGGCCCGTACCCTCGGCTGCGGCCCGCGTTCCCCCGGCACGGCGCGGTCCTTCACCCGCGAAGCGCTCTGCAGCTGGGGGATGGCCGATCTGGAGGACATGGTGGACGGCATCGCGATCGCGGTGTCGGAGATGGTCACCAACGCCCTCAACCACAGTGCGGACCCCTGGGACGCCTCGGGAGCCCAGCCGATGCTCCTGAGCCTGCTGCGCCAGGGCGGAACGGTGCTCTGCGCCGTCATCGACCCCGGAGCGGGCGTCCCCTCGGTACGCAAGCCCTCCGAACTGGCCGAGTCCGGCCGCGGCCTGCACATCGTCGACTGTCTCAGCGACGACTGGGGCTGGACCGCCCCCGGTCCGCACGGCAAGGCGGTCTGGGCCCGGTTCTCCGCCGGACACGAGGAACCCTCCCCCCGCGACCTGCGCGACGCGGCCGACGCCGAGTGGGATCCGCTGACCAGGCTCCTGCTGCTCACCGAGATACTCGGCGGCAGCGGACCGAGCTGGCTGGACGCCGTCGCGATGCAGCCCAGCGAGGGCCGCTCCGCCGACTGACCCGCCGGGCGCCCGTGGAAGCGCGACCCGGCGCCCGCGCCCCCCACTGGCCGGCCGCACGCTCCGGCGCCTCCGTCCCCCCCCCACGCCTCGTCCGGCCGGTCGTGCCGGGATGAAAACAGCACCGGACGACGTTGTCTCCTCCGGCAGTGATCGAACCACCGGAGGGAATACGGCGTGGCGGGGACCGAATCGGGGGAGACCACCGGCGAACGGCGCACGGGCTGGGCGAGGAGACTCGCGGCCCACTGCTGGCACTACCGGCGCAACGTCCTGCTCTCGCTGGGCGCCTCGCTCGGCGGGATGGCGGTGATGGCCCTGGTCCCGCTGCTCACCAAGGTCATCATCGACGAGGTCGTGGTGGGCGGAGAGAGCTCGCTTGCCCTGTGGATCGGTCTGCTGCTGGCCGCCGCCGTCGCCGTCTACGGTTTCACCTACGTGCGCCGCTACTACGGCGGCCGCCTCGCCCTCGACGTCCAGCACGACCTGCGCACCGCGATGTACCGCGCCGTCGTCCGGCTGGACGGCCGGCGCCAGGACGAACTCTCCACCGGCCAGGTGGTGGGACGCGGAACCAGCGACCTCCAGCTGGTGCAGAGCCTCCTGTTCATGCTGCCGATGATGATCGGCAACGTCCTGCTCTTCGCCATCGCGCTCGTCGTGATGGTGGTCCTCTCCCCGTTGCTCACGCTCGTCTCCCTGGCCGTCTTCCCCCTGCTGGGCTGGATCGCCGACCTCAGCCGCAAGCGCCTCTTTCCGGCCACCTGGTACGCGCAGCAGCAGGCCGGCGCCGTGGCCTCGGTGGTCGACGGAGCGGTCACCGGGGTGCGTGTGGTCAAGGGCTTCGGCCAGGAGCGGCAGGAGACCGGCAAGCTGCGCCGCATCGGACGCGTCCTCTACGCCGCCCGGCTGCGCACCGTGCGGCTGAACGCCCGGTACACCCCGGCGCTCCAGGCGGTGCCCTCCTTCGGCCAGGTCGCGATGCTGGCGCTCGGCGGCTGGATGGCCGTCCAGGGCGACATCACCCTCGGCACCTTCGTGGCCTTCTCCACCTACCTGGCCCAGCTCGTCGGACCGGTCCGGATGCTGGCTGCGATGCTCACCATCGGGCAGCAGGCCAGGGCAGGTGTCGAGAGGGTCTTCGACCTGATCGACACCGAACCGCGGATGTCCGAGCGACCCGACGCGCACGCCCTGCCCGGGGACGCCGACGCCTCCGTCGAGTTCGACTCCGTCACCTTCGGCTACGACCCCGACCACCCGGTGCTCGACGGCTTCAGCCTCCGCATCGAGCCGGGCGAGACCGTCGCCGTGGTCGGGGCGAGCGGAAGCGGCAAGTCCACCGTCTCCATGCTGCTCCCGCGCTACTACGATGCGACCGCCGGGGCCGTCCGGGTCGGCGGCCACGACGTGCGCGCCCTGACCCTCGGTTCGCTGCGCTCGGCCATCGGTCTGGTGCCGGAGAACAGCTTCCTGTTCTCCGCGTCCGTGCGCGAGAACATCGCCTTCGGCGCCCCGGACGCCACCGACGAGGACGTGCGCGCCGCCGCCCGCGCCGCCCAGGCGGACGGTTTCGTCGAGGATCTGCCGCAGGGCTACGACACCCCGGTGGGCGAGCAGGGGCTCACCCTCTCCGGCGGCCAGCGCCAGCGCCTCGCGCTGGCCCGCGCCATCCTGACCGACCCCCGGCTGCTGCTGCTCGACGACGCCACTTCCGCCGTGGACGCCCGGGTCGAGCACGAGATCCACGAGGCCCTGCGCTCGGTGATGGCCGGCCGCACCACGCTGCTCATCGCGCACCGGCAGTCCACGCTGGCCCTCGCCGACCGGGTCGCCGTCCTCGACGGCGGCCGGCTCGTCGACCTCGGCACCCACCGGGAACTGACCGGCCGCTGCTCCCTCTACCGGCGGCTGCTCACCGACCCCGACGAGCTGGGCAACGTCGAGCGCGACCCGGCCGGCATGGCCGGGCACGACGAGCACGGCACGGTCGACGGCGTCACTCCCTCACTCTGGGTCCGCACCGAGGAGGAGCGGGACACTCCGGTGGACGGCGCCGGAGCTGCCTCGGCGACCGCCGCCGCACAGAGCGGCGCGCCCGGCAGCTTCGGTGCGGAGCTGGGGGCGATGCCGGGCAGTCCGGAGCTGCTTGCCAGGGTGGCGGCCCTGCCGCCGGCCACCGACCTGCCGGACGTCGACGAGAACCGGGCCGAGCGCCCGGAGCCGTCCTACGGGCTGCGGCGCCTGCTGCGCGGCTTCGGCCGGCCGCTGAGCGTCGCGCTCGCCTTCGTGGCCGTGGACGCGATCGCCATGCTGCTGCTGCCGGTGCTCATCCGGCACGGCATCGACGAGGGCGTGCAGCGCACCGCCATCGGAGCGGTGTGGACGGCCGCCGCTCTGGCGCTGCTCGTCGTGGTCGTGCAGTGGGCTGCCCAGTACGCCTCGATGCGGCTGACCGGCCGCACCGGTGAACGGGTGCTGTACGCGCTGCGGGTGAAGATCTTCGCCCAGCTCCAGCGGCTCGGTCTGGACTACTACGAGCGCACCCTGGGCGGCGCGGTCATGACCCGGATGACCACCGACGTGGACGCGCTGTCCACCTTCCTCCAGACCGGTCTCGTCACCGCGCTGGTCTCGCTGCTGACCTTCTTCGGCATTCTGGTCGCACTGGTGGCGATCGATCTCCAGCTCGCCCTCGTCGTCTTCGCCACCCTGCCGCCGCTGGTGCTCGGCACGGTCTTCTTCCGCCGGCAGAGCGTCAAGGCCTACGAACTCGCCCGGGAGCGGGTCAGCGGGGTCAACGCCGACCTCCAGGAGTCGGTGGCCGGGCTGCGGATGCTGCAGGCGTTCCGCCGCGAGGACACCGGCGCCGACCGGTTCGCCGAGCGCAGCGACGGCTACCGCCGCGCCCGGGTGCGCGGTCAGTGGCTGATCTCCGTCTACTTCCCGTTCGTCCAGTTGCTGGCCGCGGTCGCCACCGCCGCGGTGCTGATCGTCGGCTCGGGACGGGTCTCCGACGGCACCCTGACCGCAGGCGCGCTCGTCGCCTACCTGCTGTACATCGAGCTGTTCTTCGCCCCGGTGCAACAGCTCTCCCAGGTCTTCGACGGCTACCAGCAGGCCACCGTCTCGCTGGGCCGCATCCAGCAACTGCTGCGGCAGGAGACGTCCACCCCCGCCGTCGCCGACCCGCGGCCGGTGCCGTCGCTCACGGGGCGGATCGAGCTGCGCGGTGCCGGGTTCCGCTACCGGACCGCCGACGGGCGGCTCGCGGAGGAGCCGGCGCTCGAAGGCGTCGACCTCACCGTCCCGGCGGGCCAGACGGTCGCCTTCGTGGGCGAGACGGGCGCGGGCAAGTCCACCCTGGTCAAGCTGGTCGCCCGCTACTACGACCCCACCGAGGGCACGGTGCTGGCCGACGGCACCGACCTGCGCGGCCTGGACCTGACCGGCTACCGGCAGCGCCTCGGCGTCGTCCCGCAGGAGCCGTACCTCTTCCCCGGGTCGGTGCGGGACGCCATCGCCTACGGCCGGCCGGCGGCGACCGACGCGGAGGTGGAGTCCGCCGCCCGCGCGGTGGGGGCGCACGACATGATCGCCTCGCTGCCCCGCGGCTACCTGCACCCGATCGCCGAGCGGGGCCGCAACCTGTCGGCCGGGCAGCGCCAGTTGCTCGCCCTGGCCCGGGCGGAAATCGTCGCGCCCGACATCCTGCTCCTGGACGAGGCCACCGCGGCCCTGGACCTGGCGACGGAGTCGCTGGTCAACCAGGCCACCGAGCGCCTGGCGGGTCGCCGCACCACCCTGGTCGTCGCCCACCGGCTGACCACGGCGGCCCGCGCCGACCGGGTGGTGGTCCTGGACGGCGGCCGGGTCGTCGAGGACGGTACCCACGCCGAACTGCTGGCACTCGGCGGCCGGTACGCCGCGCTCTGGCGTACCTTCAGCGGTGAGCCAGCGCTGGCCGCCGGTGTCCCGGCCGGCGGCTGACACACCGGTGCCCCGGGTCCTCGCGCGGGAGCGTCCCGTCTCCGCGCGAGGACCGGGGCCGGTTCAGGGCCCGCGGGTCAGGCCCGGGTCAGCGTGGCCAGGCAGGTGTCCACCGTCTGGAGCCCGGGGAGCTGCTCGCATCCGTCCCATCAGCAGGACCAGTCGATCTCCTCGTTCGGGACGAACGGCACCGGCGCGGTGGCGACGGCGGCCTTCTTGGTGTTCTGCCGCATCTTCCCGGCGATGAACGCCCGGCGGCCGGGTTTGTCCGCGCGCGGGCGTCGGAACCGGGTCTCGGTGGCGTCGATCCGTAGTCCCACGCCTTCGGCGGCGTAGGCGAAGACATCGGCCAGCGTGCGAAGCCGCAGGTCCGGGCGTGTGGGCACGGCGAAGCCGCGGGCCGCGAGCAGCGGGCGGGTCTCGTGGACGGCACGGGTGATCGTGGAGCGGTCCACTCCATGGAACAGCGCGAGGGCGGCATGAGGGAGCTGGAAGTGCAGGATGACCAGAGTGACGACGACCCGGTCGGTGAAGACGAGTTCGTGGTCTGGACCCGCTCCGGCGGCGCGCTGCCGGTCATGGCCCCGGCGTTCACGCAGATGGGACTTCTGCCCGGCCACCCACGGCCCGGCCAACTCGGCGACCAGCCTGCCCAGACTGCGGCGCGGAATCCCCGTACGGATGTGCTGGCCCAAGGCCGTGCGGGCCCATCCTGACGTCACGATCATGATCGTCTCGCACGGCCGTTCGCATGCTCAGACCGAGGCGTCAGCTATCGCGCACCACGTCGTAAGGGCGACAGTCCCGCACTCCCCGGTGGTTCCGAGGATTTCCCGCCCGGACCGTGCAACCATCCGCGGAGTTGGGATGTCTCACTGGGCGTCGGCAACTCCCGGGGGAGGGGCTCAGCGGGAGGCCGACGGGGGAGTCGAACGGCCCGGCCGGCAACGGCCGGGCCGTTCGTGACTCCCGGGGCGGCTCCGGGCGTTCCGGCCGCCGGCGCCCGGTTCCGCTGTCGGCGGCGGACGATATCTTCGGCCCATGACCTCCCCACCCGCCGTGCTCGAAGGGGTCCTTGAGCGCATCACCTACGCCAACGAGGACAACGGGTACACCGTGGCCCGCCTGGCCCCCGCGCGGCACCGCGACCGCGGCCCCGACGGCGATCTGCTCACCGTGGTCGGCGCGCTGGCCGGCGCGCAGCCCGGCGAGTCGTTGCGCCTGGAGGGCCGCTGGGGCTCGCACCCCTCCTACGGGCGGCAGTTCACGGTCGAGAACTGCACCACCGTCCTGCCCGCGACCGTGCAGGGCATCCGCCGCTACCTGGGTTCCGGGCTGATCAAGGGGATCGGGCCGCGGATCGCGGAACGCATCGTCGAGCACTTCGGCACCGACACCCTGGACGTGATCGACGAGGACGCCGGCCGGCTGGTCGAGGTCCCCGGCCTCGGGCCCAAGCGCACCGGGATGATCGCGGCGGCCTGGGAGGAGCAGAAGGCCATCAAGGAGGTCATGGTCTTCCTCCAGAGCGTCGGCGTCTCCACCTCCGTCGCCGTGCGGATCTACAAGAAGTACGGCGACGCGTCCATCGACGTGGTGCGTGAGCAGCCCTACCGGCTGGCGTCCGACGTGTGGGGCATCGGGTTCCTCACCGCGGACCGCATCGCCCGCTCGGTGGGCATCCCGGAGGACAGCAGGGAGCGCGTCGGGGCGGGCCTCCAGTACACCCTCTCGCAGGCCGCCGACCAGGGGAACTGCTATCTGCCGGAGGAGCGCCTGACCGCGGAGGCGGTGAAGCTGCTCCAGGTCGACACCGGGCTGGTCATCGACTGCCTGGGCGAACTCGCCGGGGAGGGCGGAGTCGTCCGGGAGCCGGTCCCGGACCCTCAGGAGCCCGGAGCCAGCGTCCAGGCGGTCTATCTGGTGCCCTTCCACCGGGCGGAGACCTCCCTCGCCGGGCGGCTGCGGCGCCTGCTGGGGACCTCCGAGGACCGCTTGCCCGGCTTCCGGGACATCGACTGGGAGCGGGCGCTGGGCTGGCTAGCGGAGCGGACCGGGGCCGAGCTGGCCCCGGAGCAGCGGGACGCCGTCCGGCTGGCGCTCACCGAGAAGGTCGCGGTGCTCACCGGCGGGCCGGGCTGCGGGAAGTCGTTCACCGTCCGGTCGGTCGTCGAGCTGGCCCGGGCGAAGCGGGCCCGGGTCCTGCTGGCGGCGCCCACCGGCCGGGCGGCGAAGCGGCTCGCCGAACTGACCGGTGCCGAGGCGTCGACGGTGCACCGGCTACTGGAGCTCAAGCCCGGCGGCGACGCCGCCTACGACCCGGACCGTCCGCTCGACGCCGACCTGGTCGTGGTGGACGAAGCCTCGATGCTGGACCTGCTGCTGGCCAACAAGCTCGTCAGGGCGGTCCCGCCGGGTGCGCACCTGCTGCTGGTCGGCGACGTGGACCAGCTTCCTTCGGTGGGTGCCGGGGAGGTGCTGCGGGACCTGCTCGCCGAGGGCGGCCCGGTGCCCGCCGTACGGCTCACCCGGATCTTCCGCCAGGCGCAGGAGTCCGGGGTGGTGACGAACGCGCACCGCATCAACGCCGGGCTGCCGCCGCACACCCGGGGGTTGCCGGACTTCTTCCTCTTCCCCGAGGAGGATACCGAGGAGGCCGGACGGCTGACGGTCGACGTGGCGTCCCGCCGGATACCGGCGAAGTTCGGGCTGGACCCGCGCCGGGACATCCAGGTTCTGGCCCCGATGCACCGCGGCCCTGCGGGCGCGGGCGCGCTGAACGGACTCCTCCAGGAGGCCGTCACCCCGGCCCGCCCCGGGCTGGCCGAGAAGCGCTTCGGCGGCCGGACCTTCCGGGTGGGCGACAAGGTGACGCAGATCCGCAACAACTACGAGAAGGGCGCCAACGGGGTCTTCAACGGCACTGTCGGCGTGGTGACCGCACTGGACACCGTGGAGCAGCGGCTCACCGTGCTGACCGACGAGGACGAGGAGATCGGGTACGAGTTCGGCGAGCTGGACGAGCTGGCGCACGCTTACGCCGTCACCATCCACCGTTCGCAGGGCAGTGAGTACCCGGCGGTCGTGATTCCGGTCACCACGGGGGCCTGGATGATGCTCCAGCGCAATCTCCTCTACACCGCCGTGACCCGGGCCAAGCGACTGGTGGTGCTGGTGGGGTCGAGGAGGGCCCTGGGACAGGCAGTACGGGCGGTCTCGGCGGGCCGCCGCTGTACGGCGCTGGACCACCGATTGCGGGGCGCGGTGGGCGGGGCGTAGTTTTCAGGCGGCACTGCGTGCCACCAAACAGCCCTCTGGCCGACCCCGAGTGCACCGTACGGCGTCAAATGGGGGACAGTGGAGCCAGTCAGGGCACCTCGAGGAAGAGGCACTACGTCGGTGAGGGATGACGTGAGCGAACACCGCGACAGCGACAAGGACGCAGTAGTACTGCGGCACGGGGGCGACGAGCACAGCTACCCGGTGGTGGACAGCACGGTTGGCGACCGTGGCTTCGACATCGGCAAGCTCCGCGCCCAGACCGGTCTGGTGACCCTGGACTCGGGCTACGGGAACACCGCAGGCGTCACATCAGCGATCACCTTTCTCGACGGGGAGAAGGGCATCCTCCGCTACCGCGGATACCCGATCGAACAGGTCGCCGAGCGCGGCTCGTTCCTGGAGACCGCCTACCTGCTGATCAACGGCGAGCTGCCCACCGCCGGTGAGCTGGAGGGCTTCAGCGGCCGGATCACCCAGCACACGCTGCTGCACGAGGATGTCAAGCGCTTCTACGACGGCTTCCCGCGCGACGCGCACCCGATGGCCATGCTGTCCTCCGTGGTCAGCGCGCTGTCCACGTTCTACCAGGACAGCCACAACCCGTTCGACGAGGAGCAGCGCGACCTCTCGACGATCCGGCTGCTCGCGAAGCTCCCGACCATCGCGGCCTACGCGTACAAGAAGGCCATCGGCCACCCGGTGGTCTACCCGCGCAACGACCTCGGCTACGTGGAGAACTTCCTGCGGATGACCTTCTCGGTCCCCGCGGAGGAGTACGACCTCGACCCGGTGGTCACCGACGCGCTGGAGAAGCTGCTGATCCTGCACGCGGACCACGAGCAGAACTGCTCCACCTCAACCGTGCGGCTGGTCGGTTCCTCGCAGGCGAACATGTTCGCCTCGATCTCCGCCGGCATCAGCGCCCTGTGGGGCCCGCTGCACGGCGGCGCCAACCAGGCCGTGCTGGAGATGCTGGAGAGCATCCAGCGCGACGGCGGCGACGTCGAGACCTTCATCCGCAAGGTGAAGAACAAGGAGGACGGCGTCCGCCTGATGGGCTTCGGGCACCGGGTCTACAAGAGCTTCGACCCGCGCGCGAAGATCATCAAGAAATCGGCGCACGACGTGCTCGCGGCACTCGGCAAGTCCGACGAGCTGCTGGACATCGCGCTCAAGCTCGAAGAGCACGCGCTGAGCGACGACTACTTCGTCTCCCGCAACCTCTACCCGAACGTGGACTTCTACACCGGGTTGATCTACCGGGCGATGGGCTTCCCGACCAGCATGTTCACGGTGCTCTTCGCGCTGGGCCGACTGCCCGGCTGGATCGCCCAGTGGCATGAGATGATCAAGGAGCCCGGCTCGCGCATCGGGCGTCCCCGGCAGATCTACACCGGGGTCGTCGAGCGCGACTGGGTACCGGTCGAGCAGCGCTGACCCGGTCGGCCGACGGGGGCCGCGGCGGCGGCCCGGCACCCGTTCGGCCCCACGGGTGCCGTCCGGTCCGCGGCCCGCGGCCGCCGGGCCGTACCCGGTCGGTGCGGCGCGCGGCGAAGTGACGCGGATCACACGGGGGTGGTGGGCAACCTTTCCCGTGGGCCGGTTGTCTCATGGGGTGTCAGCGGCACCCGGCGGAGTCGCGTACAAGCCGTCGTGCACGGGAACCTTGAGCGGCCGACCCGTGCCACGTACGGCGTGCAGACGCCCGGCCAGGATCCCGTGGGGGGAATCCGACCGGGAAAAAGGAAACGCCCCGTGCACGGGCCCGTGGGGGGACTCGTGGCGGGGCGTTTCCGCGTCCGGACGCGGGCGGGTCCGCGGCGCTCAGACCCGTCCGACGAGTTCGTAGCCCGCCTCGTCCACGGCGGCGCGCACCACCTCGTCGTCCGGCTCGGTGGTCGAGGCCACGGTCACCAGGCCGGTCTCGGCGGCGGCCGTCACCCCGTTCACCCCGTCGAGTGCCGACACCTCCTCGGAGACCGCCGCTTCGCAGTGGGCACAGGTCATGCCGGTGACCTTGTACGTGGTGGTGCGGGGGTCCGCGGTCGTCATGGCTCCTCCAGGTGGTGCGGCGGTTCCGTGGCGTCGATGCTATACCCCCCGCCCGTATTCTCCCGGCTGCCCGGTCTGCCGGGCCCCGCGCGCGGCGAAGCCCCGCACCGCCCGCCACACGGGCGGGATGCGGGACTTCGCGACAGCGGCGGCCGCGTCCCGGACGGGTCCCCGGGGAGCGCTCGCGGACTCCGGCGGGTGTCAGCCCTGGCGCCTGCCGTGTCCCGGGCGCCGCGTCACCCACTCGCGGACCGTGTCGGCGAACCAGTAGGGCTTGCCGCTCTCCACCAGGTCGGGCGGCGGCAGCAGGCCGTGCTTGCGGTACGAGCGCACGGTGTCCGGCTGCACCTGGATGTGCGCCGCGATCTCCTTGTACGACCACAGACGTCGATCGGCCATGTATTCGGCACCTCCACGGGGATGGCTTGGCGAGGCGGCCTCAGCCTGTGCCGAACGAGCGACTCACCGTCACGACGCGGCAGGGCTGTCGACCGGTCGTGACCGGAAACCCGCGTAACGGTGACACCCGTGACGGGACGGTGATCGTTGTGACGCCCCCGGGACGGCCCATCCGCCGGAGCGCCCGGTCGGTGCGCCCGGTCGGCACCCGACCGGGCGCCGGTCGGCCACCGGGGGCTGCCGGTCGGATGAGCACACCGGTGCTCCCGGCAGGACGCGCCCCGCCCCGCCCCTCCCCGGTTCCCCCCCCGGGCAGGGGCGGCAGCCCGGCGGCCGCTCCATCGGTGTTCAGCCCGGTCCGCAGCGGGCGAGTGCGGCACGGACCCGGTCGAGTCCCTCCGCCCTCCAGCGCTCCCGGTCAGGCATGCGGTCGTCCACCCGCCAGCGCCAGGCCGAGAACATCGCCCAGTTCAGGGCGCGGCACCGGAGGACCAGACCGCGGTCGGCCCCCGGGTAGTGCTCCTGCGTTCCCTCGGGCGCGTGGGCGAGGTCGAACTCGACCGGCCCGCGGCAGCAGGTGGCGAGATCCACGAAGAGCGGACCCCTGCCTGTGCGCAGCAGGTTGCCCGGATGCGGCTCCCCGTGCAGCAGGACGCCGCCGGCTGCGTCGGTGCCGAGCCCGGTGCTCAGCCCGCCGAGTGTGCGGCGGAGGAGCTCCCGGCCGGGACCGGAAAGCTCCGGGGAATGCTCCGGGTCGTCCACCTTCTCCAGCGCCGCGGCGATGCGCTCGGTGCAGTGGGGCGCGTCCAGCCCGCTCCGGCGCAGGGCGGCGTGCTGCCGCAGGAGCGCGTCGGCGTAGTCGGCAGGCGCGATCTCCGGGCCCACGGGTGCGTAGTAGGCCCAGAACGAGAGGACGAAGGCACCCCGCACATGGGCCCGGGGCTCGACCCGGGGGTCGAGTTCCGCCACCGGAGCGCCGGCCTCGGTGAGGCGGCGCGCGACCTCCACCTCGAACGCGGAGTCGGCCAGGTGCTCCGCGGGCGCGACCCGGACCAGCACACCGCACGGGAGCAGGTGCAGCGCGACGCGGTCGGAGTCGTGGACGACGCGCACCTCCGCGACCGGGAGGCCCAGCTCCGCAGCGGTCGTCCGCCCCGCCTCGACCGCCCGGCGGAGTTCCGACGGCTCCATACCTGCCCCCTCGTCGTCGAGCACACCCACCCGTCCGAGGCACCGGCGATGCCCCGCCGCCCTCCCGGGCTCCCGGGCCCCGGCCCGTCCCCGGCAGCCAGCATCGCAGAGCACGACCGGCACCGGCACCCGGGACGCGGACGGCCGGGACGACGCGACGGCCGGGCCCGGGGAGGTCTTCCGCCGGGGTCAGCGGTAGAAGTCGGGGCGCCGGACCATGTCGACCGGGGTGCGGCGGCCGGTGGCCTGCGCAGTGACGCCCGCGGCGCAGACCGCTGCGGCGGCGTAGCCGTCCCAGGCGCCGGGTCCGGCCGTGGTGCCGCGGCGGGCGGCGTCCACCCAGTCCTGGAGTTCGCGGTCGTAGGCGTCCGCGAAGTGTTCGAGGCAGTCCTGGGCGATCGCGCCGCCCCAGCGGCCCGCGGTGCTGGTCAGCAGGCCGTGGCCCTCGCCGATGCGGGCGGTGCCCTGCGCGCACACCACCTCGGCCTGTACCTGGTAGCCGAAGCCGCAGGTGGCGAAGATCTCGACGTTCACCAGGGCGCCCGCGGCGGTTTCGAGGACCACGAGCTGCGGATCGCTCAGCGTCTCGGATGCCCTCGCGCCGGCGGCCGGGCGGAAGACGGTGACCGCGGTGATCTCCTGCTCCAGCAGCCATCGGGCGCTGTCCGTCTCGTGCACCACGGAGTCGTTGATCAGCATGTCCTCGGTGCAGTAGTCGTGGACGCGCACGTTGCGGTGCCGGCAGTGCATCATCAGCGGCCGACCCAGGTCGCCGGCGTCGAGCAGTTCCTTGAGCTGGAGGTGCTCGGCGTCGAAGCGGCGCATGAAGCCGACCTGGATGCGGCGTCGGCCCAGCGCCTCCTCGGCATCGAGGACCCGCAGCGCGCTGTCGGCGTCCGGAGTGAGCAGCCTCCCGCACAGCACCTGGAGGTCCCGGGCGAGCGCCTCCAGCAGGGCCTCCTCGTGTGCCGGGCCGGGGGACGCGATCAGGACCGCGTCCACGCCGTCCGCGGCCATCGCGGCGGCCGCGTCGGTGAAGGCGGTGCAGCCCTCGATGCCGTCGGCCAGCGCGGCGGCCCACGGCCGGTCGAGGTCGACCACGGCGGCCACCCGGGCGCCGCTGACCTTCCCGTCGATCCGGCGCACGTGGTCCGCGCCCATCTTCCCGGTGCCGATCACGGCGACGCCCAGGGTGCCGTTCCTCATGCTGCTTCCTTCTGCGGTGCGATTGCGGTGGGACAGCGGTGCGGTACGGGGGCCGGCCCGGCGGTGCGGCTCAGGCGCCGCAGGAGCGCAGGAACCGGCGGGTGCGCTGCGCGATCGGCAGCGGCCGTGCGGGCGGGCAGGGGTACATGTCCTGCTCGACGATGGCGAACAGGTCCACGTCCAGCCGCTGGGCCGCGGTGAGCACCGGTTCGAGCGCGGGCTCGCCGAGCGGCGGTTCGCACATCACCCCCTGCCGGACGGCGGGCCCGAACGGGGTCCCCTTGCTGACGACGTCGGCGAGCACCTCCGGGTCCACCTGCTTGAGGTGCAGGTAGCCGATGCGTTCGCCGTAGGTCTCGATCAGCTTGACGCTGTCCCCGCCGCAGTAGGCGTAGTGCCCGGTGTCCAGGCAGAGGTTCACCAGGCCGGAGTCGGTGGAGTCGAGGAACCTGGCGACGTGCTCCTCGGAGTCGATGTGGGTGTCCGCGTGCGGGTGGACGACGATGTCGAGGCCGAACTCCTCCCGCACCCGGCGGGCAAGCTTCTCCGTGCCGCCGGTGAGGTGCCCCCACTGCTCCCGCGTGAGTTCGGCCGGTTCGATCAGCTCGGCGGTCTTGTCGTCCCGCCAGAAGGACGGGATGACGACGAGGTGGCGGGCGCCCATGGCCCGGGTGAGCCGGGCGACCTCCGCCACGTGCGCCCAGGTGTCGTCCCAGACGGCCGGGCCGCGGTGCAGCCCGGTGAAGACGGTGCCCGCGGAGACCCGGAGGTCGCGCCGGCCGACCTCCTCGGTGAGCCGGGCGGGGTCGGTCGGCAGGTACCCGTGCGGGCCGAGCTCGATCCACTCGTAGCCCGAGGCGGACACCTCGTCCAGGAAACGTTCCCAGGGCACCTGCTGGGGGTCGTCGGGGAACCACACGCCCCACGAGTCGGGGGCGGAGCCGACCCTGAGGCGGTCCAGGGCGGGGATGCCGGGGGCTGTCATCTTCTCGGTACTCCTTTCACCGGGCCGTTCGGACCGGTCGGACACGGGCGGATGCAGGGGCGCGCAGACGGGTGCGGGGCGCCGGGCCGGGTCAGCCACCGGCCGCGGTGCCGCGGGGGACGGCGCCGCCGCCCGGCAGCTCCTTCCCGTGTACCCCGCTGACCTGCGCGAGCTCGTGCGTGAATGCGGCCGGTTCGGCGCCGTCGGCCATGTGGTGGGTGCGCTGCTCAGGCGTCGCCCGGCTCCGGTCGGGGTCGGGTTCGAGCGCGCCGAGGCGCAGTACGGCGAAGTGGTGTCCGACCATGGCGGCGTGGTGCGGGTTGTGGGTGAGGAAGACGACGTCCGGCCCGTTCTCCCTGGCGGCGGCGATGGGACCGAGGCTCGGCCTGCTCGCCGCCCGAGCCGCTGGAGCAGCCCGCGGCGGGCAGGACCGCTGCCGCGCCCGCGGCGAGGACGGCGGTGGTTCTCCGCGGCGGACCCGAGAGGATGGGGTGCTTCATCGTCCTGGCCTCCTTTCGGTGTGAGTGGAGCTGGATGAGGGGAGTGTGCCGGGGCGGTGGAGCGGGACCGCCTCCGTGCTTCGCTGCCGGTCCGCCGGACGGTGGCTGCCCGCGTCACCAGCCGGGGAAGCCACCGTCGCGGGACTGGATTCGACTCCCCGGAGCCGCGCGCTGTCCATCATGTGTCAGGACGGTGCGACTACGTCGGAGCCCCCAGGAAGTCCGGACGTCCGGATGTAAGGACAAATCATTGACAACGGCCCGGACGGGATCTACACCTGTGCTCAGCGCAGTGGGCCGCGCGGGGTACCGCATCGAGGGAGGGGCACCCATGACCGAGCCACTCGACGTGATCACGATCGGCCGCATCGGCGTGGACATCTACCCGCTCCGGACCGGCGTGCCGCTGGCGCAGGTCGAGACGTTCGGCAGGTTCCTCGGCGGATCGCCCACCAACGTCGCCGTCGCCGCAGCGAAGCTGGGCCGGAGCTCCGCCGTCATCACCCGCACCGGGAACGACCCCTTCGGGGACTACTGCCACCAGGCGCTGAAGGACTTCGGCGTCGACGACAGCTGGGTCACCCCGGTCGCCGGGCTGCCGACCCCGGTCACCTTCTGCGAGATCCTCCCACCGGACGACTTCCCGCTGTGGTTCTACCGGCTGCCGAAGGCGCCGGACCTGGTGATCCACCGCGAGGAGCTCGACCTGGACGCGATCCGGGCCGCCCGGATCTTCTGGATGACGGGAACCGGTCTCTGTGAGGAGCCCAGCCGCAGTGCGACGCTGTCCGCGCTGGAGGCCCGGAGCCGCGCCCGCACCACCGTCTTCGACATGGACTGGCGCCCGATGTTCTGGCCCCGCTCCGGCCCCGCCCCCGCGGGCGGCCCCGCCACCGGCACGGCCGAGCGCCCGGACGACGCGCCCGACCTCGCCGCCGCCCGCGCCCACTACCGCGCGGCGCTCGCCCACGCCACCGTCGCCGTCGGCAACCTCGACGAGTGCGAGATCGCCACCGGGGTGCGCGACCCGCGTGGCTGCGCCGAGGCGCTGCTCGACGCCGGGGTCGAACTCGCCGTAGTCAAGCAGGGCCCCGACGGGGTGCTCGCCGTCCACCGCGACGGCGGCACCGCCGAGGCCCCGCCGCACCCGGTGCAGGTGGTCAACGGCCTCGGTGCGGGCGACGCCTTTGGCGGAGCGCTCTGCCACGGCCTGCTGGCCGGCTGGGACCTGGCCCGGACCATGCGGTTCGCCAACGCCGCCGGCGCCCTGGTCGCCTCCCGGCTGGCCTGCTCCTCCGCGATGCCCACCGAGTCCGAGGTCGCGGACCTCCTCGGCCGCTGACGCCCGACCCCACCCGGGGGGCGACCCCCGCGACCCGACAGGGAGCCCCCGTGAGCATCAGCATCCCCGACCTCGTCGGAGTGCGCGCCCGGCACCCCGAGGCGATCGCCGAGGCCGCCGGACGCCGTGCCCGTCGTCCGCTCGTCGGGGACAGCGGCCGACTGATGATCATCGCCGCCGACCACCCCGCCCGGGGCGCGCTGGCCGTCGGCGACCGGCAGCTCGCCATGGCCAACCGGTTCGACCTGCTGGAGCGGCTGACCCTGGCCCTCTCCCGCCCCCGTGTGGACGGTGTGCTGGCCACCGCCGACATCCTGGAGGACCTGCTGCTGCTCGGCGCCCTGGAGGGCAGGATCGCCATGGGTTCGATGAATCGCGGCGGTCTGGCCGGCGCCGCCTTCGAGCTGGACGACCGCTTCACCGGTCACCGGGCGCAGGACCTCGCCCGGCTCGGCTTCGACGCCGGGAAACTGCTGCTGCGCATCGACTACGAGGACGCCGGCTCGCTCACCACGATGCACTCCACCGCCCGGGCGGTGGACGAGATGGCCGCCCACCGGCTCCCGGTGTTCGTGGAGCCCTTCCTCACCCGCCGCCACGGGGGCAGGGTCAGCAACGACCTCGGTGCCGAGGCGGTGACCAAGTCCATCGCCATCGCCTCCGGTCTCGCCGGCACCTCCGCGTACACCTGGCTGAAAGTTCCGGTCACCCGCGATCCGGACGACATGGCCCGGGTGATGGAGACCTCCACCCTCCCTGCGGTACTGCTGGGCGGCGAGGTCGACGGCGATCAGGACGTCACCTTCGAGAAGTGGCGCACGGCGCTGCGCCTGCCCACCGTGCAGGGGCTCGTCGTCGGCCGCTCGCTGCTCTACCCCTCCGGCGGCGACGTCGGACAAGCCGTCGACACGGCTGCGGGACTGCTCTGACAAGGGGAGGCTGAACGACATGAGCGAATCCGCGAACCATCCGGACCCGCCCGCCGGGTTCCACTGGCCGGCGGGCAGCGCCTCCCGCGGCCCGTACGCGTTGGACGTCGACCCGCCGCGCGCCGACTGGCGGCACAGTTCGCTGCGCGTCCTGGAGCTGTCGCCCGGTGCCGAGCACTCCTTCGGCACAGGCGGCAGCGAATGGATCGTGCTGCCCCTGTCCGGCGGCTGCACGGTCTCCTGCGAGGGCGGGAACTTCCGCCTGGACGGCCGTCCCGGTGTCTTCGAGGCGGTGACCGACTTCGCGTACGTGCCCCGGGACGCCGCCGTCACCCTCCGGTCCGGGGGCGGCGGCCGGTTCGCGCTGGCCGGAGCCCGCTGCACCCGGCGGCTGCCCGCCCGCTACGGGCCGGCCTCCGGCGTGCCGGTGGAGCTGCGCGGCAGCGGCGCCTGCTCCCGGCAGGTCAACAACTTCGCCGCCGCCGACGTCTTCGAGGCCGACCGGCTGATCGCCGTCGAGGTGCTCACCCCCGGCGGCAACTGGTCCTCCTACCCGCCGCACAAGCACGACGAGCACCGTCCGGGAGAGGAGTCCGAACTGGAGGAGATCTACTGGTTCGAGATCGCCGGCCACGCGGGTACCCCCGGGGTCGGCTACCAGAGGGTCTCGCCCTCGGGACGGGGCCGGGGCACCGACGTCCTCGCCGAGGTGCGCAGCGGGGACGCCGTCCTGATTCCGGACGGCTGGCACGGCCCGTCCGTCGCGGCGCCCGGGTACCCCATGTACTACCTCAACGTGATGGCCGGCCCCGGGCCCGACCGGCGGTGGCTCATCCGCGACCACCCCGACCACACCTGGATTCGCGGCACCTGGCCTGGCCAGCCCGTGGATCCCCGGCTGCCGCTGTACGAGGCGGCCGCCGGACCCGAAGGAGAGGCAGCGCGTTGAGCACCACGACCAGGCTGACCACGGCCCAGGCGCTGGTCCGGTTCCTGGCAGCCCAGCACACCGAGCGCGACGGTGCGCGGCACCGGCTGATCAACGCCACCTGGGGCGTCTTCGGGCACGGCAACGTCGCCGGCCTCGGCCAGGCGCTGCTGGAGAACCGGACGGTGATGCCCTACCTCCAGGGCCGCAACGAGCAGGCCATGGTGCACGCGGCCGTCGGCTACGCTCGGCAGTCCAACCGGCTGCGCGCCCAGGCCGTCACCACCTCGATCGGGCCCGGTGCCACCAACCTGGTGACGGGCGCGGCGCTGGCCACCGTCAACCGGCTGCCGGTGCTGCTGCTCCCCGGCGACACGTTCGCCACCCGGGTCGCCGACCCGGTCCTCCAGCAACTGGAGGCACCGCACGCCGGAGACGTCTCGGTCAACGACGCCCTGCGACCGGTCTCCCGCTACTTCGACCGCGTCCACCGTCCCGAGGCACTCCTCCAGGCGGCGCTCCAGGCCGTCCGGGTGCTCACCGACCCGGTGGAGACCGGAGCCGTCACCCTCGCCCTGCCGCAGGACGTCCAGGCCGAGGCATTCGACTGGCCGGCCCACTTCCTCGCCCCGCGCGTCTGGCAGGTGCGGCGGCCCGCCCCGGAGCCGGGCGCGCTGGCCGATGCCGTCCGGCTGATCCGCGCCGCCCGGCGGCCGCTCCTCGTCGCGGGCGGCGGCGTCCACCACAGTGAGGCGGAGGAGGCGCTGCGGGAGCTGGTGGACGCCACCGGCATCCCCGTCGCGTCCACCCAGGCGGGCAAGGGCTCGCTCCGCCACGACCACCCGGCCGACCTCGGCGGGATCGGCCACACCGGCACCGCCGCGGCCGACGACCTCGCCCGCGCCGCGGACCTGGTGATCGGCGTCGGGACTCGCTGGTCCGACTTCACCACCGCCTCGAACACCCTCTTCGCCGACCCGGACGTGCGCTTCGTCCACCTCAACATCGCCGCCTTCGACAGTCACAAGCGCAGTGCCCTCCCGCTGGTCGCTGATGCCCGCGCCGGGCTCACCGCCCTGACGGCGGCCCTCGGCGGGCACCGGGTCGAGGCGGACCACGAGGCGGCGTACCGGGCGGGCAAGGAGCGCTGGGAGCAGGTGGTGGCCGCCGCGTACGCGGCGGAGGACGCCGGTCGCCGGCCCACGCAGACCCAGGTGCTCGGCGCGCTCGACGCGGTGGTCGGCGACACCGACGTGGTCGTCAACGCCGCCGGTTCGCTCCCCGGCGACCTGCACAGGCTCTGGCGGGCCCGGTCGCCCCGGCAGTACCACCTGGAGTACGGGTACTCCTGCATGGGCTACGAGATCCCGGCGAGCATCGGTGTCCGGCTGGCCGCTCCGAACACCGAGGTCTGGGCCCTGGTCGGCGACGGCACCTATCTGATGATGCCGACCGAGATCGTCACGGCCGTGCAGGAGGGTGTCACGATCAACCTCGTGCTGATCCAGAACCACGGCTACGCCTCGATCGGCGGCCTCGCGGAGGAGACCGGAGCCGAGCGCTTCGGCACCGCGTACCGCTACCGCGCCGCCGACGGCAGCTACACCGGCGACCCGCTGCCGGTCGACCTGGCCGCCAACGCCGCCTCGCTCGGCATGGACGTCCTGCGTGCCGCGACCGTCGCCGAACTGCGGGAGGCGCTGGCCGCCGCCCGCGCCTCGGACCGGCCCACCTGCGTGCACGTCGAGACCGACACCGGGACCGACAACGGGGCCGGTGCCGGCGCTCCCGGCGCACAGGCGTGGTGGGATGTACCGGTGGCCGCCGTCTCCGGCCGGCCGGCCGCCCGTACGGCCCGCGCCGCGTACGACCGGCAGGTCGCAGGACGCCGGTTCCCCCTCCGCCCGTCCCGTCCGGACGACGCCCCGGGTACGCCGGACTCCCCGGACTGACGGCGCGGCCCGCCCGTCCGCCCCGCACCTCCGTCTCCCGCAGTACCCGTCCGCACCCAGCCCGCCGGGCATCCGGCGCACGCGCGCCGCACGACAACCTACGGAGTCCCCGATGAAGACCCTCGGACACTGGATCGACAACGAGCCGGTGGACGGCACCTCCGGCCGGTTCGGCCCCGTCCACGACCCGGCCACCGGCGCCACCGACACCCGGGTCGCGCTTGCCGGCCCCGAGGAGGTCGCCACCGCCGTCGCCGCGGCCAAGCAGGCCTACCGGAGCTGGGGCACCACCTCGCTCGCCCGCCGCACCGCGGTCCTCTTCCGGTACCGCGAACTGCTGGACGCCCACCGCGACGAACTCGCCGCCCTGATCACCGCCGAGCACGGCAAGGTGCACGCGGACGCGCTCGGCGAGGTCGCCCGCGGCATGGAGATCGTCGAGCTGGCCTGCGGGATCTCCGAGAAGCTCAAGGGCGAGCTCTCCACGCAGGTGTCCACCCGGGTCGACGTCGCCTCCATCCGGCAGCCGCTCGGCGTGGTCGCCGGCATCACCCCCTTCAACTTCCCCGCCATGGTGCCGATGTGGATGTTCCCGCTGGCCGTGGCCTGCGGCAACACCTTCGTGCTCAAGCCCAGCGAGAAGGACCCGTCGGCCGCCTGCCGGCTCGCCGAGCTGGCCGCCGAGGCCGGGCTGCCCGCCGGGGTGCTGAACGTCGTCAACGGCGACAGGACAGCCGTGGACGCGCTGCTCGACCACCCGGACGTCGCCGCCGTCTCTTTCGTCGGTTCCACCTCCGTCGCCCGCCGGATCCAGCGCCGGGCGGTGGCGGAGGGCAAGCGGGTGCAGGCACTCGGCGGCGCCAAGAACCACATGCTCGTCCTGCCGGACGCCGACCTCGACTTCGCCGCCGACAACGCCATCAACGCGGCGTACGGCTCGGCCGGCGAGCGGTGCATGGCGGTGTCGGTCGTCGTCGCCGTCGGCTCCGCCGGCGACGCACTCGTCCCCCGGATCGCCGAACGGGCCAGGGCGCTGCGCGTCGGCCCGGGCAACGACCCGGCGTCCGAGATGGGCCCGCTCATCACCGCCGAGCACCGCGACAAGGTCGCCGGCTACGTCGCGGGCGCCCGGGAACAGGGCGCCGAGGTCGTCGTCGACGGCACCGGCCTCACCGTCGAGGGTCATGAGGAGGGCTTCTTCCTCGGCGTGTCGCTGCTGGACCGGGTGCCCACCGACGCGGACGCCTACCGGGACGAGATCTTCGGCCCGGTGCTCTGCGTCGTGCGCGCCGAGACCTACGAGGAGGCCCTGGAGCTGATCAACGGCTCCCGCTGGGGCAACGGCACCGCCATCTTCACCCGGGACGGCGGTGCCGCCCGCCGCTTCCAGATGGAGGTCGAGGCCGGCATGGTCGGCGTCAACGTCCCCATCCCGGTGCCGGTCGGCCCCCACTCCTTCGGCGGCTGGAAGGACTCCCTCTTCGGCGACCTGCACGTCTACGGCAACGACGGGATCGCCTTCTACACCCGCGGCAAGGTCATCACCACCCGCTGGCCCGACCCCGCCGACAGCGGCGGCATCAACCTCGGCTTCCCCGGCAACCACTGACCGCCCGTCCGGTCCGCCCTCCGGTACGGACCGCCCGCCACGCAGCCGGCGGCCGACCCCGGCGGCCGACCCCGGACGGCGGGCGCCGGAGCGTGCTGCTCCGGCGGACGGCCCGCCCGGGCCTCCGGAGCCCCCGTATCCGTATCCTCGGGATCATGACGGCGGCGAGGGGAGAGACGGCGAGGTCCTGGCCCGGCTCGCTCCTGCGCACCGCGCGCTCCGGCCTGCGGGTCGAGCGCACGGCCCTCACACCGCTGATCGCGGTGCGCGGCGCCTGCGGGGTGGCGCTGGTCCTGGCGCTGGCCCTGTGGCAGGGCTCGCCCGAACTGGCCGTCTCCTCCGCGTTCGGCGCCTTCGCCTCCGGCATCGCCACCTTCCAGCGCAGTTGGCGCCCCCGTCCGGAACTGGCGCTGGCCGCCGCCTGCGGACTCTCGGTCAGCGCCTTCCTCGGATACGTGACGGCGGGCCACCCGGCGGTGTTCGTCGTGCTGCTCGCCTGCTGGGCCTTCGCCGCCGGTATGACCTGGGCGATCGGGCCGGTCTCCGGCGTGGTGGCCACCTTCGTGGTGGCGGTCATGCTCGTGGTGGTGACGCTGCCCTCCTCGGTGCTGGAGGCGGCCCAGCACGCGAGCCTGATCGCGCTCGGCGGCGTCTTCCAGGCGCTGCTGGTGGTGCTCTTCCCCATCCGCCGCTGGGGCGCCCGCCGCGACGCACTCGCGGACGCCCTGGCGGGAGTGGCCGACTACGCGCGCCGGCTGCGGCACGACCCGGCCGCGCCCTTCGACCCGCAACCGCTGATGGAGGCGCGCAGCGCCGCCGCGGTCAGCCCGCGGCAGGCCCGCAGCCGTCCCCGGCAGCTCTACGGCTACCGGGGGCTGGCGGAACGGTTCCGCCCGGTGCTCGCCTCGCTGGCCGACCCGGTGGTCGGACGCGCCTCCACCGAGGGCCCCGAGCGGGACCGGGTGCGCGAACTCCTCGCTGCCGCCGCCACAGTGCTGGACGCCACCGCCCGCGCGGTGCGCCGGGGCGAGCGGGTGCGGCTGCCGGAGGAGGCGCTGGAGGTGCTGAAGGTCCCGGCGGCCGGCCCGGTGCTGCCCCCGGGTCCGGCACGCAAAGCGGCGCTGCGGCTCATCGCGCTCAGCGACGAGGCGGTCGAGGCCGCCGAGCAGCCGGTGGAGGTCACCGCCACCGGCTGCCCACCGCATCTGCGCCGCCGCACCGGCCCGGGCACGCTCGCCGTCGCACTGCGCGCGATGCACCGCGAACTGCGCTGGCGGGCCCCGGTGTTCCGGCACGCGCTGCGGCTGACTGCGGTGATCGTCACCGGGTTCCTACTCGGCGACCTGCTGCCGCCCGAGCACGGCTACTGGGTCGCGCTCACTGTCGTCATGGTCCTCAGGCCGGACTTCGCCGAGACCTTCGAACGGGGCGCGGCGCGGCTCGTCGGCACCGTCGCCGGCGTGGCCGCGGGCGGCGCGGCGCTGGCGCTGCTCGACCCGGGGCCGTACGGGAGCGCCGTCCTGGCGGTCCTCGCCGTCTTCCTGCTCTACCTGCTCATGCGGACCGGTTACACGGTGGTCTCCGTCTGGACCAGCGCCTACGTGGTGCTGCTGCTCGGGATCGCCGGCGAGCACTGGGCCCAGACCGTGGCCGAGCGGATCGAGCTGACCCTGCTGGGCGGCGTCCTGGCGCTGGGTTCGTACGCGCTCTTCCCCGCCTGGGAGACGCCGCGACTGCGCGACCGGCTGGCCGACTGGACGGATGCCGGGCTGCGCTACTCGGCCGCGGTGTTCCGGGCCTTCGCCGGGACGGCGGACGGCTCGCGCCGCGAGCTGCGGGAGGTCAGGGAGGCGCTGCTTGACGTGCGCGCCTCCCGGTCCGAGTGGGAGCAGTCGGTGGCCCGGGCCGCCGCCGAACCCGTCCGGCACCGCGGACTGTCCCGGCGGCGGACCGCGGAGGCACACGCCGCCGCCGTGACCCTCGGCCGGGTGACCATGCTGCTGGAGGCCCAGCTCGCCGACGACTCCGTCGCCGCCGACCCGGGATCCGCCGTGTACGCCGAGGCGCTCCTGGCGGTGGCTCCGACGGTGTCGGCCGCCGTCAGGGGCGCCGATGCGCCGGCCGACCTCGGCCCGCTGCGGCAGGTGCTGGAGGACTGGCGCCGGCACACCGAGCACCCGGACGGGGTGGCACCGCGGGTCGCGGACCTGCTCGTCGACGCGCTGGACGAGCTGGCCGCCGCCACCGCTCCCGGTTGACCCACCCGCGGGCCGGAGCCCTGCGGCGACCGTCGCGGGCCGTCGCGCCGCCCTCTCCCCGGGGGCGGGCGGCACGCCCTATGCTGCCGCTGGTGGACGAGAAGCCGGAGCCCCCCGGACGCGCCGGGCCGCGCTTCGCGCGCCCGACCCGACCCGCCTCCCCGCCGTCGCCGCGGACGGCCGCCGGCCTCCTCGCGGTCCTGACCCTGGGGGCGACGACGCTGCTGGTGGTGGCGGGCCCGGACGGCACCCGGCAGGACTGCCGCCCGCTCTCCGTCACCGGCTGGCGGGCCGACGAGGCGGTGACCGGCGAGTTCGCACGCTACGGCGACGACAACAGCCGGCTCGACGACTGGACCGGCGGAGACGGCAGCCGCTCCGTCCGGCTGCCCGACGGGCGCACGCTGTGGCTGTCCGCCGACACCTTCCTCGACCGGGTGCACCCGGTCGGCACCCGCGGCTCCCGCCCGGTGTGGGTGCGCAACGCCGGGCTGGTGATGTCACCGGACGGGCGGCTGGAGCGGACGCTGCTGGGGGACGGCCCCGGCGCCCTGTTCCGGGGGCCGGCCACCGCCGACGGCCGGGAGGTGTGGCGCTGGCCCGCCGATGCCGTCGTCGAGCCGCGCGCTCCCGGCTCGGGCGAGCAGGTGGTCCGGGTGCTGCTGTGGCAGCGGGCGGCCGCCATGGGGGAGTGGGTGTTCGGCGTGCCCCGGGCGACCGAGGTCGCCACCCTGTCGCTGCCGGAGCTGGAGGTCGAGTCGGTGGAGACGGTGGTCCCGCCGTCGCGGACCGACCCGTCCCGGCGGGTGCTGTACGGCACGTCCGCGGTCCGCAGCGGCGGCTGGACGTACGTCTTCGGCGCCGACGAGCGGACCGCGGGCGGCTCCTCCGCCGCACACGTCGCCCGGGTGCCGACCGGGCGGCTGGCCGACGCCGGCGCCTGGCGCCACTGGGACGGGACGCGCTGGCAGCCGGACGCCGAGCGGGCGGCCGCGTCCACCGTCGGCGGCGCCCCGGGCGGGCCGGACGCCCGCGGCGCCAGCAACACGTACACCGTCGTCCGCCGGGGCGGCACCTGGCTGCTGCTCACCACCGACGCGGGCGGGCCGGACGGCCGGGGACTGTCGGCGGTGACGTCCTACTGGGCCTGCTCCCCGCAGGGACCGTGGCACGGACCCTCCGACGTCCTCAGTCCGCCGCTGCCGCCCGGCGGCGAGCAGGCCGGTGCGGCGCCCTACAACCCGCAGGTCCATCCGGACGCGCCGGGCGAGGGGCTGTTGCTGGGCTACGACGTCAACGTGCTGGAGCCGGTCGCCGCGGTGCACCGGGACGTCGCCCTGTACCGTCCCCGGTTCGTCCGCCTGGAGCTGGGCCGCCGCGGCGGCTGAGGCCGTGCGGCCCTCCCCGCCCGGGACATGCGGTCAGCCCCTGCCCCGAGCGGGCTCGCCGGAGCCGCCGGCCTCGCCGGGGCCCGCCTTTCCGGTGCCGCCGTCGGCGGCTTCCCGGCGGGCGGCGGCCGCGCGGGCAGCCGCCTCCTCGGCGGCCAGCGCGGCCTCCTCGCGCTGGTCCAGGTCCGGGATGCCGTCGTGGTCGTCGTCCCGGTTCTCCTCCTCCCAGAGGGCCCGGTACTTCCGCTCCCGCACCCGCAGCACCAGGACGGCGGCCACGGCCGAGAGCAGCGAGGCGATCAGGACGGCCGCCTTGACGTGCTCGGTGGTCTCCCCGTCGGTGAAGGCGAGCTCGGTCACCAGCAGGGAGACGGTGAAGCCGATGCCGGCCAGCATCGACACCCCGGCCACGTCGGACCAGGCGAGATCGGAGCTGAGGCGGGCGCGGGTGAACTTGGCGGCGAGGTAGGTGCCGCCGAACACGCCGAGCACCTTGCCCGCGAAGAGGCCCAGCACCACGCCGATGGCCTCCGGCTGCCGTGCGGCCTCCGCGAGCGCCGAGCCGGAGACCGAGACGCCGGCCGCGAACAGGGCGAACAGCGGCACCGCGACGCCGGCCGAGAGCGGCCGGATCAGGTGTTCCACGCGCTGCGCCGGGGCCTCCTCCTCGCCCTCGCGGGTGAGGACCCGCAGCAGCATGCCCATGGCGACACCGGCGATGGTCGCGTGCACGCCGCTGTTGTACATCAGTGCCCAGATGACGAGGCCCAGGGGCACGTAGACGTACCAGCCGCGCACCCTCAGCCGGTGGTGCAGGAACCAGAAGACGGCGAGTCCGGCGAAGGCGCCGGCCAGGGCCCAGAGGTTGAGCGCGGAAGTGTAGAAGACCGCGATGACGACGATGGCGCCCAGGTCGTCGACGATGGCCAGGGTGAGCAGGAAGGCCCGGATGCCGGACGGCAGATTCGTCCCGACGACGGCCAGGACGCCCAGGGCGAAGGCGATGTCCGTCGCCATCGGGATCGCCCAGCCGCTCATGTCGCCGCCGCCGACACCGTTCACCGCCACGTAGAACAGCGCCGGCACCACCATGCCGCAGACCGCGGCCACGACCGGCAGCGCGGCGGCCGCCGGCCGCCGCAGCTCGCCGGCGACGAGTTCCCGCTTGAGCTCGATACCGGCCACGAAGAAGAAGATCGTGAGCAGGCCGTCGGAAGCCCAGTGCTGCACCGACAGGTCCAGGCCGAGCGCGGGGATGCCGAAGTGGAAGTCCCGTACCGTGTCGTACAGGCCGCTGAGCGGGGTGTTGGCCCACAGCAGGGCCACCACGGCCGCGGCGAGCAGGACCATGCCGCCGACCGTCTCGGTGCGCAGCGCGGAGGCCAGCACCCGCCGCTCCCGCACTCCGGGACGGCCGTAGACGCGCGGGTGCTCGGGAGCGGTGCGGTCGGTGGGATCGGGACTGGATGACATCGGGTGGGCCTCCCGGGGCAGACGGACGACGACTCGGACGGGGGCACACCTGTGGCGTGCCGCCGACCAGACTTCCCGGCACACCTTGTTCGCTCGCACGGTTCGATGACGATGCGCGATCTTGACGCGTCGGCTTTACCGTACCCGCATCGCACCGTTCACTCACAAGAGGCAACCGCCGCGACCTGCGCCTACCGGTGGGTAGATGGCTGTTGCACTCACCGGAGTTCGGTGAACGCCTCCACGGCCCGGGTGCGTCCGGTGACAACGATCACACAGCCCGGTCGGACGACGGTCTCCGCGGCACGGTGGGTGAAGTCCCGTCCCCGGTCCCCGCCCGGCTCTCGGCACACCGCCGCCTGCGTCACCACTGTGCACGCCGGTCGCCCGCGCGGCGCGGCACGGGGCGGGAACCGGACGGAAGGCCAACGTCGTGACCTGGGCTCGCCTACGCTGTCCGGGCAGCACATCCCGGGGCCCTTCGGTGCCACCGGGCCCTACGGGGAAAGCGAAGGCAAGTGAAGAGCGCCGCGATACCGAGCAGCTATCTGGGGGACTACCCCGCACTGCTCGACGAGGTCTCCGCGACCGGACGCCTGTTCCGGCGGAGCGAACTCGACGGGTTCCGGGAACTCGGCGAGCAGGCCGCGGAGAAGGGCTTCGGGCTGCGCCAGCTCGTCGGCCTCTACATCAGGGAGACCCGCATCCGCTGGGGCCGGCTTCCCGGCGTCGCCAAGGCGGCCGGGGCCGCCGAACGCGCCCGGACAGGTGATGCGGTCTTCGCCGCCCTGGAGTCCGCGGTGACGGCGCTGGGCGAGGGCCACGAGCGGGCCCAGCGGTTGGCCGTCCGGCAGGCGGAGGCCGAGCGCCGCGAGTTCCTCGACGACCTGCTCTACGGCCGCAGCGACCTGGGCCGGCTCGCGGAGCGGGCCCAGGGCTTCGGGCTCAGGCTGGCATACGCCCACGTCGTCGCCGTGGCCACCGCGGAGACCCACTTCGACGACGTGCACCCCACGGTCCGCCGGATAGAGCGGGAACTGCTCGGCCGGTTCGGGGAGCGGGACGTGCTGCTGGCCACGAAGGACGGCCGGCTGGTGTGCATCGCCCCGGGCAGCGAGCGTCCGGTACTGGACGCGTTCGTCGGGCTCGCGGCGGACCCCGGCCCCGGCTACCCGGCCGCCCGCCGGGTCGCGACCGGCCGGGCGCACAGCGGCGCCGGCGGAGTGGTCCGCAGCTACGAGGAGGCGCTGAGCGCCCTGGAGATCGCCGACCAGCTGAAGCTGGAGCCGGTGCACCTCTCGGCCTCAGAGCTGCTGGTCTTCCCGGTACTGCTGCGCGACCGCGGCGCGATGGCCGACCTGGTGCGCACGGTGCTGGGGCCGCTCACCGGGGCCCGCGGCGGCGCCGGACCGCTGTTGCGCACCCTGGCCGAGTGCGCCGCCGCCGGCTACGTCAACGCAGAGGCCGCCCGGCGGCTCAAGGTGAGCGTCCGCACGCTGTCCTACCGGCTGGAGCGCATCCGTACCCTGACCGGCTACGACCCAGGGGACGGCCTCCAGCGCTTCACCCTGGAGACCGCGGCGATGGGCGCCCGCCTGCTGGGCTGGCCGGAAAAGGAACTGTAGCGGCCCGACGGGCGTCCGAAGCAGCACGAGGACCGCGGAGCGGAGGCGCAGGGTACGGAGAGGCGGAAAAGCTGCCGGGTCCTGGCAATGTGCCGAGGATGCGGCGAGTGCCAGGATGAGCGCACACCGCACCGGCACGGGGGCAGGACGATGGGCGAATTCCTGAGCGCGGCGACGGCGTTCTCTGCCGCCCTGTTCGGCCCTGCGGTCGTGGTGGTGCTCGTCTACTGGCTGTTCGTGCTGGTGGACGCACTCGGGGTCGACGCCCTCGACGGGGGTGGGGACGTCGGCCCCGGGGTTTCCGCGGCCACCTCCGGCTCCGGTTCCACCGGCGCCCTGGCCGCCTTCGGGCTGGGCGGCGTGCCGGTCGCGGTCGCGCTGTCCCTGCTCTTTGCGATTGCCTGGTTCGTGTCGCTCGTCGCGGTGGAGCTCTCCGCGTCGCCGCTGGTGCGCGTGCCGGCCCTGCCGGTGGCCCTGGTGGTCGCCTGCGAGGCCCAGACCCTCACCGGGGGTGCCGAGGCGAACGTGCTCAAGCTCGCCGAACTGTGCGATCGGATGACCCCCGAGCAGCGGGCCCGCGTGCGGAGAGACCACAGGACGGGCCGGGCGCCGGCGGGGGCGCCTCGACCTGGAAGGTCGTGGGCGTACCGGGTCGTGCGGGCGGGCAGGCGGTGCCAGGTGACCGGCGCGCTCTGGTTACCGTGGGGACCGTCCGCGGGCCGGGGCCGTCCGGCTCGGGCATCCCGCCCGTCCCGCCCAGCGGGGGGCACATGTCTCAGCAGTCCGAACCAACGGCCGTTCGCCGGATAGGGGCACTCTCATGGCGTCGCGTTTCCAGGAGCACCGGCAGCACCGCCGGGAGCAGCGCCAGGACGAGCTGGCCGAACGGCTGCGCTCGGCCGACACCGACGTGCGCAGGGCAGTGGTGGTGGACTTCCCCTGGGTCGAGGACACCGCGTGGGCCCGGAGCCAACTGCTGGACATGATCGACGGGGAGCCCGAACTCGACGTCCACGTGCACGCGGTGGTCGCCCTCAGCCAACTGCTGGCCCGGGAGCCAGAGCAGTTGGCCGCACTCGAACGCGCCCTCTGCTCCGGCCTCGACGCCCCGGGCCGCCTGCTGGACGCCTGGCTGGCCTGGCGGGAGGAACAGCGGCTCGACGGTCCTCGGCAGCACCCCGGTTGGGCCGACGCCCACGAACTCCACGAGCAGCTCGCCGCGGAGCAGATCGTGCTGCGCGAGGCGGGCTGGACTCCCGCGGGCCCGCCGGGAGCCGCGGAGACCGGCCTGGACCGGTCCGCGGTGCTGGTGGGAGCGCTGGCACCGCTCACCATCACCCTGCGCCGGTACGTCCGCTCGCCGGACTGGAACCGTGCCCACCGGCGGGCCACCGTGCTGACCGTCCTCGAACACGCCCGCGGCTGCCCCGCGGGCAGCCGGGACCGGGCCGCGGCACTCGCCGGTCTCCTCCCGGACCGCACCCGCCCGGCGTGGACGGACGGGCTCGACGCACTCGTCGCCGTCGACGAGGCACTGGCCGTCTCCGGTGACGAGCAGCGGCTGGCGCTGGACGTCCTGCGCACCCTGCTCGCCCCCGGGGACGTGGCCCGGGTGGCGGCGATCCGCCGGTTCCTCGACACCGTCGCCGCCGAGGAGCGGCAGGACCCTGGCGCGCTCGCCGCCGCCGCGGAGATCTACGGCCTGCTCGCCCGGGCCCGCGGACTCACCGACCCGCCGGTGGCCAAGCTGCTCGAACTGCTCGCCTGCCCCGACCCACGGGTCAGGGCGGCGGCGGCCGGAGGCGTGGGCCACTTCGATCTCGCCGCGCCCGACCAGCCGGTGGTGGTCACCGTGCTGACGCCGATGGCGGTCGCCGACCAGGACCCCGCGGTCCGGGCCGCGGCGGCCGGCGCGCTGGCCAGGCTGCGCCTCCCGGACGGAGTGCTGCTCTCCTCGGTCCACGACACCCTGCGACGCCACCGGGACAGCGCCGACCCGGCCATCCGCGCCGCCTGCCTGCGCCGGCCGCTGGACGCCGGTGACCCCGAAGCGGTGTCCCGGCTGGCGCGCGAGCTGGGCGACGCCGAGCGGGCGGAGCCGTTCGTCCGGATACTGGCCGACATGGCCAGGACGGGCATCGACTGGGACCCCGTCGTCGCCGGACCCGCCACCGAGGTGTTCGAGGCGCTGGACGGCCTGGCCCGCTCTGGCTGGGGCGAGCGGCACGGCGCCGCGGCCGAACTGGACGCCGCGCGGGCCGGGGTCGCCGAGGCCGCCACCGCGGACACCGTCCACGCGCCCTGACCACGCCCTCGTCCGCCCCTTCCTGCCCCGACGCCCGCCTGCTGCCCCAGCCGGAGCGGGGCCCCGCCCCTCGACACCGAGCGGCAGGGCCCCGGGGCGGGCCCCCGCCTCGCCACCCCTCCCGGGGTGCTCCCCGTACCCGCACCCGCGGCCCATCCGCCGGGTCGTGGCGGGATCGCAACCTTCCCGCAACCGGTTTCCCGGCTCCTCGCCGCCGCCCGCTCCGTCTCACCGGCCGACGGGCCCGCAAGCCCGCGGGCCGGAGCGAGGGGGAGTGGCGTAGGAGGTGCGCACACAGGCGACTCGGGTCGTCAACAGCTTCCGGCAGGACTATCCGCAGCCTTCCGGCAACGGCTTCGCCGTGAACCTCGACGGCGCCCGGGCCGACGCGGACGGCTGGTCGATGTATCCTTCATGCGCGTGTGGGTGAAGGTCGTCCGCTTCCGGCGGACGCGAGGCGCGGAGAGTGGAGGTGGTGCTGCGTGCGCAGCGAACCCCCCAGTCGGACACTCCACGGCGGCACCGCTCCGACCCGCCCCTGAGGCGGGGACCGCGAGCGCTGCCCCGCGGAAGCCGCTGCCGTCCGCCGCCGAAACCGCCGCTGCGCTGAGGACCTCCCCATGCCGTCGATCGACCTGCCCGAGGAACTGCACCCCGACCTGCCGGAGTCGCTGCGGGAGATCATCGGGAACCACCGTCTCCACGAGGCCCTGGAATGGCTGGAGACCCACCCGCCGCACGTCATCGCGGACGAGCTGGCCCGGATGGACAACGTCGACGCGGGCATGGCCTTCCGGTTGCTCGACAAGGACCGGGCCCTGACCGTCTTCGAGGAACTGGAGCCCGTCGACCAGCAGGAGATCCTGGAAGGACTCAGGGACCACACCTTCCTCGAACTCGTCGAGGGCATGGACCCGGATGACCGGGCCCGGATGCTGCGTGAGGCGCCGGCCAAGGTCGCCAAGCGGGTACTGGCCGGGCTCAGCGCCCACGAGCGGCGGATGACCTCCGCCCTGCTCGGCTACCCCGAGGGCTCGGTCGGCCGCTACATGACGCCCGAGGTGGTGGCGCTGCCCCAGGACCTCACCGTCGAGCAGGCCCTGCACACCGTACGGGCCAAGGGCGCGGACGCGGAGACCGTCTACACGCTGCCCGTCGTCGACCACGGGCGCCGCCTCACCGGGATCGTGGAACTGCGGGAACTGGTGCTGAGCCCGCCGGAGACGATGGTCTCCGACCTGGTGGCCACCGAGGCCACCTCCGCCATGGCCACCGACTCCGCCGAGCTGGCCGCCCGGCTGATGCGCGAGACCAACGACCTCAACCTGCCGGTGGTGGACAGCGAGAACCGGCTCGTCGGCCTGCTCACCTTCGACGACGCCGTCGAGGTGATCGAGGCCGCCGACACCGAGGACATGGCCCGGCAGTCCGGGGCGACCCCCTGGGCCGGCCACTACATGGCGGCCGGCGTCTGGCAGCTCGCCCGCTACCGGGCGCTGTGGCTCTCGCTGCTCCTGGTCGCCGCGACGCTGACCGTCAGCGTCACCCAGGCCTTCGAGGGGACCCTCGAAGAGGTCGCCGCGCTCGCCGTGTTCATCCCGATGCTGATCGGCGCCGGCGGCAACGCCGGCGCGCAGGCCGCCACCGCGTGCGTGCGGGCGATAGCGGTGGGGGAGGTGCGCGGATCCGACCTGTTCCGGGTCATCTGGCGCGAATGCCGGGTGGGCCTGCTGCTGGGCGCGCTTCTCGCGGTCCTCGGGGTGGTCGTCGGCACCGTCTTCGTCGATGCGCGGGTGGCGCTCGTCGTCGGCATCACGCTGGTGCTCATCTGCGGCTGGGCGGCGACCATCGGCGGCACCATGCCGCTGCTGGCCAAGCGGCTCCGCATCGACCCCGCGGTGGTCTCCGCGCCCATGGTCACCACCCTGGTCGACGCCACCGGCCTGATCCTGTACTTCCTGACCGCCAAGCTCGTCCTCGGCGTCTGACCTGTGCCGCGCCCGCGCCGCACGGAAGGCGAACCGCCGGGGTCGGTCGGGGCGGGAACGCGACGGTGGCCGGGCACATACCGTGCCCGGCCACCGTCGGTGCTTCCCGCGGGTGCGCGGGGCGCACCGTTCACTCGCGGCGCAGCGAGCTCCAGTCCAGTGCTCCGGCCGCCTCCCGGCTGGCCTCCTCGGCAGCCGAGCGGCTCTCGGCGGGGATGTCGCCGTGCTCCTCGATAAGGCTGTCGTAGATCGGTGCGGCGCCAGTGCTTTCCTGCTGCGTCACGTGGTTCAGTCCTTCTGCTGTCTCGTGCCGTTCGGCCGCTGCTCGGCCGTCACGGTCGGGGAAGTCGTGGGGGCCGGGACTGGTGCCCGGGCACTCTCGTCGTTGCCGCTCGTGCCGCTCGTGCCGCTCGTGCCGCTCGTGCCGCTCGTGCCGGTCGGGCCCGCCGCGCCGGTCGGCTCCGCGACGGAGTCGGAGTCGGAGTCGGCCACGGTCTCGGAGCCGTCGCTGCGGAGCGAATCGTCCTGCGGACGTGCCCCCGGCAGCTGGTGTCGGGCCGCGATGATCGCCGCGTCCACGTCTTTGGTGCCGGTGGCGACGCAGAGTGCGTACGAGACGTCGGCGAGTCGCTGCCGCACCGCCTGCTCGCCGTCCTCAGCGTCGAGCACGCGCAGGGTCTGGTACTGCTCGACGAGATCGTGCAGCACCACAGGGTGTGCCATCAACACAGGAGAACTCCTCATCGCCCCGCTTCGACAACATCAGAGGCGGCCCGTCGGGTACCCCGTTCGGGCGGGCCCATTCACCCGGGCGGGCAACTTTTTCGGTGGATCGCCGCCCCGTTCCCGCCGGTCAGGTGGTGCACGGAAACCGACGCGGCACCGACGGGTGAGAGGCGGCGCGTGAGGTACCCGGCGACCGGACGGGCCGCGCGCCCGCTGCACGACAGCCACCGAAGCAAGGAGAGCGGTCATGGACGCCATGGGCGACGACGTGTACCAGCCGGACGATTCCGAGGTGCAGGACGACAACGCGCTTCTCGATCCGCAGGACTCGCTCGAGGACCGCGGGGTCGACGTGGCGATGGAGGAGGGCTACTCGCCTCCCGAGAAGCCGCTGGCCGCGGAGGAGTACGGCACCACCGCGACCGAGCAGCACGAGGGGGAGAGCCTCGACCGGCGTCTGGAGCGCGACCGCCCGGACGTCGGCCCCGGCGGTGAGCAGACGAACGAGGACGAGGTGGCCGCGGCCGCCGACGCCGGCGAAAACCGGGCCGGTCGGCTCGTGGCGCCCGACGAGGGCGCGCACCCCGACGTCGAGAAGGACGTGATCGGCCGGGACGTGGGCATCGACGGGTCCGCGGCCACTGCCGAGGAGGCGGCTGTGCACGTGGTGCCGGAGACCACCGGACTCGACGGCACCTCGGAGCCGGGTGAGGCGCTCGACCCGGGCGAGGACGTGGAGCCCGGCGAGGCGGCCGCGGCGGAGGAGATCGACGCGCCGCCGGAGGCGCTCACCCCCGAGCGCGTGGCGAACCCGGAGCAGTCCGGCTGATACGGGGGAGATCCCGGAGCGCGGGTCCTCCTCCGGGCCCGTCGCCGTACGGGGACCGGCGCGGCCGGTCAGCTCCCGCCCTGGCTGCGAGCCTCGTCCGCCGGGCGCCGGCCGGTCTCGCGCAGCTCCTGGCCGCCCTCGCGGGCCACCCGGGCGCCGTCGTCGCTCGTGCGGTGGGCGGCGTCCCGGGCCGTGTCACGGGCCGAGTCCAGCGCCTGCCGGGACGGCTCGCGGAGTTCTCCCCGGGCTTCCCTGGCCGCCTCCTGTGCCGTCTCCTTCACCGGGTCCAGCAGCTCGTCGGAGTGCCCGCGCAGCTCCTGCCCGACGCGCCGCTCGGCCTCCGCTGCGGGGAAGAGCGTTCCGGCCAGCATGCCCGCGCCGAACGCGATCAGGCCGGCGGCCAGTGGGTTGCCCCGGGTACCGGACTTCACCCGCTCCGGCGCCTCCTGCACGGCTTCGCCCGCTTGCCGGGAGTTCTCCCGCACCGTGTGGCCGGCCTGCGCCCGGGTGTTCTGAGCGGCGCCCATCACCTGCTCCTTCGCTGTGCTCATGCGGCGCCGTGCCGCGTCGGCACGGCGGTGGGCCACCCGTCCCGGGCTCACCCGCTCCGCCAGTTCGTCCACCGTGTGCGCCAGGTGCGTGCGGGTGGCGTTCGCGTCCTGCTTTAGCCTGTCGGGTTCCGTGCCCATCGGGCATCCTCCTTCAACGAGTCGACGGTCCGCTCCGGCGTGAGCCGCACGGCCCGCATGCGGGAGCGTCCGGCCGCGAAGAGCGCTCCGGCCGCCGCCGTCCACGCGACGGTGACCAGCAGCGCCGCCCAGGCGCCGTCCATCACGGGGGAAAGGGCGAGGACGAGCGTCAGGCTGCCGAAGACGAGGGCGAGCACGGTGGCCATCCCGGCCCCGCCGAGCATGCCACCCGCCTTGCCCGCCTTTCCGGCTTCCTGCCGCACCTCCTCCTTCGCCAGTTCCACCTCGTCGCGGAACAGGCAGGAGAGGGCACTGGTGATCTCGTTGACCAGGTCGCCGAGCGACGCGTCAGCCTCGGGACCGGCGGGACCGGGCCCGGGGTCGGCCGGGCCGGCCGACGTGCCGGGGGCCCGGTGGTGCCGCGGCCCGCTCCGGGGGTCGTCACGGTCGCCCCTCCTCTCCCGGGCGTGCCACGTCGCGCGGCGGGTAGTGCGGCGCGGGCGGGGGTGTCGGCAGCGGCGGCGCGGCAGTCCCGCCGACCGGCGGCCCGCCGGGGGCTGCGCCCGGGCCCACGTCCGCGAGCGGGGTGGTGTCGGCTGCGGGGTACTGCGGGACGGAGCCGTGCGAGGGGCCGTACCCAGCGTCGGTCGCGGAACCGTCCGCGCCGGGGCCGCGCCGCTCGCCGTCCGTGGCGGAGGCGGAGCTGCCTGCGGCGCTGACGCCCTTGCTCAGCCGGGACGCGGCGAATCCCGCGAGCGCCGCTCCGGCCAGGAACAGACCGGGCCGACGGCGGGCGAAGTCCTGCAGGTCACCGACGAGCTCGCCGGGGCTGCGGTGTTCCAGCCGGTCGGCCGCGGTGTGCCCGTAGCCGGCGGTCTGTCCCACCATCGAGCCCGCCGGGGACTCCTGCTCGGAGTTCCGGCGCATCTCCTCCAGACCCTTGGCGAAGGTGCGCAGCCCCCTGGCGAGCCGATGGGTCTGCTCGGCTGCTTGGGCCTCGGCCTGCCGGCGGGCCTGCTCGATGAGCTGCTGCGCCTGGTCCCCCCCCGCCTCGCGGGCCACCCGTCCGGCCTCCTGCCGGGCGGTGCCCGCGACCTCTCCGGCCCTCTCCTGGGCGACGTGGGCACCTTCCCTGGCGCCCTGCGATGTGGTGCGGGTGGTCGAACCGCCGCTGTCACGGCCGGGTCTCGGCCGGCGTAGTCGGTCGTGCTTCCTCCAACTCGCTTTTCTCGACGCCCGATAGACGTCCGGACGCCTCGGAGTACCCAGGCTGGCCGACTGAACACCGCTGATCCCGTATTCGTGAGGGCCCCCGCCCCTCGGGCGCCGGTGCAAGGGACTGCGTGCGGAAGGGCGGCCACCGCCCGTCGGAGCGGTCCTCCTCGGGGCGTCGCGCCGGTCGGCCGGTGCCTCACCCGTGCGCGGGGGATTCGGATGCCCGCGAACGGCTACCCGCAGCCGCATGGGAACCAACGGCAAGCACACAGATGCGGCAGGGGCACCGGAGCGGGAGACGGGCAGCGAGAAGAGCCTGGCGGAGACGACCGGGCCCGAGTCCGGACCGCACGCCCCCGACCAGCCCACCGACCTGCCCCGCCGTTCCTGGTGGCAGGTCATGCGCAGCACGGGGACCGAGTTCCTGAACGACGATCTCCCCGACCGGGCCGCGGCGCTCACCTACTACGGGGTGCTGTCGATCTTCCCGGCGCTGCTGGTGCTGGTGTCCCTGCTCGGCGTGATCGGCGAGCGGGCCACCGACACGGTGCTGGAGAACATGCAGAAACTGGCTCCCGGCCCGGCCCGGGACATCCTGGAAGGCGCGGTGGACGGCCTCCGGGAGAGCGGGGGCACCGGCAGCGTGCTGGCGATCGTGGGTCTGCTGGGCGCGCTCTGGTCGGCCTCCGGGTACGTGGCCGGCTTCATCCGCGCCTCCAACAAGGTCTACGACCTGCCCGAGGGGCGCCCGGTGTGGAAGGTCACCCCGCTGCGGCTGGGCCTGACGCTGGTGCTCATGCTGCTGCTCGTCGCCAGCGCGATGATCGTGACGTTCACCGGGCCGATTGCCGAGCAGGCAGGGGAGGCGCTGGGCCTGGGCAGCGCGGCCGTCACCACCTGGGCGATCGTCAAGTGGCCGGTCCTGGTGCTGCTCGTGGTCTTCATGATCGCGCTGCTCTACTGGGCCGCTCCGAACGTGCGCGGCCCCGGCTTCCGCTGGCTCAGCCCGGGCAGTCTGATCGCCGTCCTGGTGTGGTTGGTCGCCTCCGCCGGCTTCGCCTTCTACGTGGCCAACTTCGGTTCCTACAACCGCACCTACGGTACGCTCGCCGGCGTGATCATCTTCCTGATCTGGCTCTGGATCTCCAACCTGGCCGTTCTGCTCGGGCTGGAGTTCGACGCCGAGCTGCGGCGTGCGCGCGCCGTCGTCGCCGGCCACCCGAAGGCCGAGGAGCCGTACGTGGAGCCGCGGGACACCCGCAAGTGGTCCGAGGCGGAGCGTGCGGAGTACGAGGAGCACCTCGCGCAGCAGGAGCGGAACCAGCGTCTGCGGGAGCGCTCCCCGGACGGCGGGGAGCGGGACGCCCACACCGAGGGCCGTGTCCCGGACGCCGAGGGGCGGGACGCTCGTGCCGAGGAGCGTTGAGCCAGCCGCGCACCTCCGCTTCCCGCACCGCGGCCGTTCCTCCGGCGGGCCCGCCGGAGGACGAGGGCCCGAGCGGCCCGCGACCATCGATCGGAGCAGCCCATGACCCACATCGCCGCGGTCCACACGGTCCTGGCACCGCACCGGTACGAGCAGTCCGAGATCACCGAACTCGCTGCCGCCTCCCTCCCCGGTGTGAACCGCGGTCTGCTCGACCGGGTGCACGCGAGCGCCCGGGTCGGCGCCCGGCACACCGTGCTGCCGCTGGAGGACTACGCGAAACTCGACGGCTTCGGCTCGGCGAACGACGCCTACCTCACCGCCGCCGTGGAGATGGGCACCGAAGCGGTGCGCGGTGCGCTCGACACCGCGGGGATCGAGCCCGGAGAGGTGGACCTGCTGCTCTACGCCTCGACAACCGGGGTGGCGGCGCCCTCCGTCGACGCCCGGCTCGTCGAGCGGCTCGGGCTGCGCTCCGACGTCAAACGGCTGCCCCTGTTCGGGCTCGGCTGCGTGGCGGGCGCGGCGGGCGTCGCCCGGCTGCACGACCTCCTGCGCGGCCGGGCCGACCAGGTCGCGGTCCTGCTGACGGTGGAGCTGTGCTCGTTGACCTTCCAGCGCAGCGACCCCACGGCGGCGAACCTGGTGGGCAGCGCGCTGTTCGGTGACGGCGCGGCGGCCGTCGTCGCCCGCGCCACGGACGCCCGCAGCGGGGACGGCGCCGTCGCGGAGCCGCCGCGGTCCGGCGGCCCCGAGGTGAGGGCGAGCCGCAGCGTCCTCTATCCGGACACCGAGCGCGCCATGGGGTGGGACGTCACCGACAGCGGCTTCCACATCGTGCTGGACCCGGGGATTCCCGACATCGTCCGGACCCGGTTGCGCGGCGACGTGGACGGGTTCCTCGCCGACCAGGGGCTGAGCCGCCGGGACATCGGCACCTGGGTCTGCCACCCGGGCGGCCCCAAGGTCCTGGAGGCCATCGCCGAGACCCTGGAACTGCCCGACGGCGCGCTGGACGTCACCTGGCAGTCGCTGGCGGAGGTGGGGAACATCTCCTCCGCCTCGGTGCTGCACGTCCTGCGCGACACCGATGCCCGTCGCCGGCCGCCGGCGGGCACCTGGGGCCTGATGACGGCCTTCGGCCCGGGGTTCTGCTCCGAACTGGTCCTGCTCCGCTGGTGAGCCGAATCGCCGGCCACCGAGCCGTGAGCGGCCAGGCCGGGGAGGAGCCGGACCGGGACGAGCCCGGCCTGCGAAGAGCCCGTGCACGCCGTCTGTAGGAGAGCCCGCCCGAGAGGAGAGGGAACGATGCAGTGGTACACCCTGCTGGTCGCAGCGGTGGCGATCGAGCGACTGGCCGAGCTGGCGCTGGCCCGCCGCAACGCACGCTGGAGCCTGGCACGCGGGGGAGTGGAGGCCGGACGGCGGCACTACCCGGCGATCGCGGTCCTGCACGTGGCGCTCCTGGCGGGCTGCCTGGTGGAGGTGTGGACGGCCGACCGGCCGTTCCTGCCGTGGCTGGGCTGGCCCATGCTGGCCGTCGTCCTGGCCGCCCAGGCGCTGCGCTGGTGGTGCATCGGCACGCTGGGCCCGCAGTGGAACACCCGGGTGATCGTCGTGCCCGGACTGCCCCGCATCACGACCGGCCCCTACCGGCGGCTCCGCCACCCCAACTACGTGGCAGTCGTCGCGGAGGGCATCGCCCTGCCGCTCGTGCACGCCGCGTGGCTGACCGCCCTCCTGTTCACGGCGTGCAACGCCGCGCTGCTGCTGATCCGCATCCGCTGCGAGGAACAGGCGCTGTCCGCGCCCTACGACCCGGCCACCGCCGCCGCGGAGGAGCGCACCGACGTGTAGAGCCCGGCGACCGCGGTTTACCCGAGCGCCGCGGCGGTGACCCGGGCGGCGGAATCCGGAACCGAGCGGAAGCGAGGCAGTACCGTGAGCACCGCGCAGGCCGAACGCGCAGAAGCGGCGAAGCTCCGCCAGGACGACGTCCTGGCGACCCTGCTGACGCAGCACGCCCGCATCCGGGGCCTGTTCGCCGCGGTCAGGTCCTCCCGCAAGGTTCTGGCGGAACTGGAGAAGCTGGACGTGGGCAGCGCGGAGTTCGACGCGCTGCCCGCCGAGTTCGAGCAGTCCGTCTCCGACCACGAGGAGGACGAGGAGTTCCCGGCCGTGCGCCGGGAGTGCTCAGCCGAGAAGCGGGAGAGCATGGGCAAACAGCTCTTGACAGCCGAGGACACCGCCCCGCCCGTCCCCACCGCGGCCGGTTCCCCGGCGGCGCAGCGGGCCGTCGACCCGTTCGCCTCGCTCGTCGACCGGGCCAGGGACGCCTTCGCGCGGACTTCCTCCTCGGGAAGCTGACCGCGGCCGCCCGGGGCGTCCACCGCACGGAGAGGGACGGTTCGCCGGTCCGCTCACGTGACGGCGATGACGGCTCCCAGGGTCGCCGAGTTGGCGACGGTGTTCAGCGCGGCCTGCGCGGCGGTGACCGCCTGCCGCACGGCGAGGGCGGACCACCGGTCACGGGCGAGCGCCGTCATCCGCGCCTCGACCGCCGCCGGTTCGGAGTCCGGGAAGACCATCCGGTGCAGTTGCGCCCCGTGCAGCAGCGCCACCAGGGCCGCCGTCCGCTCGTCCACCGTGTCCTCGTCCGCCGTCCGCCCGTCCGCGCCGCCTTCCGCGGCGGGCTCGTCCGCCGGCGGGGTGTGCAGGACGGCTGCGTCGAGCCGCCGACGGACGGCGGCCTCGGCCGAGCCGTCCGCCTCCGGGTAGCGGCGCACCGGGAACAGGCCGAGCACCTTCCGGGTCTCCTCCCGGACCAGGCCCTTCTCCAGCAGGCCGGCGCGCGCTTCGCCGACGGCGTCCTTCTTGAGCGCGTGCATCCAGTCCTTGACCGGGCGGGGCTCCCTGTGCTCGACGATCCGGGCGAGAGCGGGGTCGAGCCCCGGATTCCCCACCGGTGCCGGCGAGCGGACGGACACCTTCTCGCCGTCCACCGCGATCCGGTCGGCCAGTGCCAGCTCCACCAGCAGGGCGGCGGCGACCGCCCAGCCGGTCCGTTCCGCCTCCTTCTCGGAGCCGGACTCCTCGTCCAGCGACAGCAGCAGCAGTTCTTCGCCCAGCGTCGTGTCCATCTGCCTCGCCTGTCCGGATGCCCGCTCGGCAAACCCCGTCGTGGCCCCTCTCCGGCCGCGGAGGGCCGGTTGCGGGGCGCGGCGGACCTCTAGGATCAGCCGCATGGAACTGCGCCAACTCGAGTACTTCGTCGCTGTCGCGGAAGAGGCCAGTTTCACTCGGGCCGCCGCCCGGCTGTACGTGACGCAGCCGGGGGTCAGTTCCCAGGTGCGGCGGCTGGAGAAGGAGTTGGGCCAGGAACTCCTCGACCGCACCGGTCCCGCGGTACGGCTCACGGAGGTGGGAACCGCGGTGCTCGCCGCCGCCCGCGCGGCCCTGGACGGCGTCACGTCGGTGCGTGCCACGGTCGACGAGTTCACCGGGCTGATCCGCGGACGCGTCTCGGTGGGCATGGTGCGCTCCTGTTCGCTGCTCGACCTGCCCCCGCTGCTCGCGGCGTTCCACGCGGAGCACCCCCATGTGTCCGTCACCCTCTCCGAGGCCAACTCCGACGTGCTGCTGGAGGAGTTGCGCACCGGGCGGCTGGACGCCGCCGTGGTGGCGCTGGCGGGGGAGGACCCGCCCGGGGTGGTCCTGCACGTCCTGGCCGACGAGCCGCTCGTCGCCGCCGTCGGCGAGGACGACCCTCTGGCGGGGCACCGGAGCGTTCCCCTCGACGCCCTGCGCCACCGGTCGCTCATCTGCCTGCCCCGCGGGACCGGTATGCGGACGTGCCTTGAGAACGCATTCCGCGCGGAGGGCTGGGAGCCCCGGGTGGCCTTCGAGGCGAGCGACCCGCACGTGCTCGCGCGGCTGGCCGCCCGGAGTCTTGGACCGGCCGTTCTGCCGGGCTCCCTCGTTGCCGAGCACCCGCAACTCCGTGCGGTGGCCGTGACCTCCCCGCTGCTGCGCGGCCGGATGGCGCTCGCCTGGCGCCGGGAAGGCCCGCCCGGCCCGGCGGCCCGGCGCTTTCTCGCCCGCGCCCGCGCCGCCCTGCCGCCGGTGAGCGCGTCGTCCGGCTGAGGACGCCGGTCGGCCGAGGACGCCGGTCGGCGGCCGACGCCCGCCGGGGTGTCTCAGACGAGGGACTCGGTCGACGTGAACTCGGGCTGGTCGATGACCCGGAGCCAGGAGCCGTCCGGCTGCCGCCTGACCACCTGGGCGCGGGCACCGGCCCCGTCCTTCGGGGGAGTGGCCGTCAGCGCGATGTCCCCGCAGACGAGAGTGGGGAGCGGGGTCTCAGCGGTGAACCGCGGGCGGTGCGAGAGCACTTCGGCCCACAGGGCGCGGATGGCCTCCCGTCCCACCGTGGTGCTGCCCGGGGGGTACGCCATCACGGCGTCCTTCTCGTAGAGCGCGGCCACCCCGTCCGCGTCCCCCGCGTTGGAGCGCTCGACGAAAAGGCGGGTCAGGTCCTCGGGCTCACGCGCGGACTCCTGTGGCGCACTCATGATCATGGTCCTTTTCTGCCGTGGGTGTGCGAACGGTGTGCCGTCCCAGCATCCCCGTCACCGTCCGCCGTGGCCAACAACCAGCGGTGATGAGCGGCAGAAGCGCGGGCTATGGGGGCGGCCCGGTGCCCCGGCCGTACCTCCTCGGGGCGCCGGCGTCCGGCGCGCGTTGCCGGACGCCGGGAAGGGCAGTCCCCGGCGAGGGAGGCGTACGCGACGATGTTGTCGGAGTGGTAACCCTCCTCGTCCGCGTAGTCGTCCCGCAGGTGATCAGCCGGAACCCGGCGTGGTCGAGGTTGCCGCGGGGGTGACGGAAGTGTCCCACCGGCACCCGGCCGTGGGGCGCCTGACGTGGGCGAGGCCCCGGTGGCCGAGGTGGCCGTACCACGCGCCACCTCGGTCGGCGGCCTGCCAGTGGCCCGTCAGGCGCCCCGCAACCAGGACCCGGGGGCGGCCGAGGCGACGAGTTCGCCCAGACCGAAGGCGACCGAAGCGGGCACCAGCAGGAAGGTACCGGCGCGGACCAGCAAGGGGGCGGCGATCGACACCACGTCGTGGGGAGCGCTCGTCGCGAAGAAGTCGCGCCAGCGCAGGATGTCTCCGAGGCTGCAGGCCCAGAAGAACAATCCGGTCACGAGCAGGACCGTTCCGGCCAGGAGACCCAGGAAGGTGGTCGCTTCCAGGAGGTCGACACGGTCCTCGTGCTCCTGGAGGGTGAACGCGGCGGCGCCCACGCAGACTGCTGCCCCCGTCCCGTACGCGGCTCCGCGCGCGATGACGCCGCCCAGCCGCAGCCGCGGTTCGCGTATGCCGTCCCGGCCGGTGCGCGGTCCGCTCATGACCACCCCCATGTCCCTGCGGAACGGTAGCAGCGAAGCCGCTGTCACTACCGCGCCACGGCGCCCGGCTCCTCCATGAGCGCGGCCCGGCCGGAGACGCGGAGCTTGCGGTAGGCCCCGGTCAGGTTCTTCTCCACGGCCCGCGAGGTCACGTCGGGTATCTCGGCGATCTGCGCCTTGGTCCATCCCTGGAGCACGAGGCTCACCACGGCGTCCTCGGAGCGGGTCAGCCGGTCGCGCGCGGCCCGCAGACGCCGGGCGAGTGCGACGGTCGCCCGGGCCAGCCGGTCGGTCGAGTCCCGGAGCACGTCGACGGCCTCCCGGAGCAGTTCGAGCACCGAGGTGCCGGGTGTGTGGGTGCCCAGCACTCTCAGCGCCCGGCCGCAGGCGGTCGGGCCGCCCCAGGCGGTCGCAGCCCGGTGCTCCTCGTCGATCAGCGCACCGGCGGTTTCGAGGTTGCCGAGCCGCTTGTGCAGGCCCGCCGCCCATAGGCGCCAGGGCGCGGCGGCGGGGCCGGTCCAACCGCGCCGGTCCAGTTCCGGGCCGCAGTCCGCGAACCACTTCAGCGCGGCCGACGGGTCGCCGGTCACCGCTTCGACCATGCCGCGCAGCATGCGGTCGGCGACGACGAGCCGGATGTCGTCGGTCGCGCCCAGATCCGAGAGGTCCCGCTCATTCCCGCCGCTGTGGAGGAACTGCTGCGGCTGTCGGGAAACCTCAGCCTCCCGCGCTACGCCCGGGAGGACATCGAGATCGGCGACGTGACGATCCGGGAGGGCGATCTCGTCCTGCTCGACATGCCCCTGGCGAACTACGACGGACGGCGTTCGAGGCCCCACCACGCTCGACGTCACCCGCTCGCTCAACCGCCACATGACCTTCAGTCACGGCGCCCGGATGCGTGCGAGGGCCCCGCCCGCCCGGAGGACGCCGGCCACCCTCTACGAGGGCCTGCTCACCCGCATGCCCGGCCTGCGTCCGACGCAGCAGCCGGTCAGCGGTGTCAGCCGCCCGCTGTCCGAAGGGCTGCCGGACGAGGTCCGCTTCACCTGGTAGTCCGCGGTTCATTGCCCCGCAATTGGGGGGCGGGTACCGTCGGAGCCGAGACGTCGATCGGCCCAGCGAGTTTCGGTGGCGGCCGTCGCGATTGTCGCGAGTGACGTGCGGAGAGGAAATCGGTGTGGTTGCGGTAGGAACTGTGGTGCGGTTCGACACGGTCAAGGGATATGGCTTCGTCGCCCCGGACAGCGGTGCGGGAGATGTGTTCATCCATGTCAACGACATGCTGTTCGACAAGAGTGAGGCTGTTTCAGGGGCCAAGGTCGAGTACGTCCTGGAAGACGGGGAGAGGGGCCCCAAGGCGAGTGAGATCAGGCTGCTGGAGTCGCGTCACTCCGCCTCCGCCCCGGTCCCGTCCACTCCGGTCCACGCCCCCGCGGACGGGCTCCCGGCCCAGTCGGAGGACGAGCTCTGCGACATCCTGTCCGGCAAGGAGTACACGGTCGAGGTCACCGAGTCCCTTCTGGGCTGTGCGTCGCTCACGGCCGAGCAGGTCGTCGACATCCGCCGGCGGCTGCTGCACATCGCGCAGGCGCACGGGTGGATCGACGACCAGGCGCGCGGCTGAGCGTCGCGGCGGCGAACTTCCGCCGTGCGACGGTGTGGGACGGTCCGGACCCACCTCGGTGGGTCCGGACCGCCTCTGCGTGCACGCCCCCGGCTCGCCCGCTCCGCCACGCGTCCCGCACCGGCCCCGCCACCCGGAACAACCCGGCCGTCGGGAGCGCAGAGGCGCGTCAGTCCGGCGCGTCGGGTGCCGCGACAGCGGAGAGCGTCACGGTGCCGTCGTCCGCGACCGACCAGCCGGGATTGTGACAGACCTCCCAGCGATGGCCGTCGGGGTCGGCGAAGTAGCCGTGCCAGCCGCCGAACGCCGCGCGCTGCGGCTCCTTGAGCACGGTCGCACCCGCCGCACGGGCGCGCCGCACGGCCTCGTCCACTTCGGCGGGTGAGCCGAGGTTCTGCGCGAGGGTGAACGGCGTACCGGCCGCCGCCGGTTGTCCGGTGTCGGCGCCGAGTTCGGTCAGGGGGAACAGCGCCAGGGCCAGCCCCCTGCCGATCTGGTAGAAGACGATCCCGTCCAGGGCGAGCAGCGGCGTCCACCCCAGGCCGTCGCTGTAGAACCGGCGGCTGGCGCCCACGTCCCCGACACCCAGTGTCACCAGGTTCACCTGCTGGTCCATCATCACTCCATGTGCCGGTAGGAGAGCGCCGTCCGGCCGTAATGCTACCGACGCGGCCGGGCGGGCGCGCGCCCGGCCGCGACACCGGTCCCGAACCGGTCTCCTGCCCCGGAGCCCCGGGTGCGGGGACCGCCGACGAAAGCGAGAAGGCTGTGGAGCACACACTGAACCTGTGGCGCCGGGAACTCGGAGAGGTGCCCCCCTCGGTCTGGCAGCGGACCGAACTCCGCGTGCTGATCCTCGCCGACAACGGGCTCACGGACCTCCCACCGGGGATCGGACGACTGCACCGGCTGAGGACCCTGGATCTGGGCCACAACGCCCTCACATCGGTTCCCGACGAACTGGGCGGTCTGACGCGGCTCAGCGACTTCCTCTACCTGCACGACAACCGGCTTGCGCAGATCCCGGACGCTGTGGGAGAGCTGAGCAGGCTGCGGTACCTCAACGTCGGCGAGAACTCCCTCACGACACTCCCCGAGACCCTCGGGGGGATGACCGGTCTCGTCGAGCTGAGGGCCCAGCACAACCGGCTCACCAGGCTGCCTGACTCCCTCGGCGGACTCCGCGACCTGCGCGAGCTCTGGCTCCGGGGGAACCGGATCGAGCACTTGCCGCCGTCGACCGCCGAACTGCACGAACTCCGTCACCTGGACCTGCGCGAGAACGCGCTGGCCGCACTGCCGCCCCCACTGGCCGGCCTGCCGCGGCTGCGGCAGATCGACCTGCGGAGCAACCGCCTCCGCCACCTGCCGGACTGGCTCACCCGGCTTCCCTCGCTGGAGAAGCTGGATCTGCGGTGGAACGGCATCGACCCCTCCCTGCCGGTGTTGGCCGCGCTTGAGGAACAGGGGTGCGTCGTCCTGGCATGAGCGGGGCGACGCGCGGTCCCCCGGAGCGGGGCCGGCACCCCGGGGCGGGAGCCTGCCACGTCATGGGCAGGCGTCGGGCAGGCCGGACCACGAGTGGACCGCCTGCCCGTCGGCGGGCGCGATGCGGTGCGGGGTCACCGCGGCCCGGCTCATGGAGCGACCGCGCCGGAGGCAGCCGCGGGCGTGCGGTTTCACGGCCCTGTCACCGGAGGACGTCTCCAACCGTCACGAAGGTCTCCAGTTCGTCGCGGGTCGGAAGCAGCTCGCAGTCGCCGGGGACGGTCACGGCGTAGGCGCCCATCGCGCAGGCCGTCTGGAGCCGTTGGGCGGGGTCGGCCCCCCGCAGGCGTTCTGCCAGGTATCCGGCCACGAACGCGTCCCCGGCCCCGACGGTGTCGACGACAAGGACGGACAGCGCCGGTTCCTCGTGGAGCGCGCCATCGATGTGCGCGGTGCATCCACGTGCGCCGGTCTTCACGATGGACTCACGCGGTCCCGACGCCGCGAGGCCGGCGGCCAGGGACTCGGGGGTGTCCGCCTCCGAATCGAGGACCAGTTGGGCTTCCCCTGTCCCGGCGAAGACGATGTCCGCCTCTGCGACGAGCCATTGCAGCTCACGCCGTGCGGTGGCCCGGTCCCAGAGCTTGCTGCGGTGGTTCACGTCAACGCTGACGAGTACGCCGTTCTCCTTCGCGGCGGCGACCGCGTCCCGGACAGCCTCGCGGGCCGAGGCGCTGAGGGCCGGGGTGATACCGGTGAGATGCAGGATCTCAGCACCTCGGACGCTGTCGACGGGGATGTCGCGGGAGGCCAGGCGGGAGCCGGCCGATCCGGCGCGGTGGTAGTCGACGTGGACGACGTTCGCAGTGCGGTGGTGGCGCACCATGAGACCGGTGAACGCGGTGTCCCGGATCGCCACGGTCCGGATGCCCTCAGCTCTCAGCCGGCGTCCAACGAGGTCACCGGCGGCGTCGTTTCCCACCCGGCCGATCCAGGTGACCGGGGCCCCCAGGCGCGCGGCGCCGATGGCCACGTTGCTCTCGGCACCGCCGACGCCGAAGGTGAAACCACGTGCGTATTCCAGGGTGCCGACCGTGGTCGCCGTGACCAGGCCCATCGTCTCGCCGAAAGTGAGCAGTCCGCCCGCGGCGGGCGGTGCGGACACGGCACGGGAGTCTGTCACCGCGCGGCCCTGCCTTCGGAGACGGCCGCAAGCGCCTGGCGGCAGCGGACCGTGAGGTGGTCGTCGACGCCCTCCGTCACTGCCGCGCCGATCAGAGGCGTGCCGAGGCCGACGGCGGCCACCCCGGCCGCGATCCACGCCGGGATGTCGGTCAGGGAGATGCCGCCGGTGGGAATGAGGGGAACGCCGGGAAGCGGGCCGCGCAGGTCCGATACGTACCGGGGGGAGACGGCCGAGGCGGGGAAGAGCTTCACGGCGGGTGCGCCGGTGCGGCCGGCGGCGTGGATCTCGGTGGGGGTGAGTGCGCCGGGATAGGCGGCCGCGCCTGCTGCACGGGCCGTGCGGACGACCTCGGGCGCCGCGACGGGCGAGACGAGGAAGCGGGCGCCGGCGTCTATGCAGGTCTCCGCCTGGTCGGCGGTCAGAACCGTCCCGGCGCCGATGATCGCCTCCGAACCGTAGGCGGCCGTGAGATCCTGGATGCACCGCAGGGCGCCGCGAGTGGTGAGGGTGATCTCGATGGCGTGGATGCCGGCGTTCAGCAGCGTGTCGGCGATCGCGGGGAAGTGCGCGGCGGTGGGGGCGCGCAGGATCGCGACGAGCCCACGGGCTGTGATGTCCTCGGTGACTGGGCAGAGCACTGGCACGTCCGAAGGATCGGGTGGCGCGTCCGAGGAGTTGTTGGCACGGCTCATTCCTGCTTCAGGTCCTGTCTGTGGTGAGTGCCTGGTGGCGGAGGCCGGAGCCCCGCCCCCTCCGCAGCGGCGGAGGGGGCGGGGCTGACGGGGCAGAGCCCCAATGCGGGCGGTACCGTGCTGCGAGGTGCCGGGCTTCCTAGGCCGAAGCCCGGCACCGCTCTGCCTTTCAGGAGTGCGTGACCTGGAGCTTGTACATGCTCACCTGCCCGTAGTTGGAGCTGCTGCACGGGGAGGAGTTCCCGCAGTTGGCCTGGGTGTACGCCCCTGCCTTGAAGTAGTTCCCGGACGCCGAGTGCGAGATGGTCGTCTGGAGTGCGCCGTTGTAGTAGGCCTTGATCTGGCCACCGCTGACGACGAACTTCCCCTCGAAGACCGTGTTGAGTTTGTAGTTGCTGGTCACCAGCTTGTGGTGGGTGTCGTTGCCCTTCGTGATGTAGAGGCTGCTTCCCTCCAGGCGGAAGACCGTGACGTCGTCGTCACCGTCGTGGATCTGGGCACCGACCACGTGCGGCTTGTCGTTGGGGAGCTTGTTGAACGCCTCCCGGAAGACCATGGTGTGGGTCCCGGAGGAGGCCGACCACGCGGCCTCGTCGCTGCCGTCGTCGTTCATCTCCCGCAGCTCGGACCGCGCGTAGCTGGAGTTGGGTGTCGTGACGCCGTTGACCGCCGACCGGAACTGGACACCGGTGCACTTCGAGTTCACGGTGAACCAGGGGCTCGACGAGAAGGTGGCGAGGGCGGGCTGCTTGATCTCGGCCGGCGAACCGCTCGATCCGGTCGGCAGAGTCTGCTTCCAGCTCGTCAGGTCGAGCTGCTGGGCGGGGTAGTCGCACGGGGCGGCGGCAGCAGCGGTGCCCGCTGTGGCGACGACCGGGATGGTCAGGGCGGCCACTGCTGAGAGTGCGGCCACGCCTGTGGCGACGAGGGTGCGCTTGCGAGTGCGGCTCATGGTTTCCACTTCCTTGTGGTTGATTGTGTCGCTTGCCTTCTCCTGCGGTCAGCAGGGACGCGACGGCTCGAACTCGTCCTTGAACGTGCCTGTCGCGTCACCACCGGTGTTGCCGGACAGTGTGTTGCCACACACCCGGCCCTGCGGGGTGGCTTCGAACTTGATGCCCCCCGCAGCGTTGGAGAGGAGGGTGTTGCCCTCGATGTTGTTGCCGGTCCCGTCCGTCGGGGTGTCGCCACCGACGCGGACTCCGGCTCCCAGGTTGTCGTACGAGCGGTTGGCCCGGAACGTGTTACCGCTGCCGCGGGCGTCCAGCCCCGCGGAGAGGGGGTCGCGCTGGCCGGTGCAGTCGTTGTGCTCGACCAGGTTCGCGGTGGAGTTCTCCTTGATGTCCACGCACTCGTTGCCCTGGGTGTCGATCCGGTTGTGGTGGATCCAGTTGTCACGGCTGACGTCCGCCCGTGCGTCCGGCGCACCGTGCATGCCCTGCTGCTCGGGTGCGGTGCCCAGGTAGATGCCCTCCCCGACCTTGCCGCCGTCGCCGAAGCGGAAGTCCCACACGCCGCATCCGGTGATCTGGTTGTGGGCGACCTCGGCGTCGGTGACCAGATAGCGGAGACGCACGCACTCCTCACCGGCGTTGCGGAAGGTCATGCGCTCGATGCGCAGCCCGTCCACACCGTCCCCGGGTGTCACGCTCATGACATACAGGAGTTTCTTGCGGTACCCGGCGGGCTCCGTGGCGTCGCCGACCAGACCGTCGATGGTGAACCCCGTCAGCCGGAAGCGGTCGTGCTGGATCTCGCCGATGGCACGCCCCTCGCCCGTTCCCTGCACCACCGCCGACGAGGGGCCGGTGAGCGTGACGTCGGGGCTCCGGCTGACGAAGTCCTGAAGGTAGCGGCCCGGTGCCAGGTGCACGGTCGATCCGGGTCCGGCAGCGTCCAGGGCCTGCTGGATGTCAGTGAGGGGGGCTTGGCGCGAGCCGGTGCCGGTGTCGCTGCCCTGCGGCGAGACGTAGATGTGCTGGCCGCCCTGAGGGGCGGCGACGGAAGCCGCGGGAACGAGCGCTCCCGTGACCGCTAATAACGCGGCCGCTGACACGATGTACCGGGTGGTTCTCATACGGAGCTCCTCGTCTTCGTGGGGGCGTACTTCGTGGGGTCGTACTTCGTGGGGGCGTACAGGGACAGCGCCAGAAGCAGAGGGAGGGTGGGCCCGAGCAGCAGGGGGCCCAGGGGGACGGGCAGCATCGCCGGCGGGACGATCAGCAGAGCGAGCAGGAGGGCGAGACCTCGCCGCGGTGAACCGAAGGCGAGCGCCGCCGCGCGGCGGCGCAGATCGCCGTCGGATGCGAACGCTGCTCCGGCGGCGAGCGAGAGGCTGTACACCGCCAGCGCGGCCAACAGCACGAGCTGGACCGGGAGCAGGAGGTAGGCGACCGGCTCCTCCGAGCCAAGGAGGAACAGGAGATTCGCCGCCAGGAGGGCGATCAGTGCACTGGCAGCGAGTCCGTCCTTCCACAGTGCGCGCCAGCAGCGGGGGAAAGCCCGCAGCGTCCCGGTGAACGGGCGGCTGCCTCCCTCTCCTCGCCAGTCCTGCAACGCGATCGCCGCCGCCGCCAGCGCCGGGAGCCAGGTGACCACGCCGAGTGCCAGCAGGCAGAACGCCGCGCCGGCCAGCGCCGGTTGTGCGACGAACTCCATGGCGCGCAGTGCACCTCGCTCCCAGCCCTTCATGGTGTGCTCCCCTACGCGCCGGCGGTCTGGATGGGCAGTACGCCGGTGAACGGTTCATCGGACCGATGCCCGGCAGCACCGTCGAGCTCGACGCGACGGGCCTGTACGGCGGCGACCCGCGAGCCGGAGAGGACGACCGCCGCCGCGTCGGCGCGCACACGATCCGTCTCGATCACCCGCGCCCGGGGCGCCAGGAGGACGAGTTCCCGCTCGGCCCCCTCGCCGACGGACACCGCGTGTCCCTGGTCCGAGGGCACGAGCACGGCCGGAGCCGGCAACGGGCCCAGCGAGTTCGCACTGTCGAGCACCGTCAGGAAGGTGGCCGTGGCGGCCCTGGGCGTAGTGAGGAGCAGCGTGTGCATCGTCTTGCTGACCTTGAGGCTGGGGGTGCTGGAGGTCGGGTTCGCCTCCACCTCGGTACGCTGCCGCTCGGCAGTGGCGTCGGTGGGAAGCAGCCGGGTGAGCCGCGCGCTGCCGGGTCCGGCCTCCAGGCGCCAGCTGTCGGGGTCCGTCTGCGTCGTGGGCCAGTCCGTGTGCAGCAGGTACGTCCACTCGCGCGGGGCTCCTGCCTCGAGCTCGTCGAGCACGACGACACGTCCGCGCGGCGTCATCACCAAGGTGCGGTCGAGGCGCCGCACCCCCAGGTTCTCGGGGAACATCGCGGCGGACTCCGCCGTGGCATGGGCGAAGCCCTCCTGCGCGAGCACGTCCCGCACGCGCGCCCGGCGTTCGTGCGGTATGTCCTTGTAGACGTGGTAGCGGCCCTCGTCCGCCCATCCCTCTCCGTCGACCAGGATCAGGTTGTGGTGCGCGGCGCGCTTCTGGTTGCTGTACCCCTCGTCCACTGCGAGGAAGGCGCCGTGCGAGTGGAGCACGAACGCCCCGGCATCGGGGTGGTGGTGGCCCGCGCTCATGGCGTCCCAGCCGCCGGCGGCCTTCAGCCGGTGGCCCTCCTCCCAGGCCCGGTGGCCGCCACCGGGCGCGGCCTTGAAGCTGACGCACGTCGCGGTGCTGTCCCAGCCGGTGCGCGCGGTGATCTGGCCGAGGTCCGGGAAGTACGCGGTGACGGGCTCCTCGTCGGGCGCGACGGGGGTCATCCGCGGGTCGTACCAGAGCAGTTCCAGGAACGCCTCGGGCATGACTCCGGGGCGGACTCCGGACTCGTACGCCTCACGCCAGAAGTGGCGTTCCGCCACCCGGTCGCCCATCCACTGCGCCACGCCGTCCTGGTAGGCGGTCGCCAGGCGGTAGTACAGAGCGACGCTGTGGCCGCTACGGCGGTCGTGGCAGTCGCCGTGGTCGATGTTCTCCTCGAACCCGGGGGCGCTCTGGTGCAGACGCCAGCGCATCGTGTTGCGCAGGAACCCGCAGTCCTGCCACAGGTCGGTCTTCTCCTGGTGTTCCACGAGGTCGGTGTGGATGGCGAGCCACGGCACTCCGTAGCGCCAGTACACCACGCCCTCCGAGTCGGAGCCGTCCTCGGGCAGCATGCCGAGGACCGTCTCCAGATTGGAGCGTGCCGCGTCGGACCACTCGCGGCGTTCCAGGGCGTAGCCCGCGGTGGCGACGCCGGTCCAGCAGATCCAGTTGTGGTTCTGCCAGTAGGCACTCGACCACCATGAGCCCTCGGTCTCCCGGGCGAAGGAGTACAGCCGCTCGCCCTGGAGCTCGATCTTGGCCCGGAGGATCTCACGCCGTTCCGGCTCAAGATCCTCGCCGAGCCACGAGTACGCGAGCGAGAGCCCGTGCAGCAGCCAGCCGGCGTCCAGGTCGTGGTCGGGCATGTGGGCGCGGCCCCAGTGCGGGAAGGACGCACATGCCTCGATCCAGCGCCACGCCTCCTCCAGGTAGCCGCGCTGGCCGGTGAGCCGGTAGGCGAGAGCCAGGTTGGCGGCAGCGGGGCCGAAGTAGGTGATGCTCGCTTCGGGGTGTGCGGTGGGCGGGGTCTGACGGCGGTACCAGTCGCACTGCTCGTACAGCCTCCGCCACTGGGCGGCGTGTGTGCCGTTCAGCTCGCCGCGCAGCGCGTCAAGTCGTCCCTCGAGAAGCAGCATGCGTATCACGCTCCGATGGGATGGGTGGCGACGGAACCGTCGGCCAGATCGATGTGGACGGTCCGTTCGGACAGGCTCACCCGGCGGACCCGGGGAACCGCCTCGGCGGACTGGTAGGTGGAGACGAACACGGCGCGTCGGCCGGTGACGGACCAGTCGAGACCCTGCCGGAGTCGTCCGGGGTCGTCGGCGGTGCCGGGGCTTCCGACGACGGTGAACTCGGCTGGCTCACTCGCCACATGGCAGCCCGTCAGTACGGCGGAATCCTCGTCGCCCCAGACGGTACGGGCCCGCGCAGGGCCCTGCGCGAAGACGTCGAGGCTGGTGCCCGGGCGGAACTGGGAGGTGAGCCGGCGCTCGGTGTCCGCGTCGAGGACGAGGACGTCGAGCAGATAGCGGCGGACCGCGATGATCCGCCGGGTCGCCGTCACGCCGTCGTACGCCTGCTCGCATCGGCCGGTGTCACCGTCGAGAACCGCGTCGCAGAGGTGTTGTTCCGTCTCGTCGACACGGAAGGTGGGGTGGGCCGCCGTGCTCATGTAGTACGCCCGCAGATTCCGGTGGGCGTACGGGACCTGTCCGGGGTCGGGTTGCCAGGCGGTGCCGTCGTCGGCGTGGAGGTAGAGCGAGAGCTTGTCCTGGTGCCCGTGGGCGCCACCATGCGGTCCGGCATCCATCAGTGCGTGGACGCCGGTGGACCGGAAGACCGCGATCCCCGTGTCGGGGAAGGTCTGCCGGGAGGGCGGGGCCGGGAGCGGGAGGCCCTGGAACCATCCCTCCAGATCCGTGGGGAGCGGAGCGGACGAGTCGCGTTCGGCGGCCTGGACCACCGACTTCAGAGGCGTGCCGGCGAACAGCTGGGCAGCGAGCGCACCCACCTCCCGGATCTCCGCCGCCTGCCCCTCGCGCCGGTAGGGGCCGTCGTGGAGCGCGGGCAGGGTGCCGTCCGGCGCAGCGATGCCGACCAGCGCCGACACCATCCCGCCCAAGACCTCCACCACGTCCTCCGGAAGGTGCTCCGGACGGGCGCCTCGCAGGGCGAGCAGGTAGGCACGCAGCACGAACAGGTGGTAGTAGGTGCTGCCCTCCCACTCCCAGCCGTCCCGGTGCACCGCCTTCTGCATGTGGGCGCGGAGCCCGTACATCTCCACGAGGCCCGTGGTGTCGACCTCGGTGCCGGAGATCGCCCCTGCCGCCGAGTGGCAGGACATCTCCGCGGCGGCGAGCCAAGCGGTGTAGTTCGAACGCTCGTCCCCCTTGCGGAGGAGTTTCGCCCGAGCCGCACCGGCTGCCTCCTGGAGCGACGTGAGGAAAGGCACCAGCGCGTCCAGTTCGCTGCTGGAGTCGCCCTGCGCTGCCAGGGTGCGCACCGCATGACCGATGTTGACCGCCCAGATGGCCTCGCTCAGTGCCTGGTGGAACAGCCGACCGCGCAGCATCCAGTCGGCACCGCCCAGGTGCATGCCCGGCAGCTCGGCGTACAGCTCGGCGTAGGTGCTCAGCGCCGTCACGGCCTCACGGCGTTCGTCGGGCGAGCCGGCGGCCAGGTGCCGCAGCCGCAGAGCGGCCGCCTGGTGCACCAGGGCCGCGCGGGCGCCCCGTATCGCGTCGGTGTCGAGGTGGCAGCCGTGTGGGCAGACGGCGCCGGCAACGGGGAACGTGCCGTCGAGCAGGTCACCGTGGTCCAGCTCGACCCCGTGGGCAGGGCAGACGTAGGCGTGCCACCAGCCTCCGGCCTCCCGCGAAACGGTCAACGCGGCCATGCGCCGCCACCGATGTCGAAGGTGGCGCCGGTGAGGTATCCGGCCTCGTCCGAAGCGAGGTAGGCAGCCGCGCCGGCGACATCCTCCACGGTGCCGCCCCGGCCGATGGGCAACTTCTCGACGATGCCGCGCTGGGCCTCGGGCGGGGTGAAGGTGCCGTGGAAGGCGGTGTCGGCGATGTAGCCGGGAGCAAGCGAGTTGACCGTGACTCCGGCCCCACCGACCTCCTTGGCCAGTCCCTTCGCGAAGCCGACCACTCCGGCCTTGGCAGCGGCGTAGGCGGTCGCCCCGGGACCGCCGCCGTCGTGGGCGGCCTGCGAGGCCATCAGGATGATCCTTCCTGCGGGGCCTGCTTCCTTCACGTGCGGCAGGGCTGCCCGGCACGTCCGGAACGCGGAGACGAGGTTGACGTCGATGACGCTGCGGAAGTGGTCCTCGGTCATGTCGCCGACAGGGACCCGCCCGACGAGATGTCCGGCGTTGGCGACGACGATGTCGAGGCCGCCGAGAAAGGCGACGCTCTCGTCGACCAGCCGCTCCACGGCGGGGCCGTCCGTGACGTCCGCAGCGATGGCTGTGGACTTTCGTCCCAGCGAGGTGATCTCGTTCACGACGCGCTCGGCCGACTCGGCGGAGCGTCCGTAGTGGACGATCACATCGGCGCCGGACCGGGCCAGTCCGAGTGCGATCGCCGCGCCGATGCCGTGTCCGGCACCGGTGACGAGTGCGCGCCGGCCTGTGAGATCAAAAGGCATGAAGGGTTCTCCATTGATATGTCGAAACGGACAGCGAGGCTATTTGATACCGGAATTGGTGAAGCCCTGGACGAAGTAGCGCTGCGCGAACAGGAACAGCACGACCATGGGGACGGTGGCGAGGGTCGTACCGGCCATCATGTAGGCCCAGGCGTTCTGGTCGGCCTGCTGGAAGGCCGACAGGCCCACCTGGATGACGCGCAGGTCCGTGTTGGTCGTGATGATCAGTGGCCACAGGAAGTTGTTCCAGCTGCTCTCGAAGGTGAGCAGACCCACGGTGGCGATCGCCGGCTTGACCATGGGCGTCATCACCCGGGCGTAGATGCCCAACTCCCCCATGCCGTCGATGCGGGCGGCCTCCTCCAGCTCGCGCGGCAACGAGAGGTAGAACTGCCGGAAGAGGAAGATCGCGAAGGGGGTCAGCGCACCGGGGACGATCAGTCCCCACCAGGAGTCCAGCCAGCCGTAGCCGCCACGCCCGAGATAGTCGTTGCCGCCGAAGAACGGAACGCTCTTCGCGATCAGGTACTGGGGGACGATCTTGGTGTAGGTCGGGATCATCATCGTGGCCAGCACTCCCATGAAGACCACGGTGCTGCCACGGAACGGGATACGGGCCAGGGCGTACCCGGCCATCGAGGCCATGAGCAGGTTGAGTGCGGTGTGGCCGATCGAGATGAACAGGCTGTTGCGGAAGTAGGTACCGAAGGGCGCGTACTCAAGCGCCTCCGGGTAGTTCTCCCAGTCCCAGATCTCCGGAAGCAGATTGGGAGGGTACGAGGCAAGGTCGGGGTCGGTCTTCAGGGACGTGACGATCATCCAGAGGAAGGGGATGACCATGGCGAGGGAGACGGTGACGAGGACCAGGTGCAGTGCCACCCGCCACAGCCGCCGGACACGCAGGGGGTTGCTCCTCCGCGGACTCGCCACCGCCGTACCACCGGCGGGGAACTTCTCAGCGGGCATCGTCGTCCTTCCCGGTAATGCGCCGGCTGATCAGCATCAGCACCAGCAGGAAGGCGAACAGCACCACGCTCTGCGCACAGGCCGCGCCCATGTTGAACTCCTTGAACGCCGTGCGGTAGATCTCGTACGTCATGACCGTGGTCGAGTTGCCCGGTCCGCCGTCCGGTGTCAGCACGTACAGTTGGTCGAACGCCTGGAACGAGTCGATGATCGACACCACCAGGACGAAGAAGGTCGCCGGTTTCAGCAGCGGCGCGGTGATGGAGAAGAACTGCCGTACCTGCGAGGCGCCGTCGATCTTGGCCGCCTCGTACACGTCCTCCGGCATGGCCTGCAGGGCGGCCAGATAGATGAGCATCTTGATACCGATGCCCTTCCAGATGCTCACGATGATCACAGCGGTCAGCGCCCAGTCCGGGTCGGCCAGCCAGGCGGGGCCGTCCACACCCGCCCAACCGAGCATCGTGTTCACGACGCCGAGTCGGGGTTCGAACATCCACATCCACACCAGTGCGATCGCCACGGTCGCGGTGACGTGCGGCATGAACACGGCGGTGCGGTACCAGGCCGAACCACGCATCTTCACGTTGAGCAGGAGGGCCAGGAACACAGCGATCGCCATGGCCACGGGCACCGTGAAGAAGGTGAAGACGACGGTGTGCCAGATGGACGCGTTCCACGTCGAGTCGCTGAAGATCTCCTGGAAGTTGTCCAGACCGCTGAAGGCGACGGTTCCTGCGAGGATGTCGTAGTCGGTGAACGCCAACACGAAGGTGGCGATGACGGGGACGCCGATCCACCAGACGAGGTGGATGACCGAGGGCGTCAGGAGGAGAACGGCGGCCCTGCGCCGCTCGTGACCGAACTTCCGTGTGCGCCGCGTGCGCTCGCCGTGCGGTGGAGAGGCGTTCCGTGCGGTAGATCGATGCACTGCTACGTCGGGTCGCGTTGCCGTGTCCACGGCCGGACGGCTGACCACGGACGTCACGCCCCCTTGGCGATGATGGTCTCGGCCGACTTCGCCAGTCCTCGCAGGGCGTCACCCGCACTGGACTTGCCGAGCAGGGCACTCTCCAGCGCGGGCTTGAACTCCTCGCGGATCTCCAGCCAGGTCGGTACCCCGCCCTCGGAGAAGGCGTGGTCGAGGTTCTCGACCGCGAACGAGACGAGCTTGTTGCTCTGCACGTAGTCGGAGTCCGCCGCGCTGAGGACCGCCGGGATGTTGCCGCGCTGCTCGGCGGCCTGCGGCGACACCTTCTCCCCGGACAGGTAGTCCACCAGGGCCCTGGCCTGCTCGGGGTACTCCGTCTTCGCCGACATGGTGGCCAGCGTGCCCCCCTGGAAGAGCGCCGGGCGCTGCTCGTTCAGCATGAACCCGGCGATCTTGTCCTCTTCGATCAGCTCCGGGGCGCTCTCGGAGATCTGTCGCCACATGTCGTTGTGGCCGACCATCATCGCCGCTCGACCCTGGACGAGAGGGGCGACCACGGCTCCCTTCTGCGTGAAGCCGTAGTCCTCGATCTTGTCGGTGCGGATGATGTCGACCATCCACTGAAGCGCGTCCACGGCCTCGTCCGAGTCGAATACGGGCTTGCCGTCGGCGAACAGGTCGCCTCCGTGCGCCCACATGATCGGGAGATAGGTCTGGCGCAGATCGTTGCTGAGGATGTCGACACCGGCCCGCGTCAGCTTCCCGCTCTTGCGGACGGTCAGCTCCTTCGCCATCTCCTTCAGCTCCGTCAGGGTCTCCGGCGGCGCGTCGATCCCCGCCTCCGCGAGGATGTCCTTGCGGTAGATGCCTATGCGGGTGTCGAGCAGGATCGGACGGGCGTAGGTCTTGCCGTCGTAGATTCCCGGCTGCACCACACGCGGGTTGTACAGCTCGTCGAGTTCGGACTGGCTCACCTCAAGGTCGGCGAGCACGCCCTTCTCGACGAAGGGCGGTATCCAGCCGACGCCCATGAGCATGACGTCGTAGGGCCGCCCGCCCACGATCGAGGTGGCGAGCTTCTCGTTGAGCTTTCCGTACTCCGTGTAGTCCACCTGGACGTCGACCCCGGGGTGGTCCTTCTTGAAGTCGGCGAGCAGCGAGGTGAGCAGTTTCTGCCCGTCCGCACGGTCGAAGATCGGCGTGAGGAGACGCAGGGACCCGCCCCCTCCGCCCTCCTCCTGGGGCGCGGGCCCGCCGCAGGCGGGCAGTACGGCACCCGCGGCGACCGCAGCGCTGATGCCCAGAAGGCTTCTCCTGGAGAGAGACGAGGGACGTGTGCGCATAAGGGACTCCCGACAGCAGGGACGTGCAGAGGCGGGTGATGAACTTGCAGTAAACTCGGTACATCGATTTACTGGTGTTTCGATGCACGAGACTAGGAACGGCCGTACCTGCTGTCAACATCGTGGAAACAATTCGTTTCGATCCACAGGGAGAGGTTCGTGGCTGGGGTAACGATTTACCAGGTGGCGCGGGAGGCCGAGGTCTCCCCGAGTACGGTGTCCAACCTGCTCAACGGCCGGACCGGCAAGATGTTGCCGGAGACACGCTCACGCGTGGAGGCAGCGATCCGACGACTCGGCTACCGCCCCAACCGGGCCGCCCAGCAGTTGCGCACCGGACGCATCCAGATGCTCGGACTCGTCGTGCCGTCGGTGGCCAATCCGTTCTGGGGCACGTTCGCCCGCCATCTCGAAGCGGCAGCCCTGGCAGAGGGCTTCTATATGCTCCTGTGCAACAGCGAACGTGACCCGAACCGGGAGCGCAGCTATGTCGAGGAGCTCTGGGCCGACGGTATCGGCGGAGTGGTGCTGTGCTCGTCCCTGCCCTCGCTCGACCACGTGAAACCGACCGTGGAAGCGGGACTCGGCCTGGTGGCCTTCGACCGCACCGCGCAACCCGGGGACCCCCACCGCGTGGTGAACATCGGCACCGACAACGTGCTCGGCATGCGCCTGGCCACGCAGCATCTGTTGGAGCTGGGGCACGAGCGGCTCGCCTTCGTCTCCGGCTCACTCGGGAGCATCAACCGTGCCGAGCGGTACAGCGGATTCCAGCAGGCACTCGACGCCGCCGGCCTTCCCGGGTCGTCCGGCGTCGTCTGGCCCGGCACCGGCACGGGGAACTTCGACGACCGCGACACGGCGGAACTCGGACGCGCCGCCGCTCGGGAGCTCCTCACCGGCCCGCATTCACCGACCGCGATCGTCGCCATCAACGACATGTGTGCGCTTGGCCTCATTGCAGGAGCAAGGGAAGTGGGCCTGACAGTGGGCCGCGACGTCTCCGTGGTCGGCTACGACGACATCATGCTCGCGGGCATGGCCATGCCCGCTCTCACCACCGTACGGCAACCCGTGGAGGAGATGGCGGCCACCGCGTTCGCCAGGTTGCGCCGGGTGATCGACGGGACAGGCGGTGAGAGCGGACAGTCCGTGCTGCACCGCCCCACCCTGGTGGTCCGTGACTCGACCTCGGCACCCGCCGTGCTCCCCGCGTAGGCCGGTTCCGGCATCTTCCCTCCGCGGGCGAAGCCTGGAAGCCCCCGTCCGCTGCCTGCGCGTGAGCTGTGCGGCGTCGGCACGGTACCGCCGTCAGGGCACCTCCGGAGCGGGACCGCCCGGCGTCCGCCCGGGCTCAGTAGCCGTACAGGGCCATCCGGCCCATCTCGGATCACGACCAGGAGGATGAAGACACGTGAGCACGGGACCCGGTTCCGCCCCCATACCCGACGCCCACGACGCGCCGGGCCCCGTCGGCCCCAGACCTCCTCTGCTGTCGTCCCTGAAGGTCAGGAACTACCGCCTCTTCTTCCTCGGCCAGATCGTTTCCAACAACGGCACCTGGATGCAACGCATCGCCCAGGACTGGCTGGTACTCAGCCTCACCGGCTCCTCGACCGCCGTCGGCATCACCACCGCGCTGCAGTTCCTGCCCCTGCTGTTGTTCGGCCTGTACGGCGGCGTGCTCGTCGACCGCCTGCCCAAGCGCCCCATACTCGTCGGCACCCAGGCAGCGATGGCGATCACCGCGCTCGTCCTCGCCGTGCTCACGCTGACCGACCGTGTGGATGTGTGGCACGTGTACGCCGCCGCGCTCGCTGTCGGCCTCGCGACCGTGCTGGACAACCCCGCCCGTCAGGCGTTCCTCGCCGAGCTGGTGGGGCCGGACCAACTGCGGAACGCGGTCGGGCTCAACTCCGCGAACTTCCAGTCCGCCCGGCTGATCGGCCCGGCCATCGCGGGGCTGCTGATCACGGGGGTCGGCACGGGGTGGGCGTTCCTGTTCAACGGCGTGTCCTTCGCCGCGCCCCTCACCTGCATGGTCTTGATGCGCACCCGCGAGTTGCACGACGTCGAGCGTGCTCGCCGGGGAAAGGGACAGCTGCGCGAGGGCCTGCGCTACGTGGCCGGCCGCCCGGAACTGCTGTGGCCCATCGTCCTGGTCGGCTTCTTCGGTACCTTCTCCCTGAATTTCCCGGTGCATCTCTCCGCCTTCGCGGACGACGTCTTCGATGCCGGCGCAGGCGCCTACAGCCTCTTCAACACCCTGGTCGCGGCCGGCTCCCTCGCCGGAGCGCTGCTCGCCGCCCGGCATCCGACCGCACGCAGGAGACTTCCGTTCCTCGCCGCGCTGGCCTTCGGAATCCTGGAGCTCGTGGCCGCTATGGCGCCGAACCTCTGGAGTTTCGCCCTGCTCATGGTGCCCACGGGTCTGTTCGCCATGGTGGTCAACGTGGCCACGAACGCCACGATGCAGACCTCCACCGCCCCCACCGTCCGCGGCAGGGTCACCGCGCTGTACATGATGGTCCTCCTCGGCGGTGCGCCACTCGGCGCTCCGCTGGTGGGCTGGATGACCGACACCTACGGAGCACGTGTCGGACTCGCGGCCTCCGGCGCGATGGCAGCGGTCACAGCCGTGTCCACGGGAATCCTCCTCATGAGGGCCGGCCACCATCGCCTCACGGTCCGCTGGGTCCGTCGTCACCCGCAGATCCGCATCCAGCCGCGCGCCCCGGAGCGGGGGGTCGACCTGCACGCCTGACGCACGAGGCCCCGGACGACCCCGCGGTTCCGCAAGACCTCGGTGGCCATGGGCGTCGACGGCCCCTCCTGCCCCACGCCCGCTGACCCGGCGCGGGGCCGGGGCAGCGGGCGGGCAGAGCAGAGAGCGATCGGCGCGGCCCCGCCCTCCCCGCGGGGACGGGGTGGACGGGGCCTGACGCGTACCGGCCGGGCGGGCGGCCCCGCCGTGCTCAGCGGCGCAGCAGGAGGGACGTCACACGGAGGCGGCCGCTGTGGATCCAGACGTCGGAGTACTCGACGGGCCGGTCGTCGGAGAGGTAGGTGACCTGCTGGAGGTATTGGACGGGGGCACCCTCGGCGAGGTCGAGGGAGGCACCGACGTCGGCACCGGCCGCCTCGGCGCCGAAGGTACGGCGGGCTGTGGCGATCTTCAGTCCGTAGGTGTCCTCCAGGACGCCGAAGAGACTGGCCGAGGTGAAGTCGACCTCCTCGATGCCGGGCGCAAGGTCGGCACGCACGAAGTTGAACAGCAGGGCCACCGGCCCCTGCTCGGCGCGCCTCACCCGCACCAGGCGCAGGACACGGGTGCCCGGGGCCACGTCCAGCAGGGCCGCGACCGGCTTCGGCGGGGCGATCAGCGTGCACTCACGGACCGTCGTCATGGTCACCACGCCCTGGTCGGCGAAGTCCTCGGACAGGGTGCTCAGCTTCTGTGCGATGGCGGGCTCGATCGTCGTCGAGGTCACGAACGTACCCCGGCCTCGAACCTGGCGCAGCAGACCCTCCTCGATCAGCGTGGTCAGCGCCCTGCGCAGCGTGCCGCGGCTGACCCCGAACTCCTGGGCGAGCTCCGGCTCGCTCTTGAGACGGTAGTGCGGCGGCCACTCGCCCCCGGTGATCCGCCGCCGGATGTGCTCCGAGATCTGGACATGGATCGCCGTGGGGACGTCCCGCTTGACGCCGGGGAGTCTGCCCTTGTCGGCTGTCACAGTGCTCGCATCTCCTTCTCCGCTCTCACCGGGGACAGGCGTCGCTCCGGCGTCGAAAGCCGTACCCCGGCCGCGGCGGGCGGCCGGGGTACGGCGGTGGCGCCCGCTCAGTAGCTGACGGTGGACACGTCACCGGTGTCGTTGATGATCGCCAGGCCGGCGCTGGTCCCGAGCAGGGAGGCGCCCGCCCGCAGGAGCTCCAGGCCCTGGCCGTAGCTCTTGATGGAGCCGGACGCCTTCACCCGCACCCCTTCCCGCGCCCGGTCAACAAGGTAGCGAACGCTGGTGGGATTCGCAGTCTCGATCTGGCCGCTGCTGGCGTTCTTCAGGAAGGAGACGCCTGCCTCCATGGCGAGTTCGACCGCGGCCTCCTTCTCGGCGTCGGTCAGCAGCGGCAGTTCCAGCATGACCTTGACGGGGAGTCCGGAGGCCTGGACGACATCCGCGATGTCCTTGCGGAAGTCGTCGTAGCGGCCGCTCTTGAGCCAGCCGACCTGCACGCCCATGTCGAGCTGGTCGGCGCCCAGCCGGGCGATCTCGGCGGCCTCGGCGGCCTTCCCGGCACTGGTCATGACGCCGACGGTCGGGAAGTCCAGCGCGGAGGCCACCTCGACACCGGTGCCCTTCAGCTCGGCGACGACGACCGGCAGCCAGGAGGCGGGGACCATCGCCGCGTTGAAGCCGTGAGTGACGGCCTCCTGGACGTGGGCGATCATCTCGTCGCGCGTCGCGTCCGGGTCTATCTTGGTGTGTTGGATGAAGGGTGCCAACTCAGCCGGAGCGAGGTTGAGTTCGGCGGGATTGACGGTAATTTCGGACACGGGGTGATCTCCCTTGTGCAGGTGGCGGCAGGGCGCCCGGATCGGCACCGGGCCTTCTTCGGACCGCTGCCGTGAGTTGACGGTGCCGTCGCCGCCCACGGGCGGGGCGGCGCGGCTCAGACCTTGGAGGCGTACTGCTCCGGGACGACGACGCCCTCGCCGCCGAACCAGCGGGGCGCGTCAACGCCGCAGTAGAGGCCGATGTTGCCCCAGGGCTCGAAGGCTCCTGTGCGCACCACCGCCTTGGCCTCGCGGGCGAGGTCGCCGAGAACCTCGGCGTGCGGGCGGAGGCTGAACTCGGCGCCGGGGAAACGCTCGTGCAGCCAGGAGTCGAGACGGGGGTTGTGGCTCGGGACGTCCTCGGCGCGGACCACACCCTCGACGACCAGGGCGTCGGCGAGGAGATCGAGGACAGTGCGCAGGTCGGGCAGGTTCTCCGCGACGGCCAGATCGATGCGGTGGACGTCGCGAGGCACGGGGAAGCCCGCGTCGACGACGAGCAGCAGGTCGGTGTGGCCGAGCGTCGCGACGACTCCGCTGAGTTCGGCACTGAGGATGCCGGAGCGCTTCATGATGGGTTCCTCATTCGTGAGCAGGCGCTTCCAGCTCGGCCAGGGGCGGGCTGCTGGACTGTCGAGACGGGCCGGGTTCGTGGTGGTCCCGTCGGGTCATGTGAGAGGTCCTTCGGATGGTGTCCCGGGGACCGGCCGGTCCCCGGGACGTGCGGGTTCAGGCCGCGGCCGGCACCGCGCCGGTGGCGAGGGTCATCACGGATTCCTCGCTGGCGTCGGCGGAGTCGACGACGGCCACCAGTCGGCCTTCGCTCATCACCGCGATGCGGTCGGTCAGGGTGAGCAGTTCGGGCAGGTCCGAGGAGGAGCAGAGGATCGCCAGGCCCCTGTCGGCGAGCGCGGTGAGCTGGGCGTAGATCTCGGCCTTGGCACCGATGTCCACGCCGCGGGTGGGCTCGTCGAGGATGAGCACCCCCGGGTCGATGGCGAGCCAGCGGCCCAGGACGGCCTTCTGCTGGTTGCCGCCGGACAAGCTGGTGATGGGCTGTGTCATGGAGGCGGCCTTGACCCGAAGCCGCTGGGCCTGTTCGGTGGCGGCCGCGTCGAAGGCGCGGCGGCGGATCAGTCCGAGTCGGCTGAACGCCTTCGCGGTGAGGGCGCCGACGTTCTCGCCGACGCTCATCGTCGTCAGCAGGCCCTGGGCGCGACGCTCTCCGGGGACGAACGCCAGTCGGCGTTCGACGCTGGCGATCGGGTTGCGCCGTTCGTAGGGCTTGCCGAGCAGTTCCACGGTGCCGCCGGTGCCGGGGCCCCCGCCGAAGAGGTTGTGGAGCAGTTCGACGCGGCCCGAGTCGGGGAGTCCGGCGACGCCGAGGATCTCTCCGGGGCACAGGTCGAAGGACACCTCCCGGTGGCGCTTGCCGCTCAGCTTGCGGACCTTGAGCGCCGGTTCGGCGGTGGGCGCCGTAGCGGCTCCGGCACGGCGGGTGAACTGACCGAGTTCGCGGCCGACCATGGCGGCGACGGCCTGGACGGGGGTGGTGTCCTCGCGGCGCCAGGAGGCGACGTGGCCGCCGTCGCGCAGGACCTGGATGTGGTCGGCCAGGCGGAACACCTCCGGCATGCGGTGGGATACGTAGATCAGCGTCGTCCCGGCGGCCTTGAGCTTGTCCATGAGGGCGAACAGGCGGTCGGCCTCGGCGGGGGTGAGCATCGCCGTGGGCTCGTCCAGGATCAGGACGCGGCAGCCCTGGGCCAGGGAACGGGCAACCACGATGAGCTGCTGGGTGGCCAGGTCCAGGGTGCGGACGGAGGCGTTCGGATTCAGGTGGAGGTCGAGTTCGGCGAGGAGTTCGGTGGTGCGCTCCAGCATGCGGCGCCGGGAGGGGAACCAGCGGTTGCCCGGTTCGACGCCGCTGAGCACGTTCTCGGCGACGGTGCGGTCGAGCAACAGCGACAGCTCCTGGGGGACGATCGCCACACCGTGCCGACTGAGCATGGTGGCCGGCTCGAAGGAGCCGACCTCCTCGCCGAACACGGTGACGCTGCCCTCGCTGGGCGGTTGGAGCCCGGCCAGGATCTTGAGCAGGGTCGACTTGCCGGCGCCGTTCTCCCCGAGGAGGGCCGTGATGTCGCCGGCGGGAACATCGAAGGAGACGTCGCGCAGGGCGCGGACAGGCCCGAAACTGCGGGTGAGGCCGCGGATTCGGACTGCCGGCTCTCCGGTGCCCGGGCCCGCGGCGCGGTCCGGTCCCCCGGAGGAGGTGTCGCGGAGTGCGGGCGCCATCAGTCCTCCACCGCCACGTCGTCGAGGTTGTCGCGCGTGACGAACTGGGCACCGGTGTCCACGCCCTTGATCGCGGTGCCGTCGGTGAGGAAGTCGTTGAGCACCTTGACGGCCTGGTAGCCCTGCTCGGTCGGGTTCTGGCTGATGCTGAAGTCCAGGACGCCGCGCTCGATGTACTCGGCGGTCTGGGTGAGCAGGTCGAATCCACCCATCGTGATGTCCTCGGCCTTGCCGGACTGTGCCACCCACTTGGCGGCGGCCGTGGTGGAGCAGCAGTCGAGGCCGGCAACGGCCGCCACCTTCGACTGGCCGGACATGGTGGATTCGACGGTGTTGTAGGCGCTGTTGGGTTCGTTGCCGACGTTGACCGGGCCGACGATCTTCAGCCCGCTGCCGTCCAGGCCCTCCTTGAAGCCGTTGAAGCGGTCGTGCGACCAGCCGGCGCCGGTGTCGACGGAGAAGACCACGACGGACCTGCCGTCGACGTCCCCCTTGAGGTCCTTGCGGAGCTGTTCGGCCTGTGCCTTGCCGGACCCCTTGAGGTCCTGGCCGACGAAGCCCATCTGCTCGGAGTCGGGATTGTCGGTGTTGAAGGAGATGATCGGGATGCCCGCCTTGTACGCCTGGCTGATGACGGGCTTGAGCGCGTCGCTGGAGGCGGAGGAGACGGCGAGACCGTCCACGGCCTTCTGCTGGACGAGCGTCTGGATCTCCGAGACCTGCTTGGCGGCGTCGCCGCCGGTGGGGCCGATGAGGGAGACGTCCGCGCCCAGCTCCTTGCCGGCCTTCTCCATGCCCGCGCCGATCGGCGTGGCGAAGGCGAGGGACGGGTCGTGGTAGCTGAGCTTGATCCGCATCGGCTTGTCGTCGTCGATCCGCTGCTGGATGTACGAGGCGAGCTCGAAGGAACCGTCCCCCGAGCTGTCGGAGGCGTCGGAGCCGCCGCCAGCGGAGGTGACGGCGCCGCAGGCGGTGAGGGAGAGGGCCGCGGTGGCGGCAGCGGCGGCGACGAGGCTTCTGAGGAACGTGCGCGAGGACATGGGTGCTCCTTGGACGAGTCCGTGGGACGGGTGGTGGGCGGCAAGAGCCGGTGATGCGGCGACGGTGGGCGGTCCGAACCGGCGGTGGGTCAGGCGCGGGTCTTGCGCTTGCGCTGCCAGGTGTCGGCCGCGACAGCGGCGACGATGACGAGGCCGGTGACGACGGTCTGCCAGAAGGACGAGATGCCCTGGATGTTGAGGATGTTCTGGAGGAGGCCGATGAAGGCGACCCCGATGACGGTGCCCCACATGGTTCCCGAGCCGCCGAAGAGGGCGGCGCCGCCGATGATGACGGCCGAGATGACGGTGAGCTCCAGGCCCTGCCCGGTCACGCCCTGCACGTAGGAGAGGAAGGACAGTCCGAGGACACCGGCGAGGCCCGCGGTGAAGCCGGAGAGAACGAAGGCGGTCAACTTGACTCGCTTGACGTTGACGCCGACGAGCCGGGCCGCCTCCTGGTTGCCGCCGACCGCGTAGGTGTGGAAGCCGAAGCGGGAGCGGGCCAGCAGGACGACGGCGACGGCGGCGACGGCGACGAAGAAGACGAACTGCATGGGCACGAAGCCGAACAGCCGTCCCTGACCGAGCAGGTTGAACTCGGCGACGCCGGGCTGGGAGGAGCTCAGCGAGATCGGGGCGCCGTCGGAGATGAGCAGGGCGATACCGCGGAAGACGCTGAGGGTGCCGAGCGTGACGATGAAGGACGGGACGCCGAGGACCACCACGGCCAGGCCGTTGAAGACTCCGGCCAGGACGCCGACGGCGAGGCCGACGAGCATGGCCGCGGGCCAACTCCAGCCGTCCGATATGAGCATGCCGGTGGAGATCGCGGAGAGGGCGTAGGTGGAGCCGACCGAGAGGTCGATCTCACCGTTGAGGATGACGAACGTCACCCCGATGGCCATGATGCCGATCTGCGCGATCTGCTGGCCCACCGAGAGGAGGTTGTCGGACTGGGCGAAGGTCGGCGAGAGCACGGTGCCCAGGACGAAGAGCAGGACGAGCGCCGCGAAGACGCCGGCCTCCCGCGCGTGCAGCAGTCTGCGCAGCGCGAGCGGGAACCGGCGGGCGCCGTCGTCCTCGGACGACGGGGTCGCGGTGGCGGGTGGCTTGGTGGCGGTCGAGGTCACGAGGCGTTTCCAATCAGGGCGTTCAGCTGGGCTCTGGTGGGCAGGGCGGGGATGACGCCCGCGATCGACACGGTGTGCGAGCCCGCGACTGCGGCGAACTCCACGGCCCGGTCGACGGGTCGGTCCTCGGCCAGAGCGACAGCGAAGGCGGCGGTGAAGGAGTCCCCGGCGCCTGTGGTGTCCACGACCGTCCGGGCGGGGTGCGGGGGCACGGCGGTGACGCCGGTGCTCCCGGCGATGAGCGCGCCCTCGGCGCCACGGGTGAGGACGACGGTGCCGCCGGTGCGCTCGCTCAGCGCGCGCGCCAGGTCCTCGTCGCTGAGTCCGTGGCCCGCATCGAGCCCGAGGAGGACGGGAGCCTCCGTCTGGTTGGGCGTGAGCACGTCGATGAGAGGCCAGCACGTATCGGGCAGCGGGCGGGCGGGGGCCGGGTTCAGCAGGGTGCGGGTGCCGCTCTCGCGTCCGGCGCGGAGGGCGGCGACGACGGCTCCCTCGGGGATCTCCATGGAGACGACGAGGATGTCGGCCGAGGCGATGTCGGCGCGGAAGGAGTCGACGGCTGCGGTGTCCAGCTCGTCCAGGGCACCGGAGGCGATGGCGATGCGGTTCTCCCCGGACGGCTCGACCATGATGAAGCCGACCATGGTGGGCGCCCCGGCGGTGACCACGTGCTCGGCGCCGACACCCTCGCGCCGCCACAGCTCGCGCGCGGAACGACCGAACTCGTCGTCGCCGACGGCGGTGAGAAGCGTGACCTCGGCGCCCAGCCGGGCCGCACCGACGGCCTGGTTGCTGCCCTTCCCGCCGGCACCCGAATCGAAGTGGCCGCCCGAGACGGTCTCACCGGCTACGGGCGCCCTGGGGACCCGCATGGTGAGGCCGGCTCCGTAGCTTCCGATAACAGCGATCTTCATCGACACACCACTTTGTGTATGGACAACCGTGAACAAGAGGAGCGTAGGTATAGAGATGTCCATAGTCAATGGTCGGCCACGGTCGAAACTTGGACATGGATGCCTGTGATTCCGGGGCCCCCCAGGCCAGGAGGCGCTCGACCCCTCACGGGGGCCGCGCTCCTCGGCGCCCGACGGAGAAGGGGCGCGCGGCGCACGCGTCCGGGGTGGACTTCGCTGCGGGACCGAGTGGCGCCCGGGAGCCCCGAGCCGTGCGGCCGAAGCGGTCCGACGGAGCCGTGACCGGCGCTCAGCCGCCGACCGTCCCGGCATCGATACGCCGACCGCGTGACACATCCACCACCACGGGAACGCCGTCCGGGACCCGGCCCTCCAGCCGGTCGAGCAGGAGCTCCACGGGCGGCAGTTCCCCGGGGACGCGGACGTGGATGTACATCGTCCGGGCGGCTGCGTCGACACCGGTGACGGACGCCCCCGGCACGTCGGCGAGCCACTGCCGCGCCGCGCTCTTCGTCCGTCCGGTCCAGGCGTCGAGCAGGAGCGTGACCGCGGTGTTGGCCGTCAGTGGGACGAACACGACGGCGAACAAAAGGGCCATGACCGCGTATGTCCCGCGGGCGGGACGTCCGGCCCTCCGGCCGGCCTCGGCGGCGTAGCCCAAGGAGGCGAAGACCACGATGCCTCCGAAGACCAGGGCGAAGAGGTTCGACACGAACAGCACGAGCGCGCCGAGCGCCAGCCATCCCGAGAACTCCCCCAGGCACACCCCCGCCACCACCAGGGGCGGGACCAGGGAGATGGCAATCGCGACACCGGGCAGCACGGCGGCGACGTCCCGGCGGGCCAACGCCACCGCGCCGGCGAAACCGGTCGCCAGCGCGGCGACCAAGTCCATCAGGACCGGCGATGTCCGCGACGAGATCTGGCTGTTGGACAGCAGGTCGTAGTCACCGGGGAGTACCACCGAGATGACCGTTCCGACGGCGATCACCAGCAGGCACGCGAGGAGAACAGTCCTCGCCGATCCGGTGCGGCGGCGCTGCACCGAGCCCAGGGCGATCCCCATGATGGGCGTGGACAGAGGTGCGATGATCATGGCGCCGATCACGGCGGCCGTCGAGTCCGTGAGTACGCCGCCGGCCGCGATCACCGACGACAGCGTCAGCATGGTCCAGAAGGCCGAACGCTTGGACGCGGTGTCCCCGGTCGACAGGTAGAGGTCCCGGGTCAGCTCGTCCAGCGAGCGGCGCTGGGAAGCCGGCAGGACGCGGTCGCGCATGTGGCTGATCATGTCCCCGAAACAACCATGGTTGGCACGGTTTCGACGGGTAGGACACGAGTCGGCAGGGTCACCTGGAGGGTCGCGTTCAGATGAGGGACTCGCTGGGCGCGCACGAACAGTCCAGCAGGTCAGGAGGACTCGTGGCCGGTTCCAGGGGCGCCGAGTGCCCCATGTGATGCGCCATCGGGAAGAAGCCGGCCTGGAGGAGCCTCGTGCGCTGCCCGCGGGGTGGTCCTGTCGGCTTCCCCGCGGTGGATTCTGTGGGACGTATGTGGGACGGATACCCGTGGAGCCCCGGATTCCGCCGGTGAGAGCCGGACTCCGCACCTGCGGAGGTGGGGCCTCCGCTTGCCTCCGGGTCCAGGGGGAAGCGCTCCGACCTGCGGGAACGTCGCCGGGTCGGGTGCTGTCCGTGGTGCCCCCGGCAGGACTCGAACCTGCGGCCAAGTGCTTAGAAGGCACCTGCTCTATCCACTGAGCTACGGGGGCCGGTTGCGGTCGCGGACTGACGGAGCCCCCGGTGGGGTGACCTTGCCCGGACAAGGATAAGGGTCCCCTCGGCTGCCCCGGAGCGCTTCACGTCCGCGACACCCTGTGGAGGTTCGGTGAAGCGCTCCGATACTCGCAGGCGAGTGCGATTCGTGCATTGGTTTGCGCGGTGCGCGGGACGGGTGTTGTGCAGTCGTTATGGCCGTGGTCGTCGGCGTTCACTCTGCCAGAGGGGGCAAAACGGGTCGCTCTTGGCGTGATGCGCTTCAAAAAAGCCGCAATATTGGGCATTCTTCCTCATGTGGCGATCTTGGAAACACGCACCGAACTGCTCGACGCGCTGGTCGCGCTGCGCGACCGCGTCTCCGCCGCGCGCTTTCCGCTGCCGCTGCCCGGCGCCGAGCGGGTCCGCCGGTCCCGCGTCGAGCTGCTCGCACAGCTCGACGACTATCTGGTGCCGCGGCTCCGGGAGCCCGGCGCCCCGCTGCTCGCCGTGCTCGCCGGGTCCAGCGGCGCGGGCAAGTCCACGCTCGTGAACTCGCTGGTCGGACGGCGCGTCAGCGAGGCGGGTGTGCTGCGGCCGACCACCCGGACACCCGTCCTGGTGTGCCATCCCGACGACCGGGCCTGGTTCGCCGGTTCGCAGGTGCTTCCCGGTCTCGACCGCGTGTTCACCGCACGATCTGATGACACCGGCACGGGCGACGGGGACGGCGAGCAGGCTGACGGCCCGTACGCCGCCGAGGAACGGGAGGACGGACGGCCGGTGCTGCACGTCGAGGCCGACTCCTCACTGCCGACCGGGCTGGCACTGCTGGACGCCCCCGACATCGACTCGCTGGTGGCCGAAAACCGCGACACCGCGGCCCGGCTGATCGGCGCCGCCGACATCTGGCTCCTCGTCACCACCGCCACCCGGTACGCCGACGCGGTGCCGTGGCACCTGCTCAGATCCGCCAAGGAGTACGACGCCACGCTGGCCACCGTGCTCGACCGGGTGCCGCACCAGATCGCGACCGAGGTGTCCCGCCAGTACGCCGCGCTCCTCGACCGCGCCGGACTCGGCGACATCCCGCGGTTCACGATCCCGGAGCTGCCGGAGTCGGCCGGCGGGGCCGGAGGCCTGCTGCCGTCCAGCGCCGTGCAACCGCTGCGCGACTGGCTCGCGCACGCCGCCACCGACTCCGGGGCGCGCGCCGGGGCCGTGTGCCGGACCGCGTACGGTGCACTCGCCTCGCTCCGCGTCCGGGTGCCGGAGCTGGCGGCGGCCTCGGCTGCACAGCACGCCACCGCGCTGCGGTTGATGCGGCAGATCGACGAGGCGTACGACCAGGCCGAAGCGCTCGTGCGCCGCCAACTGACCGCCGGTGAGCTGCTGGCCGGTGAGACGATCACCCACTGGCGGAGCTTCCCGACGGACAGTGCGGGTGACGAACTGCTCCAGTCCTGCACGGAGGGGCTGACCGTGCTGCTGGCAGGCGCCGCGGGGTACGCCGAGGAGCGGATCGCCGACGCCTGGCAGCACGAGCCCGCCGCCGAAGGGCTGCCGGCCGACGTGGGCGGTGGTGCCGCCGGCACGGCCGAGCGGATGGGCCTGTTGGTGCGCCGCTGGCAGCGCTGTACGGAGGAACTGGCAGAGGAGGCGTTCCGGGACGACGGCGGCGCCCCGGCCTCCGCCGAGGAGACCGCCGCGCTGCTCGCCGCCGCCCTGGTCGGCGGCCCGCACGGACGCGGCGCCGCCCACGCGCTCCAGCAGACGCTCGGGGTGGCTGCGGCGGGCCGGTTGCGTGGGCGGGGCGCTCAACTGCTGGAGGACTGCGCGGACCGCTCGTTGCGCGCCGAGCGCAACCGGAGGCTCGCTCCGCTGGAGGAGCTGGGTGCGGGCCCCGCGCAGCAGGTGGAACTCGTCGCAGCACTGTCCCGACTTCAGAAAGAGAGGTGATCGGCAGTGTCCGGACCACTGGGCGAGACCCGTGCCGACGGCACGGTCGAAGACCCCGACCGCTCGTCGGCGCCATCCTCCGAAGGCGATCGGCGGTCCTGGAACGACGGGCTGATCGCCCGTCGGGCCGGTCCCGGTCGTGCTGCCGCCCCGGAGGCGGGAGCCGAACCGGCCGCCACCCGAGCGGCGCCCTCGGAGCCTTCACCCGGCGCGGGCCCCACGCCCTCGGGCGCCCCGCACGCCGACGGCCGCGACGAGCCGCCCGCCACCCGGGCGGAGTCCGCGTCTGAGCCCGCGGCGGGGCCGGAACGGGCCGAGTCCGCTGCGGCGGGTGCAGCCCGGACGGGCTTCGGGCCGCCCCCCGGCTACGGACTCGCTGCCACTCCGACGCCGCCGGAGCCGTCCCTTCCGTCGGCTCCGCACGCCTCACCCGCCGCCCCTGCGTACCCGCCGCGTCCGCCCGGCGCGCCGCACCGGGGCGCCGTGCCGACGCCGGACGGTGCGCCGACCCTCGACGGCCCGGAGGCGCGGGAGACCGGGACACCCGGAGCGCCGTCGATCACCCCGGCTGCTCCGGTCGCCCCCGCCGGAGCGGGGCGGGAGGTGTCGTCGCCCGCGGCCCCGCGGGAGGGCGCGGAGGACGCCCGGCCGCCGGGGCCCGCGGGGCCGGACCGTGCCGCCGACGCCTTCGGGCCGGTTGCCGAACCGGAAGACTTCGTGCTTCCTCCGCCCGGGCTCCGCCCCGGAACCGGCCCGGAGCCCGAGGAGCCCGAGGAGCGGTCCGATCGGTCCGCGCCGTCAGCCGTCGAGCGGTCCACCTTCCGGGACGCCGGGCCGGGCGGGGGCCCGGGGCCCGTGCCGGACGGCGGCCTCCGGGCCGGTGACGCCGCCGAGCACCGGCCCCCCGGGGCCGAACCGTTCCGGGCAGCGGCGCCGTACGCCGCTCCCGCACCGACGTCCGCTCCCGCGACGGAGCCCGCTCCCGTGCCGGCTCCCGTGTCAGCGGGGCGGGAGAGCGGGCTGGGGGAGCGCCTCACGGCGCTGCGGGAACTCGTCGGCATCTCCCGGACCCGGCTGCCGCACGGCACGCTGGCCGAGGCGTCCCGGGTGCTGGAGGAGGCCTCGGCCCGCGGCCGCCTCTCCCGCGCCCACACCACGGTCGCGATCGCCGGCGCGACCGGCAGCGGCAAGTCGACGCTGTTCAACGCCCTGGCCGGAGCCCAGCTCTCCGAGGCGGGCGTGCGCCGCCCGACCACGGCGGCGCCGGTGGCCTGCGTCTGGGAGGCGGCGGAACGGGACGGCGGTGCGGACGGCCTGCTGGAGCGGCTCGGGGTTCCGCCGCGCTGCCGTCGCCGTGCGCATCTGCGCGACTCGCAGAACCTGGGGCTGCGCGGACTCGTGCTGCTGGACCTGCCCGACCACGATTCGGCCGTCCGGGAGCACCGGGACCAGGTGGACCGGCTGCTGCGCCTGGTGGACGCGGTGATCTGGGTGGTGGACCCGGAGAAGTACGCGGACGCCGTGCTCCACGAGCGCTACCTGAAACGGTTCGCCCGGCACTCGGAGATCAGCTTCGTGGTGCTCAACCAGGTGGACCGGCTGCCGGAGGACGCCTGTGACGAGGTGGTCGGCGATCTGCGCCGCCTGCTCGACGAGGACGGCATGGCGCTGGGCGAGCACGGCGACCCCGGCGCGCAGGTGCTCGCGCTGTCGGCGCTCTCCGGGTCCGGCGTAGTGGACCTGCGGGAGGCGCTGGCCGAACTCGTCGCCGGACGCCTCGCGGCTGCCCGCCGGCTGGCAGCCGACGTGGACGGCGCCCTCGCCGAGCTCCGCCCCGTCTACGTGGTCGACGGCGGGCACGGGCCCGAGGGCCTCACGGACGAGGCGCGCGAGGAGTTCGAAGATGGTCTGGGGAACGCGGTGGGCGCCGCCGCCCTCGGACGGACCGCGGAGCGCGCCTGGCTCCGTCGGGCCGACCGGGCCTGCGGGACCTTGTGGTCGGGCCTGGTGCGCCGGTCCGCCGTCCAACGGGCCGCGCGTCGCGACGACGGGCCGGCGGGCGCACCGGAGGCCGCGGACGCCTCGGACTCGGTGGACCGGGCGGCCCGTCCCGCCGTCGACCAGACGGTGCGGGTGCTCGCCGACGGGGCGACGCGCGGCCTGCCCGAGCCGTGGGCCCGTGCGGTCCGGGAGGCGGCGTGGCGCGGCGCGGAGACGCTGCCTGCCGCGCTCGACGAGGTGGTGGCCGGTGCGGCCGGACCGCGACGTCCCCCGCGCCCGCGGTGGTGGGCCGCCGCGGCGGCGAGCCAGGCGGCGCTGCTCGCGCTCCAGGTCGTCGGCCTGTGCTGGCTCGCCTCGGGGGCCCTGGGTGCGCTGGGCGTGCCCGGGCTGCCGGGGGCGCACCCCCGGGCCGCGTTCGCCCTGCTCGCGGGGGGCGCGCTCGCCGCTCCACTGCTGGCCTGGGGCTGCCGGACGGCGGCCCGTCAACCGGCCCGGGCGTACGGGCTGGACCAGGAGCAGCGGTTGCGCCGGGCCGCCGCGGGCTGCGGACGGGCGCGGGTACTGGAGCCGGTGGCCGCGGAGTTGATGCGGTACGGCGAGGTACGGGGCCAGTACGTCATCGCGGCCGGCGGCCCGGAACGCGAGCTGACGGGCTGACGGCCCGTCGGCCGAGGAGCCGACGGCGGTTGCGGGTGACGGAGTTGTCCACAGCGGGCGGTTCGTGCACAGCTTCGCGCAGGGTCCGCGGAACACCGGCAGCATGAGCAGTGCGCGGGCGGCCGGGGGCCGCTCGCCCGCACTCTTCGGGAAGGACGGCACCATGCAGCGGACGCGCACCCACACGAGCCCCACCGCGCGAAGGAGCAGCCTCGCGCGGAGGAGCACCGTCGCGCCGAGGGGCCGCGGGCTGCCGGCGCACCTGCCGGACGGAGCACGGGCGGGCGGTGCCGGAGGCCCCGCGGGGCCGGGTCCTCGATGTCCTTCTTCGCGACCTTTGGCGATAACGATTCCGAGTCGGTCCGCGTAGCTCGTGTGAAATTTGGGGATCTTGTTGCGCCCGCTCTCTACGATCCCGGGTCAGACGCACGGGGTTGACGAGGGGAAGAGGATGATCTTGAAACGCGGACGGATGACCATCCGTCGCGTGGCAGCGACAGCGGCTTCCGGTCTGATGGTGGCGGCAGGTGCGACGCCCGCCGCCGCGGCGGTGGGCATGTCGACGGAGCCGGAAACGCACTCGGGCGGTGCTCTCGCCACTCTGGACGGGCTGCGGGTCCACGACCGCGCGGTCATCCGGGAGGACGGCGAGACCACCGAGACGGGTGCCGGCCTCTTCGAGATGTCCGTCACCGGCGGTGGCAGCCTCCAGTCCTACTGCATCGACATGCACAACCCGACGCAGGAGAAGGCGCAGTACCGCGAGGTCCCCTGGAAGACCTCCCTGCTGCACGACAATCCCGACGCCGGGAAGATCCGCTGGATCCTGCTCAACTCCTACCCGAAGATCGACGACCTGGAGGCGCTCGCCCAGCGCGCCGGTGCCGGCGCGCTCACCCCGCAGACCGCGGCGGCGGGCACCCAGGTGGCGATCTGGCGGTTCTCCGACGGCGCCGACGTCTCGGCGGTCGACGGCGGTGCCGAGAAGCTGGCCGACTACCTGGAGCGCACCGCGGAGCGGGTGGGCGAGCCGAGGACCTCGCTGGGACTCGAACCGGCCGCCGTCTCCGGCCGGCCGGGCGACCTGCTCGGCCCGGTCACCGTGCGCACGACCGGCACCTCCGCCGGTGTCGCACCGAGCCCCGAGGCGCTCACCCACGGGGTGCGCATCGTCGACGCGGAGGGGGCCGAGGTCACCTCGGCCGACGACGGCGACCAACTGTGGTTCGACGTGCCCGAGGACGCCGAGGACGGCTCCGCCGCGCTGAGCGTCTCGTCGGCGACGGCCGTGTCCGTCGGACGTGTCTTCACCGGTGTCGGGGAGCACGCGGCCAGCCAGTCGCAGATCCTGGCGGGATCCAGCGACTCCACGGTGACGGCCACCGCCACCGTCAACTGGTCCGCCGAGGGCGCGGTGCCGGCGGTCTCGGCCCAGAAGAACTGCGCGGCCGGCGGTCTGGACGTCACCACCACCAACCCCGGTACGGAGCCGTTCACCTTCACCGTGGGCGACGAGGAGTACGAGGCGGCGCCCGGTGCCACCGAGACGGTCACCGTCCCGGTGGAGGAGGACCAGGCCTACCGGGTCACGGTCACCGGTCCCGGCGGTCTGGAGCGCACCTTCGCCGGGGTGCTCGACTGCGCCACGGTGAGCAGCGGACCGCAGGACGAGGGCCTCACCGTCCAGTCCGAGCCCTCGCCGCCGGTCACGGTCGGCGGGAGCGCGGCCGACGTCAACCTGGCCGAGACGGGCAACAGCGGCAACACGACCCTGCTGCTCGGCGTGGCCTTCGTCCTGCTGGTCCTCGGCGGCGGCGCGGTGCTGATGGTCCGGCGGGGCAGGCCCGGTGGCACGGAGGGTGCCAACTCCGCGGAGTCCGAGCCCGGGGCGTGAACCGGCACCTGAGGTGAGCCCGGCCCGGAGGATGCGGCGCACCCGCACCCTCCGGGCAGCCGGGAGGGCGCGCTCCGGCGGGGGCGGGCGCTCCCGGTTTCCGCCGGAGGCCCCCGGTACGGCAGGATGGAACCTCTGCCCACTCCCACATTGCCGGACGGTTTCTCTTGGCTGAGTACATCTACACGATGCGCAAGACGCGCAAGGCGCACGGCGACAAGGTGATCCTTGACGATGTCACCTTGAGCTTCCTGCCCGGCGCGAAGATCGGTGTCGTGGGCCCCAACGGCGCCGGCAAGTCGACTGTTCTGAAGATCATGGCGGGCCTGGAGCAGCCGTCCAACGGCGACGCGTTCCTCTCGCCCGGGTACAGCGTCGGCATCCTCCTCCAGGAGCCGCCGCTGGACGAGTCGAAGACGGTGCTGGAGAACGTCGAGGGCGGCGTCTCCGTGATCAAGGGCAAGCTCGACCGTTTCAACGAGATCGCCGAGCAGATGGCGACCGAGTACACCGACGCCCTGATGGAGGAGATGGGCAAGCTCCAGGAGGACCTGGACCACGCGAACGCCTGGGACCTCGACGCCCAGCTGGAGCAGGCCATGGACGCCCTGGGCTGCCCGCCCGGCGACTGGCCGGTGGTGAACCTCTCCGGCGGTGAGAAGCGCCGCGTCGCGCTCTGCCGGCTGCTGCTCGAAGCCCCCGACCTGCTGCTGCTCGACGAGCCGACGAACCACCTGGACGCCGAGTCCGTGCAGTGGCTGGAGCAGCACCTGGCCAAGTACGCCGGCACCGTCGTCGCGATCACTCACGACAGGTACTTCCTGGACAACGTCGCCGAGTGGATCCTGGAGCTGGACCGCGGCCGTGCGGTCGGCTACGAGGGCAACTACTCCACCTACCTGGAGAAGAAGCAGACCCGCCTCAAGGTCGAGGGCCAGAAGGACGCCAAGCGGCAGAAGCGCCTCAAGGAGGAGCTCGACTGGGTCCGGTCCAACGCCAAGGGCCGCCAGGTCAAGTCCAAGGCGCGGCTGACCCGCTACGAGGAGATGGCCGCCGAGGCGGAGAAGACCAGGAAGCTGGACTTCGAGGAGATTCAGATCCCGCCGGGCCCGCGGCTGGGCAACGTGGTGGTCGAGGTCGAGCACCTCTCCAAGGCGTTCGGCGACAAGGTGCTCATCGACGACCTGTCGTTCACCCTGCCGCGGAACGGCATCGTCGGGGTGATCGGCCCCAACGGCGCCGGCAAGACCACCCTGTTCAAGATGATCCAGGGCCTGGAGGAGCCGGACTCCGGAGCCATCAAGGTGGGCGACACGGTCAAGATCTCCTACGTGGACCAGACCCGCGCCAACATCGACCCCAAGAAGACGCTGTGGGCGGTGGTCTCCGAGGAGCTCGACCACATCAACGTCGGCCAGGTCGAGATGCCCTCGCGCGCCTATGTGAGCGCCTTCGGCTTCAAGGGCCCGGACCAGCAGAAGCCGGCCGGCGTGCTCTCCGGCGGTGAGCGCAACCGGCTCAACCTGGCGCTGACCCTCAAGCAGGGCGGCAACCTGCTGCTCCTGGACGAACCGACCAACGACCTCGACGTCGAGACGCTCGGCTCGCTGGAGAACGCGCTGCTGGAGTTCCCGGGCTGCGCCGTGGTCGTCTCCCACGACCGGTGGTTCCTGGACCGCGTCACCACGCACATCCTCGCCTACGAGGGCGAGAGCAGGTGGTTCTGGTTCGAGGGCAACTTCGAGTCCTACGAGAAGAACAAGATCGAGCGGCTCGGCCCGGACGCGGCCCGCCCGCACCGGGCGACCTACAAGAAGCTGACCCGGGGCTGAGCGTGCGGCACGACTACCAGTGCCCGCTGCGCTGGTCGGACATGGACGCCTTCGGGCACGTCAACAACGTCGTCTTCCTGCGGTACCTGGAGGAGGCGCGGATCGACTTCATGTTCCGGCTGGCGCGGGAGGCGCAGTCCGACGCGTTCACCGGCGGCTCGGTGGTGGCCCGGCACGAGATCGAGTACCTCAGGCCGCTGGTCCACCGCCACGAGCCGGTGACCGTCGAGTCCTGGGTGTCCAAGCTGGGTGCGGCCTCGGTGACGATCTCCTACGAGATCAAGGACGTCGACACCCTCTTCGTGCGGGCCTCCACCCTGGTGGTGCCCTACAACCTGAAGGAAGAACGACCTCGGCGGCTCACGGCCGTGGAGAAGTCCTTCCTGGAGACGTACCTGGATGACGCCTTCCAAGACAGTGCCAAGACTGGTCTTCGCTGACCCCGGAGAGGCCGCCGGCCTCGCCGCCTTCCTGGAGCGACTGCTCCGCTGGGAGAAGAACGCCGCCGTCCGCATCAAGGCGGAGGGCGGCGTCGCCGGGGTGTTCGCGAAACCGGCGCGGTTCGAGGTGCTGGCGGTGCGCACCGGACGGCTCCTCGAGGCCAACGGGCCGATCGCCCTGGACACCACGGTGGCGGCCGGTGAATTGCTGGAACTCGTCGACGAGCGGCGGGAACTGGTGACGGTTCCGGCCGCGGTCACCGGGCCGCCGTGGGCCGGCGTGCTGCCGCCGCGCAGTAACTGGCGGGCGCTCGGCGAACTGCCGCCGGACGCGGTCCGCACCGTGGCGGCCGCCACGGTCGCCGAGTTCCGCGAACGGGCGGAGGGGCTGCCGGAGAGTGAGCGGACCAGGGAGCGGCTGGACGCGCTGGCCGAGGAGATCTGGTCGCGTCCGCTGGGCCGTACCGACTTCCCGCTGCGGTCCGTGCACGCCGCCCACGCCCTGGGCTTCCTGCGCGGTGACCGGCCGGTGGGCCTGTTCGCCACCGGGAGCTGGCTGCGGTTGCGGACGCACTACGGTTCGGTCGCGGTCCGCAGGAGCACGGCGGCCCCCGGGCTGCCCGTCACCCCGGTCTGAGCGCGGCGCAGCCGGAGCGGGCACGGCAGCGGGGCGGGGCACCGGACGCCGGTGCCCGCCCCGCTGCCGTGCGGTCGGCGTTCTGCTCAGCCCTCGGTGTTGACCATGGAGGCCGCGGCGTAGACCAGGTAGTCCCAGAGCTGCTTCTCCTGGTCGGCGGGCAGCTCCAGGCTGTCCACCGCCTCCCGCATGTGGGACAGCCAGGCGTCGTGCGCGGCCCGGTCCACCCGGAAGGGCGCGTGCCGCATGCGCAGACGCGGATGACCGCGGTTGTCGCTGTAGGTGCGCGGCCCGCCCCAGTACTGCATGAGGAACAGCGTGAAACGCTCCTCCGCCGGTCCCAGGTCCTCCTCGGGATACATCGGACGGAGCACCGGGTCTGCTGCGACCCCCTGGTAGAAGCGCTTCACCAGCTTCCGGAAGGTCTCCTCACCTCCGACGAGCTCGTAGAACGTCTGCTGCGGCAAGCTTCCGCGCGGAATCTCCATCACCCCTCCATCGTCGCAGACGCCGGACACCGCCTTCAGGGGGCGTCGGGGGTGCCCGGCGCCGGGACCGTCGTGCGGCAACCGCGCTGCGGGCGGCCCGCGGTCAGGCGCTGTCCCAGCGGAACAGGCGCCAGGCGAGCAGGGAGAGCACCAAGGCGAAGAGCAGCAACCCGCCGATCACCGGCAGGGCCGTCTCCGGGCCCCCGCCGCGCGACATCACCTGCTGCATGGCCTCGGAGAGGTGCTTCAGCGGCAGGAACCCGGACACCGTGCGTACCCAGGGCGGTGCGGCGTCCAGCGGGAAGAGGGAGCCGGAGAGGAAGGCCATCGGCAGGATGACGATCTGGGCCATCCCGTTGGCCGCCTCTTCCGACTTGGCCCAGGCGCCGACCACCAGCCCGATGGACATGAAGGCGAGCGTGCCGGAGAGCACCAGCGGGACGGCCAGCCACCAGTCGCCGGTGAGCCGGAGTCCGTAGTACGGCAGCGTCGCGATGCCGAGGAAGATCGCCATCTGCGCCAGTGCCAGGCCGAGATTGATGCCGACGCGTGCGCCGATGACCGTCCCGGCGCTGATGGGGGCCAGCCACAGCCGCCGCAGGATGCGCTTCCTGCGCCAGGAGACCAGGTTCAGCGCGGTGCCGAACACCGCGCCCATGGCGACGGCCCAGCCCAGCAGGCCGGGGGTGAGGAACTGGATCGGCTTCACCGACTCGTCCTCGACCTGGTCGGAGCTCAGCCGGTAGGCGGGCGGTTGGCCGGTGGCCGTCTGGTTCGCCTGCTGCACCACCGAGTTGAGGAGGCCGTGCACGCTGCCGGCCCTGACCTGGTCGGCGGCCGAGAAGCGCACCTCGACCTCGTCGCCGCGCTGGACGACGGCCGCGTCCACCTCGCCCTGCCGGACCCGCTCCACGGCCTCGTCGAGGGCGGCCCTCGAACCGTCGGTCCTCTCGATCCGCAGGACGTCCCCGAGCCGTTCCTGCTCCCGCTCGGGCATCTCGTCCAGCACCGCGACGTCCCCGACTTGGACCACCTCCGACTGCGGCGTGGTGTTGTCCTTGAACAGCGCGCCGAAGAGCACCAGGAACATCAGCGGGAAGACGAGCACGAAGAAGACGGCGGCCCGGTCCCGCAGCAGACCCAGGGCCATGGCCCGGGACAACCGGAGGAAGGGCTTGACCCGACCGGACACGGCGCTCATTCGCGGTACTCCCGTCCGGTCAGCTGGAGGAAGACGTCCTCCAGCGAGTCCACGCCCCTCTCCTCGACCAGCTCGCGCGGCGGTCCGACCCGCAGGATGCGCCCGTTGTCCATCACCGCGACCCGGTCGCAGAGGATCTCGGCCTCGTCCATGTAGTGCGTGGTGAGCACCACCGTCCTGCCTTCGGCCTGGATGGCGCGCAGCAGGTCCCAGAGGTTGCGCCGGGCCTGCGGGTCGAGTCCGGTGGTGGGCTCGTCGAGGAAGACCAGCTCGGGTCCGTGCACCAGGGTGCAGGCGATCGACAGCCGTTGCGCCTGGCCGCCGGAGAGCCGGTCGTCGCGCACCCCGGCCTTGTCGGTCAGACCGACCTGGTCGAGCATCGCGTCGGCGCGGTCGTCGCCGACCCCGTACAGCGCGGCGAAGGTGCGGATCTGCTCGCGGGCGGTGAGCTTCTCGAAGAAGGCCGACGCCTGGAGCTGCACCCCCAGCCGGGGCAGGAGTTTCGTGTTGCGCGGCCAGGAGGGTTCGCCCAGGAGCCGCGCGTGGCCCTCGTCGGGCTCGCGGAGCCCCTCGACCAACTCCAGCGTGGTCGTCTTCCCTGCGCCGTTCGGTCCGAGAATGCCGAAGAACTCGCCGTGCCGCACTTCGAACGACACGCCGTCCACCGCTTGTACATCCCCGTACCGCTTGCGCAGTCCTTCGACTGTGATCGCGGATTCACTGCTCATGGGCGGACGCTACCCCGGACGCTGCCGCCCCGGGGACCCCGGGCGCCGCACGATCGGGCCCGGGCGCGACCCGGGGCGTGGGGCCGTCAGTCCCGGCGGACGGTGATCGTCGTCCAGGCGCCGACGTGCACCTGGTCGCCGTCCTGGAGCGGCACGGGCACGTACGGCTGGATCGGCTCCTCGGCGCCGTTGACGGTGGTGCCGTTGGTGGAGTCCTGGTCCACCACCGCCCACCCGCCGTCCGGCTGCTGCACGAGGAGCGCGTGCTGGTGCGAGACGCCCGGGTCCTCCGGGGAACGGGAGAGGTCGATGTCCGGGGCCTCGCCGGTGGAGTTGCGCCGCCGTCCGATGGTGACCTGGGCTCCTGCGAGCGGCAGCTGCTGCTCGGGGGAGTACTCGGGCAGGTTGAGCGAGGCGCCTTCCGGGCCGCTGCGCTGCATCATCGCGGTGAAGTACTCGCGGTCCGGGCCAACCGTCGCGGACCAACCGCCCTGCCGGTCCGGTGCGCTCCCGACAGGGGCGTACTGCTGCCCGTACGGGTCCGGGGAGGCGTACTGCTGCTCCGGCGGGGAGGACTGCTCCTGGTAGGGCGGAGGCACCTGGTAGGGCAGCTGATCGGGGTACGGCTGCCGCGCCGGCCGGCCCTGCGGGCCGGGGCGGCCGTGCGGATCCGCGTAGGCCTGGCTGCCGGAGTGGTCCGGCCGCTCCTGGTGCGGTGCCCGGCCGGGGTAGCCGTGCAAATCCGCCTGGGGCGGGGCGTACCCCTGCGCGGGGTAGGGCTGTTCACCGTAGGGACCGGCCGGGGGCGCCAGGCTCCAGTCGTCCTCCGAACGCGGCGGCTGCGCCGGGATCGGCTCGGCCGGGCGGTTTTGGGTGGACGGAGGGGAGTCGGGGAAGTCCGAGTGCTGCTGCCCGGGGCCGCCCGGATGCCCGTAGGCGGTGGGGGAGTGGGTCAGGAAGTGGTACCGGCACTGCTCGCAGAAGGGCGCCTGCGCCTCCCGCGGAGTGCGGCACTGCGGGCACACCTCCCCCTGGGGAACCGCTCCGCCCGGATAGCCGTAGCCGCCGTACGGCTGGTCCGCCCCCGGGGCGAACGGGGGTGCCGAGGCACCGGACGCGCCGTCGCCGCCGGGCATGCGGTAGCCGCACACCTCGCACCAGTCGTCAGCGGCGGACTGGTGGCCGTTCGGGCAAGTCGGCATATCGGGCTTCCCCCTCCAGCTACTTCTTCACACGGACCGTCTTGGTGGACCGTGTTTCCAGTGTCATCTCATCGGCATCGGTGACTCCGGCTTTCAGCCGAACAGTACCCTCAGCGGCATCCACGACCTCCACCACCTTGGCGAGCAGCCTGGCGGTGTCGGCGTTGCCCGAGAGCCCGGCAAGCTGCACCGCGCGGCCGAGTTTCGCGGTCGCCCCGTCCTCGTCCCCCGCCTTCCGCAGGTCCAATCCCTCCTGGATGGCCTGGGCCAGTTCCGCCTGCCCCGTGTAGTGCGCGACCTGCGGATCGATCGACGTGCTGGCGTCGGTGTCGTCCGTCCAGACGGCCCGGATCAGTCCCTGGGAGAGGGTCCGGGTGCCGCCCTCCGGGTCGGGTTGCAGCAGGGAGACCCGGGTCGCGAGCATCTCGCGGCCGAGGCCGGCCGGCGGCACCCGGACGCAGACGTGGTAGTCGCGCGACTCGTCGCCCCACGAGCCGGTGGGGTAGTCGCCGACGCGCGGTCCGGCCTCGGCCCTGCGGCCGGTGAGGTCCTCGACGGTCGGTGCGACCTGTTTGACGTACTCGATCGCGGCGTCCTGCGGGGTCCACAGCCGGAGGTCGACGTCCGCGACCTCCTTGCCCATCGCGCCGGTCATCATCCGGGTGAAGTCGGCCGCCAGCCCGGCGGGGTCGGCGACGATGTCGGCGCTGCCCAGCAGGGCCGAGGCGATCGAGGTGACCTCCCCCACCTCCCAGTCGGTGCCCACACCGCGTGCGTCGCAGGTGAAGCGCCCCGCACAGACGTCCAGCGCCGCCCGCAGCTCCGCGTCCCCCTCATGCTCGTTCCGTCCGTCGGTGAGGAGGATGCCGTGCCGGATCGCGACGTCCGCGCCGGACAGCAACCGCTCGGCGAGCCGCAGCCAGGTCCCGATGGCGGTGCCGCCTCCGGCGCTCAGACCGCACAGTGCCGCCTTCGCCCGGCTGCGGCTCTCCTCGTCGGCGACGGCAAGGGCGCCGTCACCGGGGAAGACCTCCCTGGCGAGGTGGTTCCCGGCCACCACGGCGAAGCGGACCCCGCCGCGGAGGGTGTCGAGGGCCGCGGCGGTGGCTTCGCGTGCGTGCGCCATCTTCGTCGGCGGGTAGTCCATCGACCCCGAGCAGTCCACCATGAGCACCACGGCGGCAGTCGGGCCCTCCGCTGCCGGGGCCGCCCCCGGGTCGGTCAGCACGAGCGGCACCCCGCCGCTGGTGCCGCCGCCGGTGGAGGTCACCGTGACGATCGCGTTCACCTCCTGGCCGTTCTCCGGGAGGTACTCGTTCTGGTACACCTCGACCGAGAACCGCGGTGCGTTCGTCTTGGCGAAATTGGCCATAACCTGCTTCCACTCGCGTCCCGTTGCTTTCTCTCGCCGGCCGTCGGCGAGGTGGGTGGAAGTGCTGCTGCTTCCCCCGTCGCGCTGACGACGCGGGCCGTGCCCCGCGCGTCCGCCGCGCTTCCCGTGCCGTCCCGGGCGCCCGCCCCGTCCCGTCCCGCCGTCCGGGGCCGAGCCGTGCGCGTCAGGCCGATCCTGCCCGGCCCTGCGGTGCCGGGAACGGGATGACCGCCACTGTTACGTTGTCGTGGCCCCCTCGTTCCAGGGCGTGTGCCACCAACCGCCGTGCTGCCGACAGCGGTCGGGTACGGGCGTCGGCCGGGACGGCGGCGGCCATCCTGTCGGCGGACTCGGCGTAGTTCCACAGCCCATCGGTGCAGACCAGCACCACGCCCTCCCGGTCCGGCTCGAACGAAGCGGTGTGTGGCTCCAGTTCGTAGGCGTCGGCGCCGAGCCATCCGGTGATTGCGTGCGCCCGGACGTCGGCGTAGGCCTCCGCCTCGCCCAGCAACCCGGCGGCGACCATCTGCGCCGCCCAGGAGTCGTCCTCGGTGAGCCGGGCGGCCGGGCTGCGCCGGTCGTCCGGCACCCAGTACACCCGGCTGTCGCCGATCCAGCCGACCGTGAGCACCTCCTGGGCGGTGACCGCGCCGACGATGGTGCAGGCGGGCGCGTTCTGCTCCGGCTGCCGCGCCCGGTCGGCCAGCGCGGTGACCGCTTCGCCGGCGGCCAGCAGCGCGTCGTGCAGCGCTCGCGGCGGCTTCACCCCCCGCGGCAGTGTGGTGACCAGCGCGGCGCGGGCGGCCTCGGACGCGGCCTCGGACGCCTCGTCCGGACGGCTGGAGGAGGACACGCCGTCGCACACCACGGCGATCACCGCGGGCGCGCCGTCCGGAAGCGAGGCCGTGGCCAGCGCGTAGGCGTCCTCGTTGCGGTGATGCCGCAGGCCGCGGTCGCTGGCAGCCGAGAGTTCGGCGAGTTCGGTCTCCATGTGGTCCCGCTCCCGGGGTTGTGCCCGGCCGCAGCTCCCGCAGTAGCCGTCCGGATCGATGGCACCGGCGCGGCAGTGCGCGCAACGGTGTGCGGTGGGTGTCTCCGTCGCGGTCGGCTCCGGAGTGCGCGCGGACCCAGCCCGGCCCGGCGTCCTCGGGGCTCCCGGGCCGGGCGGCGCGGCCGGGGGACGCGGCATCGTCCGCGGGTCCGGGGGCGACAGGCGGAAGTCGGTCGTCTCCTGCGTCGACCCGCGGGCCGTTTCCCGCGCCGTGTCCGGTCCGCCGGAGGTGCCGCCGTCCTGCCCCGGGGCCGCCAGCGGAGCGGGGGGCGGTGGCGCCGGTGGCGGCGGCGCGGCCGTCGGTGGGTCCGCCGGTGGCGGCGGCGCGGGTGGTGCCCCGGGCGCGGGAGGCGGGGGCCCGGGGGGCGGCGGGACGGACGGCCTGGCCGGGGCCTGCGGCGGCTCCGGATGCCGTCCGCCCGGTACGGCGCCGTCCGCGCGGGCGTCCTCGGCGCGCGGCGCCGGGCCGGGGGGCGGCGGCCCCGCGGGCGGGCCTGCGGGCGGGGGCGGTGGTGGTCCGGGCGGCGGCGGCCCGGTGGGTGCCGGGGCCGCGGCCGCCATCAGGTCCGTCCCGCACACTCCGCAGAAGCGGTCGCCGCTCTCCAGCGGTTCGGCGCAACTGGGGCAGGCGGAGAGTTGGTCGAGCTGCGGCATCGTCACACCCATGTCCTGGGGCGGAAGCGGTTGGCGCGTTCCACCCACGCGTTCCTCTCGGGCCCGGTGGCTGCCAGCCGGGCGAGTCTGCGGCAGGCCTGCTCAAGACCCAGCCGCAGTCCGTCCTCGGTCAGGGGGCGGCCCAGCAGCCCGGCCTCCTCCTGCCCGGGGTCCGGCGTGGCGCCGTGGCGCCCCGCCAGTATCCAGTCAAGCGCACTGCCCCACACCTCGGCCGACAGCAGTTCGCGCCGCGCCGCGTCCAGCCCGTCCTCGGTGAGCCGTTCGACGTCCGCGGCGGCGGCGTACAGGTCGTCGGGTGTCAGCTCCGCCGAGGGGCGCTGGCGCAGCCGTGCCCGCGCCGCCGCGACCCGCGCGGCGGTGCAGTGCACGGAGGTGTACGGCACCGAGTCCAGCGCCTCGACGGCACCGGCCCGGTCGCCGGCGGCCAGCCGCGCCCGGGCGAGGCCGAAGGCCGCACTGACGTGGTTCGGGTCGGTGGACCACACCAGCCGGTAGTACTCGGCCGCGTTGTCCAACTGGCCCAGCAGTTCCGCGCAGACGGCGAGTGCCAGCTTGGGCGCCGGCTCACCCGGAAAGGCGTCGTACACCGCGTCGAAGGACAGCGCGGCCGTCTCGCGGTCGCCGTTCACCAGCGCGGCCAGCCCCCGGCACCAGACCGCCCGCCAGTCCTCGGGGTGGCGGTCCTCCAGCTCGGCCAGCGCCGTCGCCGCTGGCTCGGGGCCCTGCTCGCCGGAGAGTTCCAGGAGAGCGCGCAGTGCCTTGAGCCGCACCTCCACGGAGTCGGCGGGAGCGCCGTGCAGTGCCGTCAGCAGTTCCTCAGGTCCGGCGGTCGTCAGACCGGCGAGGAACCCCGCGTTCGGGTCAGCGGGGTCGACCCGCGGCTGCGGCAGCGCCAGCGCCGTGTCCCGTACCCGCAGCGGGACGAGCGCCGCGCGGCCGGTACCGGCCGCGGCGGCGGTGCCGGACGCGGACTCGGCCGCCGGGCGCAGCAGTTGGTGGGGAAGCCGGACGTGGGCCGGAGTCTGGCCGTAGCGGGCGCCCGCCGTGGGGTAGACGTGCGCCGCGGCCGCGCCGCCGGCTCCGGCGAGGCTGCCGCCCGGCACCGCAGTCGGCGCGGCGAGGGCGCCCGGCTCGGGCAGCGCCTGCCGGAAGCGCCGGAAGCGCCGGGCCGTGCCGCGTCGCGGCGACCGGGCTCCCAGCAGCGAGGGGTCGCTGTCCGGCGGGGCGAGCAGGTCCGAGTCCACGACGCGGACCTCGGCCTCGAACAGCCGGGAGACAGCCGGCCGCGGCTGGGAGGACTGGAGGGCCACGACCTCCCGCAGCACGCCGGTGAGCTGCTCCGCCATCTCGTCCGCGGAGGCGAACCGGCGGTGCCGATCCGGGTCGGTGGCGCGTACCAGGAGCCGGTAGAACGACTCGTAGACCCGGAGGACCTCGATGTTCTCCGGGTCCGGGAGGCTGTCCACATAGACGGTGGTGTAGCCCTGGAAGTCGAAGCTGAGCACCGCCAGCGTGCGTGCCACCGTGTAGAGGTCGGACGCCACCGAGGGGCCGGCCTCGGCGACCTCCGGCGCCTGGTAGCCGACGGTTCCGAAGACCGGGCTCTCGTCGTCGTCCATCCGGCGGACCGCGCCCATGTCGATCAGCTTGAGCTGGTCCTGCTGCTGGATGGCGTTGTCCACCTTGAAGTCGCAGTACAGCAGTCCGCGGCTGTGCAGGTGGCTCAGCGCTTCCAGCGCCTCGATGCCGTACGCGCAGGCCTGCTCCACCGGCAGCGGGTCGCGCCGGCCGGCCGGGGTGAGGCGCTCGCAGGCGATCTCCTTCAGCGACTTGCCGCCCACGTACTCCATGACGATGTAGCCGTCAAGGCTGCCCGTACGGTGGTCGGGGTGCTCGACGAAGTTGTGGATCCGGACGATGTTCGCGTGCCCGATCTGTGCCAGGAAGCGCCGTTCGGAGATCGCCGCCGCCATCGCGTCCTGGTCACCGGTGTCCAGCAGGCCCTTGAGCACCACCCAACGCTTGGACACCGGGTGGTCGACGGCCAGGTACACCCAGCCCATGCCGCCGTGCGCCAGGCAGCCGACCACCTCGTACTGGCCCTTCACCCAGTCGCCCGGATTCAGTTTCGGCACGAAGGAGTAGGGGTGCCCGCACTTCGTGCAGAAGCCCTCCGTCCGGCCGGGCAGCCCGCCGCGGCTCCGGCCGACCGGGCTCCCGCACTCGGCGCTGCTGCAGAACCGCCGCCGCTCGGGCACCTTCGGGTTCTGGAGCACGGCTGTGGAAGGGTCCGGCCGGGGCACCTCCGGTACGGTGACCAGCCCCGCTCCCAGCCCGCTCCGGCCGGAGGAGACGGGGCCGCTGCGGCCGGAGCTACGCACCGAGACCGAACGCCCGGAGGCCGGGCCGGCCCGGGACGGGGAGAGCCCCGAGGACACCGGCCGGTGCGAGGACCGCGGACCACCGGAGTCCGAGGTGCCGCCGGTCCCGGCCGTCTCCGAGGCGCGCCTCCCGCCGCTGCGGGTGATACCGGTCGGCAGCGAGCTGATCGCGCCCTGCACCGAGACGGCGGGGGACAGGCCGCACCTGTCGCAGTAGAGCGTGCCGTCCCCGAAATCCTCGTAAGCGCCCTCGCAGTCCGGTCGTTCGCAGCGCGTCGGCTGTTCGCTCATTCGTGGTGGCCCCCCTTGGACTCGCCCTCGGCCGACCGGCCCGCCGCTGCCGCTGTCGCCTCGGAGGCCGCCTGCTGGTAGCGCAGCACCGCCTGCTCGGCCGCCCGCAGGTCGCACGGAGCGCTCCACAGCATCCGGCGGGCGGTGTCGTAGCGCTCCACCAGTTCCGGCTCCTCGGCCAGTTGGTGCCGCGCCATCTTCGCCCGGTAGGCGTCCAACCGACCGCGCAGCTCCGCGCGGACCGCCAGCGGCGCCGTCACCTCCGACAACGACTCCCGGGCCCGCACCAGTTCCTCGTCCGCACGCTGCTCCAGTCGTTCCAGCAGCGGCGACAACCGGTGCCACTGGGAGCGGCGGCGGTAGTCGGCGGCGGCCGCCAACTGCTCGTGCAGCGCGGTGGGCGGTCCGCTCACGCCGGGCACGTCGACCGAGGCGATCTTCGCCAGCACCTCGCCGCGGGCCAGCCTGGCCTCGGCCAGCGTCCGGTCGGCCCGGGACAGCACGTCGCGCAGCCGGAACAGCCGCTGCTCGGCGTCCTGCCGAACGCCGAGGACCGCGTCGATCTCCCGGCGCACCTCCTCCAGCGCCCGCGCCGCCCGGTCGTAGCGCGCGGTATCCGGACGCCCGCCGCCCGGCGCGCTGCTCCCGCCCGCCGGAGTCCAGAAGGACAGCGGGTCGCTGATCACCTCGGCACGCAGTGCGCCGAGTTCGCCGGTGATGCCCTCCAGGTCGTCGCCCGCAGGGTGCTCGCCGGGGCGGACCCCGACCGAGTGGGCGAGCGAGCGGACCCGCCGCAGCTCCGCCGCCAGGAGGTCTATCCGGGCAGGCAGAGCCGACCAGACCGAGTCGGCCGCGGCCACCACGTCAAGGGCCTGGGCGTAACCCGTGTTCATCCGTTCGACGAGCTCCTCCAGGCTCAGCCGTTCGGACAGCCGGCCGCCCGCGGTATCGCCGGCCGGGCCGGCTGACAGCGTCACCGTCGGTCCGCGCAGCAGGGCAGTCAGTTCGGCGAGTTCCTCGCGGTTCGGCCAGCGCCGCCGCCCCCGCAGTTCCCCGGCCGTCGCCAGCGCTTCGGAGTAGGTCTCGAACCAGGCCCACAACAGCCCCATGGTCTGCGCAGCCGACGCCCAACGGTGCCTGGTGGCGCCGCTCAGCTCCGCGCCCTCCAGCAGCCGCCGGCCGGCGTGGTCCTGGAGCGCGAGGAGGGACGACTCGATCGCCTCCTGCTCGGCGACGAGCCGTGCCAGCGCACGGTCCACCTCTTCCCGGCTCATCGCCGGTCCGGTGGGTCCGACGGACCCCATCGATCACCTCACTGCTCTCGTTCTGCTGCCGCGGCCGCCCGCTGTCCTCCGCCGCGCTCCCACCGCTCCCGGGGCGGGAGCGCCGGTGTCCGTCAGTCCCGGTAGACCGCCTCCGGCGGCCGTGCGTCCGGCAGTTGCATCACGTCCGCCAGCCACGTGTCGTACGCGGTGCGCCACGGGCTCGACCCGCCGCCCTCGCGGAACTCCTCCAGCACGTGGTTGACCCTGCGCACCAGATCGGTGTCCGCCAGGTTCATGGCGATGCCGTAGGACTCCTCGGTGAAGGGCTCGCCCACCAGTCGCACGGAGGGGTCCTGGGCCGCCTGCCCGGCGGCGAGCGCGCTGTCGGTCACCACCGCCTCGACCTCGCCGAGCTGGAGCCGCACCAGGCAGTCCAGTTGGCTCGGCAGCAGCACCACCTCGGCGCCATGGTCCTCCTCCTCCAGCGCGGCAGCGCCCGTCGAGCCGTTGGCCGTGCACACTCTCCTGCCCTCCAGGGAGGCGTCGTATCCCTGGACCCGGGAGCGCCGGGGGGCGAGAACCTGCTGCCCCGCCTCGAAGTACGCGGTGGAGAAGGCCACGTCGGCCCGCCGCTCGCAGGTGATCGTCATGGTGCGCACGACCATGTCCACCTCCCGGTCGCGCAGCGCCCTGATCCGCTGGTCGGTCGGTATGGTCTTGTAGACGACCCTGGCCTGCGGGCCCAGCAGGTCGCGAGCCACCTCCCCGACGAGGTCGATGTCGAACCCCTCGATCCCGCCGGTGTGCGGATTGCGGTAGCCCCACAGATAGCTGTTCTGGTCCACCCCCACGACCAGCAGCTTCTTCTCCTGGATGCGGCGGACCGCCGGCCCCGCCTCCTCGGAGGGACGCAGGCCCGCCTCGGCCGGCTCGCCGTCCTCGCACTCCCGCTCCACCGGAGCGGACGGCACCTGTCCGGCGCGGGCCCGCTTCGAGGCACGCTCCGGTTCCCCGGCGCCGTCCTGCCCGGACGGGGGCACAAGGAGGGCGAGTGCGAGGGCGAGGAGCATCGCGAGACCGGCCGAGCCGATCGTCCAGCGCCTGCGGGCGTGTTCGGTGCGCATGTCCCGTCCTCCCGTCACCGGTACTCCGACAGCCTGCGGCCGATGCCGGACACGACGCCGCCCGCCCCCAGCAGCGCGGCGGCCCCGGCACCCCCGGCGAGCCCGGTGAGTGCGCCGCGCCCGGCGCCGGCCGCCGCGTCGAACTGCCGCTGCTCGTGCGCGATGGCTTCGAGCAGGCCCTCGTTCACCTTGTCGAAGGTCTCTCCGGTGGTGCCCTTCGAGCTGATGACGAGGGCGACCGCGGTGCTGTACTCGCCGGCGTTCTCGTAGCGGCGCACCTCTCCGTGCCGGTACTGCCAGAACCCCGCGTTGCGCAGCGCCGACTTCACCGGCTGCTGCCCCTCCTCGTCCTCCGCCAGCTCCATCGCCCGCCGGAGCAGACCGCCGTCGGCGGCTTCCGGGTCGTTCCCGGACAGCCTCCGCATGGCGAGCTGGTAGCTGTCCTCGTACGCGGTGCCGCTCTCCGACCCGCGGGCCACCAGCGTCATGCTCTCGTCGCCCCGGGCCTGCAGTGCGGCCACCAGTGCCTCGTTGAGCGCGCGCAGCGACTGGGCCGCCTCGCGGTCGGAGCCGGCGAGGTGGGAGCGGGCCAGGCCGTGGCCCACGGCCGTCCAGACCAGCAGCACGGCGACCACCGCGGTCGCGGCCAGCATGCCCCGGTTGAACACCCGGTTGGTGCGCAGGAAGTGGCGCCGCTGGGCCCGGAGCAGCGCGGCCAGGACGAGGAGGCCGGCGGCGAGTGCGAGCCAGGGCCAGGACGTCGCGTCGCGCTGGTCGCGCTCCAGCTGCGCGGTCTCCGCCTCGTAGAGGGACCGCGCGGCGGGCAGCAGCTCCTCGTGCATCTGCTCGTTGGCGTAGCGCAGGTAGGCGCCGCCCACCGGCAGGCCCTGCCGGTTGTTGGCCCGGGCCGTCTCCACCAGGCCGGTGTAGCGGGGGAGCGCGGCGTTCAGGACGGTCAACTGGTCCTGGGCGGCGGGGGAGCCGGCGCCATTGCCGGCCGCGTCGGTGATCAGCTCGGCGGCGGTGCCCACGTTGTCCAGGTAGCGGTCCCGGACGTCCTCCGGTTCGTCGCCGCCCGCGAGGAAGCCCGCCGCCGCCGTGGTGTTGGCGTCGGCCAGCAACCGGTAGATGTTCGCCGCGTCGGCGCTCAGCGGCTGGCTGCCGTCGATCACGGCGTCGGCGGCGTCGGCGCGCTCGGACACCTGCCAGACGGTGAGCACTCCGAACGCCAGGATCAGCGCCACCAGGGCGGCGCCGATGGCGCGCAGTCGACCCGGCTCGGTGCTTGCGGCGTAGCGCAACCGCTCGGCGGCTTCGGCCCGTGCGCTCCGCCGCGGTGCCTCCGGCGGAGCGGGCACCGCCGGTGCCTGCGGCACCGGGGGCGCGTCGGGAGGAGCGGTGGTCTGCGCGGGCGGCGGCTGTGTCAAGGCTTCGGACCTCCCCCTCGGTCGCTGGCGGGACGCCGTGCCCCGCGCCTTCGGGAACGACCCCCACCCTGAGCAGTATGGCTGCCGGGCCGGGCCCGCACAGCACTTTGGTACGGATCTTGTTCCGATCGCGCTCTTCGTCCGCGGTCCCCGCCCGGCCTGCTCGGTGTCCGTCCGCGGCCCGGCCCCGGCCCGGTTCCTCCCGGCGGACGCTCCGGGCGGATGCCGTACCCGTCCGTCGTCCGCGCGTCCCCCTGCCCTTGCGGACACACCCGCCGGGCGGTGCCCGGTTCCCGGGGCCGTGGCATCCCGGCCGGCCGCGGGCGGCTGACTGGTGAACGGTGGGGCGGGAGGTGCGAGCGGGGCGTCCGTGAGGGGCTGGGCGGCGAGGTCAGAGCGCCCAGACGCCCTTGGCCGTGGCCAGGACGCCTCCCAGCAGCGCCACGGCCAGAATGAAGCGCCGGGTCCGGTCCTCCGGGGTCCGGGCGGCGAGCAGGTGCCCGGCGGCCAGCCCGGCGGCCAGCGCCGCCGCTCCCAGAGCCCACACGGCCGGGGCCGCGCCGGGCAGCTCCTTCACGGTGAGGGAGAACGCGTTCACCAGCACTCCGTAGAAGTGCGCGTTGGGCACGAACTCACGTGCCGGCCATCCGGCGTTGACGGCGTAGAGGGAGACGGCGGGCCCGCCGAGGCCGGCCGAGGAGTTCATGAAACCGCTGGCCGCACCGGCGGCCACGGCGCCGCCGGTGCCGCGCAGCGCGGGCACCCGGGCGCCCGCGACGAGCAGCGCCACCGCCGCCGTGATGAGCACCCCGACGCCGAGCAGCAGGGCGGGTTCGGACAGTCGCCGGGCCACGGCCGCACCGAGCGGGACGGTGGCCGCCGCGGCGGCCACCAGCGGAACCATTGACCGCAGCCGTACCCGCCGCCACGTCCCCAGCAGTCCGACGCCGCTGATGACGATCCCGGCGCAGTTCGTCAGGGTCACGCCGTCGGCCGGTCCGGCCAGCAGCACCAGCGCGGGGGCGGCCACCAGCCCGAATCCGATGCCGGCCATCCGTTGCACCGCGGAGCCGAGCAGAACGATGCTCCCGAGGAGCAGCAGGAACGGCCAGGTCGCGGACATCTCGCGAGGCTACGCCCGCCCGTCCCGGAGCCGTCCACGGGCCCCGCCCGGGCGGGGCCCGTGGACGGGCGGGGCGGCCCGCGGCCTCAGCTCCGGTCGGCGGGGGAACGGTAGTGGTCACGGAGCCGGGCGTACGCGCCGGGCGGTGCCGCCAGGCCGTCCAGCCCTCGGAGTCCGGCGCCGAGGACCGGTGGGGCGGTGATCACCGAGACGACGGCCTTCGGCACGCGGAGGGCGAGTTCGGCCAGCAGCCGCTCGTGAAGCTGCGGATGCCGGGCCGCGGCGACGCTGCCGCCGAGGAACACCGGAGTGCGGTCGCCCAGCAACCCCAGCCGGTCGAGCGACACCGCGGCGAGTGCCACGATCTCGTCGGCCTGCCGCTCCACGAGCGAACGGGCCACCGGGTCGCCGCCGGCGGCGACGGCGAAGAGCACGGGGGTGAGTTCGTGCCTGCGCTCCCTCCGGAGGTCGCCCAGGTGGAACGCCTCGATGAGCCGGGCCATCGAGTTCAGGCCGAAGTGGGCGGGCAGCGCCTCGGACAGGGCGGTGCGGGGTCCGCGCCCGTCCGCGCCGCGCGCGGCCGACCACAGGGCCTCGGCGGCCAGCCCGCTGCCGCCGCCCCAGTCGCCGGAGAGCTGCCCGACGGCCGGGAAGCGGTGGGTGCGGCCGTCCTCGGCCAGTCCGACGCAGTTGATGCCGGCGCCGCAGACCACCGCCACCCCGTGCCGGACGGACCCGTCGTCGGGCAGCCCGGCGCGCAGGATGGCGAAGGTGTCGTTCACCACCTCGGTACGCACGCCCCAGGCGCGTTCCCGCAGCGCTTCGGTCAGCTCCCGCTCCTCGCGGGGGAGGTCGGCGTTGGCCAGGCAGGCGGTCACCTGGTCCACCGGCGGGCGCCCTGCTGCCCGCAGCGCCCGCACCACGGTGCCGGCCAGGGCGTCCACCGCCGTGCGCACCCCGACCGCGGGCGGCTGGAAGCCGCCGCCGCGGGCGGCTCCGCGCACCGATCCGTCGGCGGCCACCACCGCCACGTCGGTCTTGCTGTTGCCCGCGTCGATGGCCAGCACCGCGCCCGAGGCGGTGCCGTCGCCCTCGGGCCGGGCGGTGGACGGGCCGGTGTTCAGAGCCACGCGAGGTGCTCCCGGTTGTGAGCGAGCAGCCGGTCGGTCAACTGCTCGGCACGGGCGTACTGACCGATCAGCGGATGGCCGAGCAGGGCACGGAGGACCCGCTCCCGGCCGCCGTGCAGCGCGGCCTCCAGGGCCAGCCGTTCGTAGGCGGTGACGTGTGCGACGAGCCCCGCGTACAGCGGGTCGAACGCCGGGGCGGGCAGCGGCGCCGCTCCGGTGGGGGTGACCCGCGCGGGCACCTCCACCACCGAGTCGTCGGGGAGGAACGGCAGTGTCCCGTTGTTGCGGGTGTTGACGACCTGGATATCGCCTTCGGCCGCCGGAGCGCCGTCTGCCGCGCCACCGAGCAGCGAGGCCGCCAGCGCCACCGCGGCCTCCGAGTAGAAGGCACCGCCGCGCTGTTCGAGCAGCGCGGGTTTCGTGTCGAGCGCCGGGTCACGGTACCTCTCCAGGAGTTCGCGCTCCAGGGCGGCCACTTCGGCGGCCCGGGAGGGCTTGCCGCGCAGCTCCTCCACGACCTCGTCGTGCGCGTAGAAGTAGCGCAGGTAGTAGGAGGGCACCGTACCGAGCCGCCTCAGCAGGGACGGGGGAAGCCGCAGGTCCGACGCGATCCGGCCGCCGTGCTCCGCCAGCAGCCCGGGCAGCACGTCGGGGCCGTCGGGGCCGCCCCGGCGGACCCCCAGTTCCCAGGTGAGGTGGTTCAGGCCGTAGTGCTCCAGGTGCAGTTCGGACGGCGGCACGTCGAGCAGCGCGGCGAACCGCCGCTGGAGTGCGATGGCCACGTTGCACAGACCGACGGCCTTGTGCCCGGCCTCCAGCAGCGCGCGGGTGACGATGCCCACGGGGTTGGTGAAGTCGATGATCCAGGCGTCCGGGTTGGCGCGCCTGACCCGCTCGGCGATGTCCAGGACGACCGGGACCGTCCGCAGCGCCTTGGCCAGCCCGCCGGCTCCGGTGGTCTCCTGCCCGACGCAGCCGCACTCCAGCGGCCAGGTCTCGTCCCGTTGCCGTGCGGCCTGCCCGCCGACGCGGAGTTGGAGCAGGACGGCGTCGGCGTCGGCGACGCCGACGTCCACGTCGGAGGTGGTGGTGACGTGGCCGGGGTGCCCCTGCTTGGCGAAGATCCGCCGCGCCAGGGCGCCCACCGGTTCGAGCCGGTCGGCGGCGGGGTCGACGAGCACCAGTTCGGCGACCGGCAGGGTCTCCCGCAACCGGGCGAATCCATCGACGAGTTCGGGCGTGTAGGTCGAACCTCCGCCTACCACTGCGAGTTTCACTGGACGTTGCTCCTGTCGGCGCGGCGCCTTCGGTGAGGACGCGAGGGGGCGGGACGCCCGCCGGTGCCGCACCCCGCGTCGCGCGGTCCCGCGGGGGTGACGGGCTCGGGGCGGCTCAGCGGCTGGTGTCGAACACCTCGTCGCGAGTGGTGGCCAGGGCGCTCCGGAGCGCTCCGTTGAGCACCGGATCGGTGGTGACCTCACCGAGCAGCAGCCGCGGTTCGGGCACCGCGAGTTCGGCGAGTTCCTGCTGGATCAGGGCGCGCAGGCGCTCGTCCCCGGCGGCGGGCAGGCCGCCGGAGAGCACGATGAGCCCCGGGTCGAGTACCGCGGTGATCACGGCGAGCCCGGTGGCCAGCCCGGTGGCCAGGCGGTGGAGCAGCGCGCCGTACGGACCGTCCTCCGGCTGCCCGCCACCGGCCGCCTCCGCGATCAGCGCAGCGGCGACCTCGGCGTCCGGTCCGGACGGCGGCCTCAGGCCGCTCTCCCTGGCCATGCGCACCAGGGCGTGTGCGCCGACCAGCTCCCGGAACCCGCCGCCACCGGTCCTGGCGACCTGCCGGACCAGCGGCGCCCCCGGTACAGGAAGGAAGCCGACCTCGCCGGCGCCACCGGTCCAGCCGCGGTGCAGGCGGCCGCCCAGGACCACGGCGGCACCGACGCCCTCCTCGTCCCACAGCAGGACGAAGTCCTCGTGCCCGCGTGCCGCGCCGAGCTGCTGCTCGGCCACGGCGGCCAGGTTGACGTCGTTGTCGTACTCCAGCGGCACGGGCAGTGCGGCGGCGAGTTCGTCGAGCAGCGTGGCGGAGTGCCAGCCGGGCAGGTGGGCGGCGTAGCGCAACCGGCCGGTGCTCGGGTCGAAGGCGCCGGGGGTGCCGACGACCACCCGGTGGAGGTCCGACCGGACCAGCCCGGCGGCCTTCACCGCGCCGTCCAGCGCCTCCACGACGCGGTCCACGGTGCTGGAGGTTCCGGTCGGCCCGGGGGCCTCCTCGCCGGAGCGGCTCCGCCCGGCGGCGGGCAGTTCGTGGGTGCCGACGGTGTGGCCGGTGAGGTCGGCCACGGCGGCCCGGATACGGGCGGAGGTGACGTCCAGCCCGGCGACGTGGGCGGCGCGCGGGTTGACCGCGTACAACTGCGCGCTGGGCCCGGGCCGCCCCTGGCTGGCGCCGGTGACGGTGACCAGCCCGGCGGCTTCCAGCCGGGCCAGCAGTTGGGAGGCGGTCGGTTTCGAGAGCCCGGTGAGCTTCCCGATGCGGCTCCGGGAGAGCGGGCCGTGGGCGAGCAGCAGGTCCAGCGCCGCCCGGTCGTTCATCGCCCGCAGTACGCGCGGCGTTCCGGGGGTGGTGCCGGCCATGTCCCGCCTCTACTGTTAGGAATGTTTCCTATTGCTCAGGGTGACATTAGGGCCCGTGCGGACGGACGTCAACGGACGGACCACCGGAAACGGACCGCCCGGGGCGCCGGTCGCGGAGCGGGACCGGGTGCGGGCTCGGGTCCGGTCCACGAGCGGGCCCCGGTCGGCGGCGGGCGGCACCGGCCGGTCAGCCGGCGGCCGGTCGGCGGGGGCCGACCGGCCGCGGTGCCGCGTCCGGCCGCGCCGCCTTGTCCGCGCCACCGTCGGTTCGGCCGCGCGCTTCGGCCCGGGAGGTCTTGCCCAGCGCGATCCCCTCGTCGTCGACGATGCGGATTCCGTGGGCGTCCAGTGCCAGCTTGATCCGCCAGCGCAACTCCCGCTCCACCGGCTTCCCCTGGCCGGGCATCGTCTTCACCGAGACCCGGATGACCATCGAGTCCATGGTCACCGAGTCCAGGCCGAGCACCTCGACCGGTTCCCACAGCTTCTCGTCCCAGGGTGCGGAGGTGGACATCTCCTTGCCGACCGCAGCGATCACCTCGCGCACCTCGGTCAGGTCCTCGTCCGAGCGGACCTGCACGTCCACCGCAGCGGTGGCCCAGCCCTGGCTCAGGTTGCCCACCCGGCGGATCTCGCCGTTGCGCACGTACCAGATCTCGCCGTCGTCGCCGCGCAGCTTGGTGATCCGCAGGCCGATCTCCAGCACCGCGCCCGTCGCCGGGCCCGCGTCGATCCGGTCGCCCACGCCGTACTGGTCCTCCAGCAGGATGAACATCCCGGTCAGTACGTCCATGACGAGGTTCCTGGCCCCGAACCCGATCGCCACTCCGGCCACGCCCGCGCTGGCCAGTAGCGGACCGAGATTGATGCTGAGCACGGACAGCACGGTCAGCGCCGCCGTTCCGAGAATCAGGAAGGAGGCGATGCTGCGCATCACGGACCCGATGGCCTCCGAGCGCTGCCGCCGCCGCTCGGCGGTGGCGACCAGGCCCCCCAGCGGACCGACGGGCGACGCGCCCACCAGTCCGCGGTTCATCCGCACGATCAGCCGGGTGATCGTCCGCCGGACCACCGTGCGCAGTACCAGCGCGATCACTATGATCAACAGGATTCTCAGGCCGGCGCCGAGCCAGGCCTCCCAGTTGCTCTGCAACCACCCCGCCGCCTGGTCAGCCTGCTTCTGCGCGTCGTCCACTGTCTCCACCCGCCCACACTAATGGGCGATACGGGCCCCTCCCGGCGGTGCGCGGGACACGGCCGTCCGACCTGGCGGGGAAAAACGGGTGTGGCCGAAAACACCCGGCGCGCATTCCCCGATCGTGGTGGCGCACCGGGCGGGGGCCGGGACACACTGAGGTGAGATCGTCCCGGCGCGAGCCACGCGCCGCAGACGTACAAGGAGGCGCCGTGCCGCATGTCCTGGTCCTCAACGCGTCGTACGAGCCGCTCGGCGTCGTACCGCTTCGCCGCGCGCTCATTCTCCTCCTCAACGACAAGGCGGTCAGCCTGGAGGAGTCCGGCGCCCTGATGCACAGCGCCCATCGCGTCATGCCGGCGCCCAGTGTGGTGCGGCTCAAGCGCTTCGTGCGGGTCCCCTACCGGGGGCCCGTTCCCCTCACCCGCCGCGCGCTCTTCGCCCGGGACGGCGGACGCTGCGCCTACTGCGGCGCCGCCGCGACCAGTGTCGACCACGTGATCCCGCGCAGCCGCGGGGGTCAGCACGCGTGGGAGAACGTGGTGGCCGCGTGTCGCCGCTGCAACCACGTCAAGGCCGACCGGCACATCGCCGAGCTGGGCTGGCGGCTGCGGAACAAGCCCGCGCCGCCCTCCGGCCTGGCCTGGCGGATCATCGGCACCGGTCACCGCGACCCGCGCTGGCTGCCCTACCTGCAGCCGTTCGGCGCGGACGACGACCTCGCGCGGATCGAAGGCAGGGTGAGCGCCTGAGGGCTGTCCCGTACCCCGCCCCACCCGCTGTTGACTTCACTCCTTGTTCAACTTCTACGTTCGTCTCCACCGCATCCGAACGACCTCTGGAGACCTCGTGGAGTTCACCGACGCCCAACTGCTCGACCAGCCGATGGGCTACTGGACGGGAACGGCCGGCGCCGCCATCGTCGGCCACCTCAACGGCGTGCTGGGCGAACACGGCATGGCCCAGCGGCACTGGTGGGCGCTCTCTCGCGTGGCGGGCGCCGCGGAGGTGTTCACCACGGCGGAACTGGTGGCCGCGATCCAGCGGGAACGCCCCGGGCTGGACGTCTCCGAAGTGGCCGCCGCCGTCGACGAACTGCTCGAACGCGGCTGGCTCGCCGCCCGCCCGGACGGCACGCTGACCGCCACCGAGGAGGGCGCCGCCGTGAACGACCTGCTGCGGAGGGCGTCCATCCCCGCGGCGCTCGCCGAGATCAGGGCCGGCATCACCGACGAGGAGTACGTGCTCACCGTGAGAGTACTGCGCCGCGTGATCGCCAACCTGGGCAGCGACATCGGGTTCAGCGGCCCCGGCGCACCTGCCCCGGGAACCGCCGCCTCCGCACAGGCCCCTACTGACCCGTCTCCCCCGGGGACGGCCGACCCGGCGCTTCCGGACGCGTGACCCCGGCGTCGCGGTCCGGGTCCGCGTTCCCGGGGCCCGGCTCCCCGGACGGGTCCGGGTCGCGGCCCGGGGCGCCGTCCCCGGCCCCGTCCGCGTCCCCGGCCCCGTCCGGGCCGCGGTCGCCGCCGTCCCGCTCGCCGCCCGGCGCGTCCGCGCCGCCGTCCCGCTCCTCCTCCGGGCCGTCCTCCTCCGCCCGGTCACCGTCGGCCGCGGAGGGGAAGACCTGCAAGGACCACAGCGAGTAGCCGAACTCGGTGGCCCGGCGGTCGCCGCGCACCCGGACGTAGGTGACCTCGTCCGGAGCGTCCAGCCGCACCGTCTCCCGGCCCCCGCGCCCCTCCCGCACGGTCGCCGCCGTCCGCCAGCGGCGGCCGTCGGAGGAGACCTGGACGCGGTAGCCGGCGGCGTACGCGTCCTGCCAGTGCAGCGCGACCGCGCCCACCAGGGCCGGACGGTCCAGTTCCACCTGCACCCAGGCGTCGTCCTCCGCCGGGGAGGACCAGCGCGTCGCCGCATCCTCGTCGGTGACCGCGGAGGCCGGGAAGTCGGCGGTCTCGTCCCCGGAGGACTCCGCCCGGCCCGCCGGCGCCAGGTCGCGGCCCCCGGTCGGCGGGCCGGTGCGGACGGTGAGCACCTCCTGCCGGCGCTCCCCGTCCTCGCCGGTGAACCGCACACGGATCCGGTGGCTGCCGGGGCCGACCTCCTCGCCGGCGCTGATGCGCACCTCCGCGGTGCTGCCCGCGCCCCGCGAGACGGTGACCCGGCGCGGCGCCCGCACGGTGAACCCCTTCGGTGCGTCGACAGTGAGCCGCCCGCGTACGTTCTCCGGACGGCCGCCGGTGAGCCGGAACGGCACCGTCACCGGATCGCCGCCGATCTCCACGTCCGCCTCGCTGTGCGCCGCGGCCAGCGAGACGCCGGGGGAGTCCGCGTACCAGGGCACGATCTCGTGCACCACCGGCGCGGCCGATCCCGGCAGCCAGGCGAGCCGGACCGCGTCCGCCTTCGCCCCACCGGCCCCGACCTGGGTCCAGCCCTCCTCGGTCAGCTCCCCCACCTGCCGCCAGCCCTTTCCGGGCTCGTGCACCTCGACGGCGGCCCTGGTGCCGGAGCCGGGCTGCGACTGCACGGTCAGGGCCTCCAGCGGACGCGGCTCCGGCAGCCGTACCGTGAGGGCGTCCTGCTCACCGTCCCGCGGCGCGTTGCGGGCCCGGTAGGCGGTGCCGGAGTCGCCGTCGGCGGCGGCCGCGGCAGGAGACCCGGAACGGGCCGGCGGGCCGCCGCGGACGTCGGGACGCGGCCCCCGGCCGTCGTCGCCCGAGCCGTCGGTGCCGTCCTTCGCCGCGCCGCCCGTCCCGCCCTGCTCCTGCTCCCCGTTCCGCTCCTGCTGCCCGTCCTGCTCCGGGTCCCGGTCGCCGTCGACCCCGGACCAGGCGTCGGACGTCCGCACGGCCCGCTCCAGGAAAGCGGGGAGCACCCCCTCACCGACCGTCGCCGGGCTGTCCGCCGCGGTCTCGCGCAGCCGCTGCACGGCCAACTGCTCCCGCCACGCGGCGGCGCCGTCCTCCTCGGACTGGGCGAGCAACATGCGGAGTGCGTGCTCCCCGGCTCTTCCGTAGCGCGCGAGCTGGTCGGCCCACGGCCCGACCTCGGCCGCCAGTCCGGTCTCGGCCACCTCGTCCAGCGCCGAGGGGACGTCGCGCATCGCGCCGAACTCCGCGCGCAGCCGCTCGGCCGCGTCGTCCAGCCGTTCGCCGTCCCCGGCGGCGCGGGCCGCCCAGAACTCCTTGATCAGCGGGCGCAGGTACGCCGACTCGGTGCCGTCCAGGACGGAGGAGCTGTCGTTCGCGGCGAGGGTCCGCAGCGCCTCGCGGGCCTGCGGGTCGCTGCCCGCCAGGTCGTCCAGCGCGGCCTGCCAGGAGTTGTCCGGCCGGTAGCCGCGCGGGTTCCAGGCGAAGTCGGCGGCGGTGAACAGCGGCACCCGGGAGGCGGCCGGCTGCTTCATCGCGTTGGTCAGCACGGCTGCAGAGCCGGCCGCGACCGCCGGTTCCCGCCCGGTGTAGGGGCCGAGGAAGACCCGGTCGCCCGCGAAGTCGTTGACGGGATAGTTGTCCATCGTCAGCAGCCGGTGCCGGCCGAACGCCTCGCCGGCCTCGGCCAGGTCCTGCCCGGTGATGGTCTCCGGGACCACGCCGACCCCCGTCCAGGCGACCTCCACGCGCCGGTCGAGCCGCTCGGCGAACGCCGTCCGGTACTCCGTCTCGCCGTCCTGGTAGTACTCCGTCGGCAGCACCGACAGCGGCGGGTTCTCGCCGGGCTGCCCGTCCAGCCACTCGGCCACCGCGCCGGCCAGCCGGGCGTGCGCGGTGGCCGCGGCCTCCGGCCCGGTGCCGAAGGTCTCGGAGTCCTTGCCGCAGTGCCACTCGGTGTAGCTGACGTCGTCGAAGCGCAACTGGAAGGCGCGCATTCCCAGGGCGCGCATCGCGGCGAGCTTCCGCAGCAGCGCCTTGCGGTCGTCCGGGTCGGCGAAGCAGAACGACTGCCCGGGGGAGACGGCCCAGCCCAGCACGACGTGGTTGGCGCGGGCCCGCTCGGCCAGCTCCCGGAAATCCGCCCGCTGCCCCGCGGGGTAGGGCTCGCGCCAGCGGGACTGCCGGTACGGGTCGTCCCCGGGGGCGTAGAGGTAGCGGTTCTGCTTGGTACGGCCGAGGAAGTCGATCAGGTCCAGGCGCTCCTCCCGGGTCCAGGGCTCGCCGTGGAAGCCTTCGGTGGTGCCCCGCACGCCGGCCGTCGGCCAGTCGCGGACGACCGCCTCGGCCACCTCGCCGTCGGAGACGAGCTGCCGCAGCGTCTGCACGGCGTGGAACAGCCCGTCCGCCCCGGTGCCGGTGAGGGCGACGGTGTCCCGGCCGCCGGTGCGCCCCACGGCCAGCCGGTAGCCGCCGGACGGCAGGTCTCCGCGCTCCGCGGCGCCCAGCTCGCGCAGCGCGCGTTCGGCCTCCGCGCCGCCGACCCGGACCGGCAGCGCGTCCCCGGGCACAGGGCCGTCGGGCTCGGCGACCGACACCCGGCGGACGCCGGCCTCGTGCAGGACGTCCCGCAGCGCGTCCAGCGCCGCCTCGTCTGCTCCGGCGCCGGCCAGCAGGACGGCCTCCCGCGGCAGGGGGAGCCGTTCGCCGGAGGCGCGCAGCGACTGAGGGCGCGGCCAGACCGACGGCTGCCGCTGGTCGGCGCCGCGCTCCTGCGCGCCGTTCGTGGCGGGGTCGTCCGCGGACGGGGCGGCCTGGGCCGGCACCCCGCCGAGCATCCCTCCGACCACCGCTGCCACGAGGGCCGTCGCCCCCGCCCGCCGCCTGCCGTGCCGCGTCGTGCCCACCCCGGTTCCTCCCTGTGCCGCGTGTGCCCGGCCCGTGTTGTTCCCGTGCGGTCCGTGTGCCGTTCTCGTGGTGTGGTCGGTGCCGTCCGGTACGGCACCGACCACACCACCGGGGCCTTCGGGTGTCAATGTGAAGGCGCTGTGCGCCGGGGCGGGCGCGTGCGTGGCAGATCACTCACCTTTGCGGGTGAGTCATTCGGCGGACTGTTGACGTAAAATCTGAGGTCGGGACGCCCTGACGCCGCAGTCACTGGCGCCCCGACCGGCCTCGCGCCGTCGAATCGCCGGTTCGGGCGGCGCGTGACCTGGAACACGTTCCGGCATCGATTGCGGATGCCCCTGTGTTCTCTGGGTAGAGCACCCCCTGTCCACACGCTGTCAACGAACGGAGGCCCGAAGTGGCCGCGTCCGCTGAGCTCCTTTCGACCGTCCCCTCCCCGTCGTGGAAACCGATGGAGCGGGCCGAGGAGGGTGATCCCTCCCAACAGATCCTGGCCGCCCTCGTCGGCCTCTCCGACCCCGACCACGGGCTGGACGGCTCCTGCTCCTGCGGCTGCTTCGAGGCGCCGCTGACCAGTGAGCCCCCCTTGGCGGATGTCGCCCCCCTGACCAGTGAATCCCCGATCGCCGCCGAGCTCCCGCTGACCAGCGAGCCGACCGGCAGCGGATTCGGCGCGGAGTTCACGGAGATCTGATGAGCCGCCTGGCGCGGCTGGCCGCGGCCCACGGCGTCGCCACCTCCTACCGGCCCGCGCCCGCGCGCAGTGTGCGGGTACCGGAGGAGACGGTGGTCGCGGTGCTCGGAGCCCTCGGCGTCGACGCGAGCACCCCGGAGGCCGCGGCCGCCGCCCTGGAGCAGCACCGCCGGACGCGGGAGGCGCGGCTGCTGCCGCCCACCGTGGCGGTGCGCTCCGGGCGTCCCGGCGGCCTGCCGACGCTCCCGCCCGGCACCGTGCTGCGGCTGCGCACCGAGAGCGGCGAGGAGTTCGAGCGGACCGCCCCGACCGACGCCGGCGCCCTCGCCGACGCACTGCCGAGCGGCGTGCACCGCCTGTGGGCGACCGCGCCGGACGGCCGCACCGCGGAGTCCGCCCTGCTGGTGGCTCCGGAGAGCCTCCCCGCTCCCCGCCGCCGCGAGTTCGGTCTGCTGGTGCAGCTGTACTCCCTGCTGTCCGAACGTTCCTGGGGCATGGGCGACCTCGGGGACCTCGCCGACCTCGCCGCGTGGGCCGGCCGCCGGACGGGCGCCGGCTTCGTGCAGCTCAACCCGCTGCACAGCGCCACCCCCGCTCCCGCGGGGCAGGCCACCGACCCCTCGCCCTACCGCCCCTCCTCACGCCGGTTCACCGACCCGGTGCACCTGCGCATCGAACAGATCCCGGAGTACGCGCACCTGGCGGAGGAGTCCCGGGCCCGGATCGCCGGCCTGCTGGACCGCGCCGCCGCGTTACGTGAGGCAGTGCTGCACAAGTCCGCCCTGATCGACCGGGACGCCGTGCAGGCCTGCAAACTGCGGGCCCTGGAAGTGCTCCACTCCGTGCCCCTCGCCCCCGGGCGGCAGGCCGCCTTCGACGCGTTCCGCACCCGCGGCGGCGGCCCGCTGGCCGATCACGCCCTGTGGAGCGTGCTGGCCGAACTGCACGGACCGGACTGGCGCAACTGGCCCGCGGGCCTGGACGACCCGCACTCGGCCCGCACCGAGCGGGCGCGCGCCGAGCACGCCGACCGCATCGCCTTCCACTGCCGGCTGGCCTGGCTGACCGACGAGCAGCTCGGGCAGGCCCAGCAGGCCGCCAGGGACTCCGGGATGAGCATCGGACTCGTCCACGACCTCGCCCTGGGGGTCCACCCCTCCGGAGCCGACGCCTGGGCCCAGCAGGACGCGCTGGCCGCCGGGATGTCCATCGGCGCACCCCCGGACGCCTTCAACGCCGCCGGACAGGACTGGGGGCTGCCGCCGTGGCGGCCGGACGCCCTGGCGGAGACCGGCTACCGACCGTACCGGGAGCTGCTGCGGGCACTGCTGGCGCACGCCGGCGGCGTGCGCATCGACCACGTGATGGGCCACTTCCGGCAGTGGTGGGTGCCGCAGGGCCGCCCGCCCACCGAGGGCACCTACGTCCACTACGACGCGGAGGCGATGCTCGGCGTCCTGGCGCTGGAGGCGGAGCGCGCGGAGGCGGTGGTGATCGGCGAGGACCTGGGCACCGTCGAACCCGGCGTCCGCGAGGAACTCGACGACCGCGGCGTCCTCGGCACCTCCGTCCTGTGGTTCGAGCGCGACTGGGACGGCGACCGCGGTTCGGAGCCCGGCGAGGGCATGGCACCACCCCTGCTGCCCGGTGACTGGCGCGCGGGCTGCCTGGCCACCGCGACCACGCACGACCTGCCGAGCGCCGCCGCCCGGCTCAGCGGGGAGCACGTCGAGCTGCGTCACCGCCTCGGTCTGCTGGACAGGTCACCGGCGGCCGAACGGGCGGCGGAGGCCGACGGCACCGCGCAGTGGCTCGCGCTTCTCACGCGCCTCTGCCTGCTGCCGGACGAACCCCGGGCGGGGGAGGACGCCCCGCGGGACGAGGAGGCCGGGGTGCTGGCCCTGCACCGCTTTCTGGTGGCCACCCCCGCCCGGCTCGTCGGTGTCTGGCTGCCGGACGGAGTGGGCGACCGCCGCCCGCAGAACGTGCCCGGAACCTGGCGGGAGTACCCGAACTGGCGGCTCCCGATCGCGGACGGCAGCGGCCGGCCGGTCACCCTGGAGCAGCTCACCGCGTCCCGGCGGCTGAACGCCCTCCTCGACGACGTCCGCTCCCGGATGCGCGGCACGTCCGGTGCCTGAGGGCCCCGCCCCGAGCCCGGGGCCGTCCGGCGGACCATGGGCGGGCAGGCCCTAGCCGACCCCGGACGCGCGCCGCGGCGGCACGTTCGCTAATTTGGGACCGTGGTCAAGAAGAACGCAGTACGAGCCGGAGCCGTCACCGTCGGTACGACGCTGATGCTGCTCATGTCGTCCCCCGCTTTCGCACTCACCCGCGACGACGGCGACGACCCGGGTCCCGGCCTGAGTGTGGCCGAGACCCTGGGTCTGTACGTGCTGACCCCGCTGGTGCTCTTCGCGGTGATCGCCGGTCTGGTGATGGTCGGCAGCAGGAACGCCAAGAACGACAGCTTCCCGTCCGCCTGACCCGCCGGCGGCAGTCCTCCGCCGGGGCCGTCCCGTGGGTACCGCGTCGCAGGTACCCACGGGACGGCCCCGGCGTGTCCCGCGGCGTGTGAGCGCCCCGGGACCCCGGCAGCCGTCGGCCTCAGCCGGCCGCCGCGTCCGCGGCCCGGGCGCGCAGGGCACGCTCCACGCCGGCGCGCGACTCGGTCACCAGCCTCCGCAGGGCCGCGCTGGCGTCCGTCGCGTCCCGCAGCCACGTGTCCGTCGCGTCCAGGGTCTCCCGCGAGACCTGAAGCGTCGGGTACAGCCCCACCGCGATCTGCTGGGCCATCTCGTGGCTCCGCGACTCCCACGCGCCCTGGAGCGCGGCGAAGTAGCGCGCCGTGTAGGGCGCCAGCAGTTCGCGCTGGTCGGTCTGGACGAAGCCGCCGATGACCGCCTCCTGCACCGCGTTCGGCAGTGCGTCGGACTCCACCACCTGGGCCCAGGCCGCCGCCTTGGCCTCCGCGGTCGGACGGGCCGCCCGGGCCATCGCGGCGTACCGCTCACCCGCTGAGGTGGGGTCCCGCTCCAGTTCCGCGGCGATGGCCTTGTCGTCGGCCCGGCCGGTGGCGGCCAGCCGCTCCAGCAGCACCCAGCGCAGCTCGGTGTCCACGGTCAGGCCGGGGACGCTCGCGGTGCCGTCCAGCAGTCCGGCCAGCAGGTCGAGCTGTTCGGTGGTGCGCGCGGTGCCGGCGAAGGCCCGCGCCCAGGCCAGTTGGTGGTCGCTGCCCGGTGCCGCGGCCCGCAACTGCTCCCGTGCCGCCTCGGACCAGCGTGTCAGCCCCTCCTCGCGCCGCTCGGGCGCGCTGTAGAGGTCCAGGGCCAGCTTCACCTGCCGGTGCAGCGACTGCACCACGCCGATGTCCGACTCCTTGGCCACCCCGGAGAGCACCAGGGCGAGGTAGTCGCGGGCGGCCAGTTCGCCGTCCCGGGTCATGTCCCAGGCCGAGGCCCAGCACAGCGCCCGCGGCAGCGACTCGGCGAAGTCGCCCAGGTGCGCGGTGACCGTCGCCAGCGACTCGGCGTCCAGTCTGACCTTCGCGTAGGTGAGGTCGTCGTCGTTGAGCAGGACCACCGCGGGGCGCGCGCGTCCGGTCAGCTCGGGCACCGCGGTGCGCTCGCCGTCCACGTCCAGCTCGATCCGGTCCTCCCGGACCAGCCGGCCGTCCACCAGGCCGTAGAGGCCGACGGCGATCCGGTGCGGGCGCAGCGTGGGCTCCCCCTTGGCGCCGGCGGGCAGGGCCGGTGCCTCCTGCCGCACGGCGAAGGAGGTGATGTTCCCGGCCTCGTCGGTGCTGATCTCCGGGCGCAGCACGTTGATGCCGGCAGTCTCCAACCACGCCTTCGACCAGGCGCCCAGGTCGCGGCCCGAGGTCTCCTCCAGGGCGCCCAGCAGGTCGGCGAGCCGGGTGTTGCCCCACTCGTGGCGTTTGAAGTAGCGCTGCACTCCGCTGAAGAACTCGTCCGTGCCGACGTACGCCACCAGTTGCTTGAGCACCGAGGCGCCCTTGGCGTACGTGATCCCGTCGAAGTTGACGAGGACGTCGTCCAGGTCGCGGATGTCCGCCATGATCGGGTGGGTGGAGGGGAGCTGGTCCTGCCGGTAGGCCCAGGTCTTCATCTGGTTGGCGAAGCTCGTCCAGGCGTGCGGCCAGCGGCTGCCCTCGGCGTACGCCTGGCAGGCCACGGAGGTGTAGGTGGCGAACGACTCGTTCAGCCAGAGGTCGTTCCACCACTCCATGGTGACCAGGTCACCGAACCACATGTGCGCCAGCTCGTGCAGCACCGTCTCGGCGCGCGCCTCGTAGGCGGCGTCGGTGACCTTGGAGCGGAACACGTACTGGTCGCGGATGGTGACCGCGCCGGCGTTCTCCATCGCCCCGGCGTTGAACTCCGGCACGAAGAGCTGGTCGTACTTCTCGAACGGGTACGGGTAGTCGAACTTCTCCTGGAACCAGTCGAAGCCCTGCCGGGTCACCTGGAACAGCGCGTCTGCGTCCAGGTACTCGGCCAGCGACGGCCGGCAGTAGATGCCGAGCGGGACGGTGCGGCCGTCGCCCTCCCAGGTGCTGTGCACGCTGTGGTACGGACCGGCGATCAGTGCGGTGATGTAGCTGGAGATGCGCGGCGTCGGGGCGAACTCCCAGACGTTGCCGGCCGGCTGCGGGGTGGGCGAGTTCGAGATCACCGTCCAGCCGGAGGGGGCGGTGACGGTGAACCGGAACGTGGCCTTGAGGTCGGGCTGCTCGAAGCTCGCGAACACCCGGCGGGCGTCCGGCACCTCGAACTGGGTGTAGAGGTAGGCCTGCTGGTCGACGGGGTCGACGAAACGGTGCAGCCCCTCACCGGTGTTGGTGTACGCGCAGTCCGCGACGACGGTGAGGTCGTTGTGCCCCTCCACCACGCCGTCCAGCGCGATGCGCGAGTCGGCGAACACCTCGTCGGGCTCCAGGGCTGTGCCGTTCAGCTCCACCGACACCACCGCGGGCGCGACGAGGTCGATGAAGGTGGCACCGGTCGTACGGGCGTCGAACCGCACCCGGGTCACCGACCGGAAGGTCTCGGCCTCCTGCGCGGTGGAGAGATCCAGTGCGATCTCGTAGGAGTCGACGGAGAGCAGCCGCGCCCGCTGCTGCGCTTCGTCACGGGTCAGATTCGTCCCAGGCACCTGTTCGTCTCCTCATGCTGTCGTGCGCCGGTGCGCCCCGGCGGTCCACCGCCGGGTACCGCTCGACGGATATCGATCACCGGATGCCGGACACCGTGCGCCGAATGTCGAGTACCGCCATCCTTCCACGCCGCGCGCCCGCGCCCCGGTTCCCCGTCGGATGAACGGGGCGCGAGCGCCGTCCCACCGTCCGGCGGCCGGCCGCCGGCGGTCCGGGTGCCGTCGTCGGACGTGGGGTTGATGCAGGCCGGGCGTTGCGGCGCCGTTCAGCCACCGGCCACCCCGGCTGCCAAGGATTCCGGGTGCGGGGCCACCGGCTCCGAGACAGGCGCCCCGCCCTCGCCACGGGAGAAGCCCATGAAGCCGCACCGCCCGTCCTCCGCCGCCCTGGACCGCCGCACGCTCCTCGGGGCGGGCGCCCTCGGCTCCGCCGGCGCGGCCCTCGGCCTGGCGCATCTGCTCTCCCGGGGCGGCTCCGCCGCACACGCCGACGGACCCGCTCCCACCGCCGTCGTCCCGGAGCCGCGCTCGGCCCCGGCATCCTCCGCGTCCGCCGTCCCGACCACCGAGGGGACGACCGTGGCCGGTGCGGCCGCCGCGCCGGACGGGCCCGGTTACCGCAGGCTCGCCGAGGGGCCCGGCTGGGCGCGGGTGGTGCGCGGCGAACTGGCCGAGCCGGCGGGCGGACGGGAGGACCGCCGGACCGTACTGGCGGCCTTCGTCCAGTTCACCGACCTGCACGTGGTCGACGTGCAGCACCCGCTGCGCCACGAGTTCCTCCGCGCGCAGACCGCCAGCTCCTGGCGGCCGCAGGAGACGCTCTCCGTGCACGGCGCGGTGGCCCTGGTCGAGCGGGTGAACTCCCTGCGCGGCGCTCCGGTGACGGGGGCGCCGCTGGACTTCGTGATGACCACCGGTGACAACACCGACAACAACTGCAGGGCGGAGCTGGACTGGTTCCTCACCGCGATGAGCGGGGGCCGGATCACGCCCAACACCGGTGACCCGCTCGGTTACGAGGGAGTGCAGAACTCGGGCCTCCCGCTGTACTGGCACCCCGACCAGCCGCTGCGGGACGCCGACAAGAAACTCGGCTTCCCCCGCATCGACGGTTTCCTCGACGCCGCAGTGCGTCCGGTCAACAGCCCCGGCCTGGTGGTCCCCTGGTACTCCACGGTCGGCAACCACGACAGCCTCCCGGGCGGTTGCTACGCGGCCGGCGACCCCCGGTTCGCCGAGGTCGCCGTCGGGGACCGGAAGCTGATGGAACTCCCGGACAACAGCGGCGCGGCCCTGTGGGCCCGGGTGAAGAAGGGGCTCGACCCGCGCGGCGAGGGGTTCAAGGAACTGCTCACCACCCACGCCGCGAAGGCGCGCCGGGTCACGGCCGACCCGGCCAGGGCACCGCTCACCAGGGCGGAGTACCTGCGGGCCCACCTCGACCCGGCCCGCACCGGCCCCGGCCCGGTGGGCCACGGGTACACGGACGCGAACCTCGCCGAGGACCGGCTGGACTACACCTTCCCGATCAGCGACACGGTGACCGGCATCAGCCTGGACACCACCCGCCGGTCCGGCCACTACGTGGGTCGGGTCGGACCGGAGCAACTGCGCTGGCTGGAGCGCCGGCTCACGGAGCACCGCGACCGACGCATCGTGCTGTTCAGCCACCACACCAGCTCCACCACCCCGGACGGCGGCCCCGAACTGACCGTGCTGCTCCAGCGCCACCCGCAGGCGGTGGCCTGGATCAACGGGCACAGCCACCGGAACGCGATCACGCCCCGCGGCACCTTCTGGGAGGTCTCCACCGCCTCCCACATCGACTTCCCGCAGCTTGCACGGGTCGTCGAGATCACCGACAACCACGACGGGACGCTCTCGCTGTTCAGCACCCTGGTGGAGTCCGCGGCGCCGGCCCGAACCGACCTCGACGACCTCTCGCAGAGCGGCCTCGCGGCCCTCTACCGCGAGATCGCCCTCAACGCGCCGGGATCGCGGACCCATCTGGCCGGTGAACCGGGGGACCAGAACACCGAACTGCTGCTGCCCGCGACCTGATCCGCGGCGGCCCGCCCCGGCCGCGCGCCGGGCCTGCGGTGGCTGAGGGGCGGTTGCCGCCGGGGTGCGGAAGTCAGCGCGGCAGGACGACGACCCGGGCGCCGGGGCCGCGCTCGGAGGCGGTCATCAGCGCCGTCCGCACGACCGCCGCCTGCTGCGCCGGCGCGTCCCCGAGCTTGGTCGGGGTGAGGCGCACGACCGTGATGCCCAGCCGCTCCAGCATCTCCCGCCGCTGCACGTACTCCGCCCACACCGCGTCGTTGGCGTCCGGTCCGCCGTGTCCGCCGTGTCCGCCGTGTCCGCCGTGTCCGCCGTGTCCGCCGCGGGCGGCAGCGGCGTCCGGTCCGACATCGTCCGCGCCGGGAGCCGGGCGGCCGAGCTGCCGGGCGTCGATCTCCAGGGCGACCGCGTGCTCCGGCCAGTAGGCGTCCACCCCGCACAGGTGCGGACCGTCGGGCAGCCGCAGGTCGACGTGCCAGCAGGGAGCCGGCAGGTCGTAGCCGCGCACCAGGGCGTAGAGCCGCCCCTCGGCGGTGGCGCGGCCCTCGGCGCGCAGGTCGTCGAGCGCGTCGGCCACGTCCGGTCGGGACATCAGGCGGGCCCGGGTCAGCTCCCGTACCACCGCCTGGGCCTCGCAGTGGCCGCCGCGGATCGCCTCGATCAGCAGCAGCCGCACGGTGGCGGGATCGGTGAGCCGGCCGATGCCGTCGGCCAGCGCCCGTGCCGCCGGGGCCACCGGCAGCCCGGTGATCCGCTCGGGGGCCGGCAGCTCCGCCGTCCGCACCACCCGGGCCCAGCTCACCGACCGCAGCCGTCGGGTGCGCGGCACCAGCAGGTCGATCCGGTCGAGGCCGAGCAGTGGGGGAGTGGACTCGAAGCGGTGCAGCGCCAGCGCGGCCAGGCCGGTGATCACGGCGGGGCCGCCCTGCGTGGGCACCGGGCCGCGGTCCGCGTAGCGCAGCACCGCGTACAGGCGCTCCTCACCGGTGGGCCGCCCCGGGTGGAGCAGGAAGACACCGGGCAGCGGCATCTGCCACGGCCCGCCGGCGCGGCAGCGCTCCGCCGCGGTGGCGGCGCTGATGCCCTGCTCCCGGAGCGTCCGTCCGGTCACCACCCGGCGCTGCACGGTGGCGAGTTCACGGAGCGGGCGGGGGGAGAGCGGGGTGTTCTTGTTCATGTCCGAACGATTCCCGCTCCCGCCCCGGACGATGGCCGCTGTTACAAGGCCGTCGACAGAACCGGACAATCCCGCCCTCAAGGACGGACGTTCGCATGCCGATCAGTGCCCCGTGCCCGCCCCGGCAGAGGCGTCGCAGCGCTGCGCGCGCAGCGCCCTGGCCAGGTCGTCCCGGGCCTCCAGGACGAGCCGCCGCAGCGACGCGGACGCCCCGGGGTGCCGTTCGAGCCAGGCGTCGGCCGCGCGCAGCGTCTCCTCGCTGCTCTGCAGCGCCGGGAACAGTCCGCGGACCACGGCCATCGCGATCTCGATGGAGCGCTCCGCCCAGACCCGCTCCAGCGCCGCGAAGTACCGGGGCGCGTACGGGGCGAGCAGCTCGCGCTGGCCCGACTGGTCGAATCCGGCGATGGTGGCCTCCACCAGGGCGTTGGAGAGCCGGTCCGACTCGACGACCGCGGCCCAGGCCTGCGCCTTCACCGCCTCTGATGGCCGGGCTGCCAGCGCCCGCACGTGGTGGCGGCGGCCGGATGCGGTGTCGTCGCGCCGCAGCTCCGCCGAGAGCGCCTGCTCGTCGACGGCGCCCTCGGACGCGAGCCTGTGCAGGAAGTTCCAGCGCAGCTCCTGGTCGATGTCCAGCCCGTCGATCCGCCCGGTGCCGGCCAGTAGCCCGTGGAGCAGTTGCAGGTCCTGCTCACTGCTCGCCACCGAGGCGAAGAAGCGGGCCCAGGCGAGCTGGTGGCCGCTGCCGGGCCCGGCCTGCCGCAGATGCGTCAGCGCGCTCCCGGCCAGCTCCCGCGCGCCCTCGGCCCGCCACTGCGGAGCGGCGTAGTGCACCAGGGCGGAGTGCGCCCAGGCGTGCAGCATCTGGAGCACGCCGATGTCCGACTCGCGGCCCGCGAAGCGCTGCACCAGACCGAGGAAGTCCCGGGCCGGCATCAGCCCGTCCCTCGTGAGGTTCCACAGCGCAGACCAGCACAGCGCCCGGGCCAGCGGATCGGCGACCGCGCCCAGCTGCTGCCGCAGGGTGGCCAGCGAGGTCGCGTCCAGCCGTGTCTTGCAGTACGTCAGGTCGTCGTCGTTGACCAGGACCAGTTCGGGGCGTTCGGCCCCGGCGAGCTCGTCCACCACCGTGCGTGCGCCGACCACGTCGGTCTCCGCCCGTGCGTACCGGGCCAGGGCGCCCGCCGCGTCCCGACGGTAGAGGCCGATCGCGACCCGGTGCGGGCGCAGCACCGGGTGCGACTCCGGGGCCTCCTGGAGGACGGCGAGTTCGGTGATCCGGCCCTCGGCGTCCTGCACGAGCTGCGGGGTGAGGGTGTTGACGCCCGCGGTCTGCAACCAGGCGCCCGACCACTCGGCCATGTCCCGGCCGGAGGTCTCGGCCAGGACCGACAGCAGGTCGGTGAGCGTGGTGTTGCCGAACGCGTGCCGCTGGAAGTAGCGCCGGGAGCCCTCAAGGAACGCCTCGCGGCCCACGTACGACACCAGTTGCTTGAGCACCGAGGCGCCCTTGGCGTAGGTGATGCCGTCGAAGTTGAGCTTGGCGTCCTCCAGGTCCCCGATGTCGGCGGTGACCGGGTGGGTGGACGGCAGTTGGTCGGCCCGGTACGCCCAGGCCTTGCGGCGGTTGGCGAAGGTCACCCAGCCGTTGCGGAAGCGGGTGGCCTCGGTCAGCGACAGCGCGCCCATGAAGTCGGCGAAGGACTCCTTCAGCCAGAGGTCGTCCCACCACTCCATGGTGACCAGGTCGCCGAACCACATGTGCGCCATCTCGTGGAGGATGACGTTGGCGCGGCTCTCGTAGGAGGCCTCGGTCACCTTGCCGCGGAAGACGAACTCCTCGCGGAAGGTCACGCAGCCGGGGTTCTCCATCGCACCGATGTTGTACTCGGGCACGAACGCCTGGTCGTACTTCCCGAAGGGGTACGGGTAGTCGAAGTGGTCGTGGAAGAAGTCCAGTCCCTGCTTCGTGACCAGGAAGACGTCCTCCGGGTCGAAGTGCCGGGCTAGCCCCTTGCGGCACAGCGCGCCGAGCGGGATCTCCAGGTCGGTGCCGTCCGGGAGCCGCCGCCGGTAGAGGTCGGTGACGTAGTGGTAAGGGCCTGCCACCACGGCGGTGATGTAGGTCGGGACCGGCTGCGTCCGGGCGAACCGCCACAGCTCGCCGTCCTCCTGCGAGGGCTCGGGCGGGCCCTCGGCGGCGCCGTTGCCGAGTACCGTCCAGCCGCGCGGGGCGACGACCGTGACGTCGAACGGCGCCTTGAGGTCGGGCTGTTCGAAGCAGGCGAACACCCGGCGGGCGTCGGCCGGCTCGTACTGGGTGTACAGGTAGGTCTCGCCGTCCTCCGGGTCGACGAAGTGGTGCAGGCCCTCGCCGGTGCGGCTGTAGGCGCAGCGGGCGTCCACGGTCAGCTCGTTGACGGCGGCCGGTGCGTCGAGCCGGATCCGGGTGCCGTCGAAGACCTTGTCGACGTTCAGGGACTCGCCGTTGAGCGTGACGGAGTGCACGTGCGGGGCGAGCAGGTCGACGAAGGTCGGGGTGCCGGGCTCGGCGCACCGGAAGCGGAGGGTGGTGGTCGACCGGAACGTCCGCGGGCCCTCCTGCGGAGGCGGCCCCACCGCGGAACGGACGTCGAGCGCCACCACGTATCCGTCCACCGTGAGCAGCCGGGCCCGTTCCCGGGCCTCCTCACGGGTCAGGTTCTCTCCGGGCACAGCACGACTCCCTTGTCCGGCTCGTCTCGCATATCGAACATCGGGAGTCAGCATGTCATGGGCGGATGAGCGGACGCAGCGGGGAATCATCGCCCGGTTCGGCGCGTTCTTCGCCAAGGGCTCGCCGCCGGGGGCGGCGGCGCGGCCCCTGGGCCCTGCCGACACCCGTCCCGAGGAGCGAACGTGTCCGAATCATCCGTGAAGACCCCCGCTGACTTCTGGTTCGATCCGATGTGCCCGTGGGCGTGGCTGACCTCCCGGTGGATGCTGGAGGTCGAACGCGTCCGCCCGGTCGAGGTCCGCTGGCACGTGATGAGCCTGGGCGTGCTCAACGAGGACCGCCTCGACGAGCTTCCGGCCGACTACGCCGAGCTGATGCGCGCCGCCTTCGGCCCGGTGCGGGTCTGCATCGCTGCCGAGCAGAAGCACGGCAGCGAGGTGCTGGGCCCCCTCTACACCGCGCTCGGCACACGTATCCACAACCAGGGCCTGCCCAAGAACCGGGAGACCGTCGCCGCCGCGCTCGCCGACGCCGGGCTGGACACCGCTCTGGCCGACGCCATGGACGCCACGGAGTACGACACCGCGCTGCGTGCCTCGCACCGCCGCGGCATCGAGCTGGTCGGCCAGGACGTCGGCACGCCGGTGATCGCGGTGCCCGGCGCGGACGGCGAGCAGAACGCCTTCTTCGGCCCGGTCGTGACTCCCGCGCCCAGGGGCGAGGCCGCCGGACGGCTGTGGGACGGCACCCTGCTGGTCGCCGGCACTCCGGGTTTCTACGAGATCAAGCGCACCCGCGACGCCGCTCCGTCCTTCGACTGACGGACCAGGCGCCCCGACGGCCGCGCGTCCTCGGCCGGTGGGGCGGCGGGTCCGACGACGGCGGAGGGGGTCCTTCCGGGTGTCACGTTCACCCGGAAGGACCCCCTCCTCTGTGCCACCTGCCCCGGTGAGCGGTGAGAAGACGATCACGAGGCAGGGATCCGGTGGCGGGCCGGGCGGGCGGGACGTCCCCGCCCGTGCCGTTCCCGCCGTCCGCCGGGCAGTTCTCAGGGAGCCAGCAGCAGGTTGTTCGCGCGCTCCTTGGCGGCCCGGTAGCGGGCGGCCACGTCCTGCCAGTTCACAACACCCCACATCGCCTCGACGAAGTCGACCTTCTGGTTGCGGTACTGGAGGTAGAAGGCGTGCTCCCAGGCGTCGAAGACGAGGATCGGCACCGAACCCTGGCCCACGTTGCCCTGGTGGTCGTAGACCTGCTCGACGATCAGCCGGCCGGTCACCGGCTCGTACGCGAGCACGCCCCAGCCGGAGCCCTGGGTGGTGGCGGCGGCCTTGGAGAGCTGGGCCTTGAACTTGGCGAAGGAACCGAAGGACTCGGCCACGGCGTCGGCGAGTTCGCCGGTGCCGTCGGCGTCCAGCGGCTCCCCGCCGCCGTCCCCCGTCATGTTCTGCCAGTAGATCGAGTGCAGGATGTGGCCGGACAGGTGGAAGGCCAGGCTCTTCTCCAGCCCGTTGATCGTGCCCCACCGGTCCGTGTCGCGGGCCTCCGCGAGCTGCTCCAGGGTGTCGTTCGCACCCTTCACGTACGCCGCGTGGTGCTTGTCGTGGTGCAGCTCGATGATCTCGCCGCTGATGACCGGTTCGAGCGAGGAGTAGTCGTACGGGAGTTCCGGCAGTGTGTACGGCACCGAGGCAGACATGCGCGTGTTCCCCTCCGAACTTATTGCACATTGGTTGCAAGAAGAAGGTATCAGTAACAGCGCATGACAAGCGGAGGCGGCGCCCGTCGAGGGGCCACCTTTGCCGTACGGAGACGGGAGACCGAGGGGTCGCCTGTTCAGCCCTCCCCGGCCTCCGCGGTGCGCCCGGCCTCCGCGGCGCCGTCCGGCCGGGGCCCCCGGGCGGCCTCCCGGCGCTGCCGCCACAGCCCCGCCGCCGCCAGCGCCAGCGTCAGCCCGCCGGTGAAGTACAACTGCACCCGGGTGTCGCCGTCCCGGAGCATCAGCAGGAGGATGACCAGCACCCCGGCGAGCGCCGCCCAGGTCAGCACGGGGAAAACCCACATCCGGACCACCAGGCGCTCCGGCGACTCCCGCTCCAGCCGCCGCCGGGTGCGGAGCTGGGCGACGGCGATGAAGGCCCAGACGACCAGCACCGCGGCGCCGACCGTGTTCAGCAGCCACGTGAAGACCGTCTCCGGCCACCAGAAGCTGAGCAGCACCGCGAAGAACCCGAAGCCCGAGGAGACCAGCACCGTCCGGCGCGGTACCCCGCCGCACACCCGGCCGAGGAAGGCCGGGCCCTCACCTCGGGAGACCAGCGAGTAGGACATCCGGGAGGCGCCGTAGATGTTGGCGTTCATCGCCGAGAGCAGGGCCACCAGTACCACGACGTTCATCACCTCGGCGGCCGCGGGCACCCCGAGGTGGTCCAGTACGGCGGCGTACGGACCGCTCAGCACCGAGGGGTCGTCCCACGGGATCCGTGTCACGATCACCAGCATCGAGCCGACGTAGAAGACCGCGATCCGCCACATGGCGGTGCGCACGGCCCGGGCCACGCCCCGCACCGGGTCCCGGGACTCCGCGGCCGCGATCGTCACGTCTCCAGGCCGCCGTAGGCGAAGACCGAGGCGAGCAGGCCGACCACCAGGCCCTCGCTGCCGTTCGGGAAGAAGCCCCCGGCGCCGGTCGGATTTCCGCCGCCGGGCGCGTCCGAGCCGGGCAGCAGGCCCGCGATCGCCAGCAGGCCGAGGACCAGGAAGGCCACGATCGCGAGGACCTTCAACGCCGCGAACCAGAACTCGTACTCTCCGAAGTTCCGCACCGACACCAGGTTCGCCCCGCAGAAGACCAGTATGAAGAGGCCGACCCACATCCAGGCGGGGGTGCCCGGGAACCAGCCCCGCGCGATCTGCGTGGCGGCGATCGCCTCGGCGGCGACGGCCACGCACAGCAGCACCCAGAAGATCCGTCCGGCGGTGAAACCGGCCCACGGCCCCAGCGCGCGCTCCGCGTGCTCCGAGAAGGAACCGGACGCCGGGTGGGCCGCGGACATCTCCCCGAGCATCCGCATCACCCGCATCACCAGCAGGCCGGAGGCGGCGAACGCCAGCACGATCGACGGACCCGCGGCAGCGATGCCCGCACCGGAGCCGACGAACAGCCCGGCGCCGATCACCCCGCCGAGCGCGATCATCGACAGGTGCCGCTGCTTCAGTCCGTGGCCGAGTACGGCCGGACTCCTGGCGGCAGGTTCGCCGGACGTGCCGCCGGGCGTGGCTTCGGGCCGGGACCCGACGCCCCCGCGGTTGTCGCGGTCCGTACGGGGTGTGAGGGGCATGGGGGGCCGAGACGTGACGGGGCTCCGGGGCCCGGGCGGGCGCGGGACGGGGCGGGCGGCCGTCGGCCTGCCGGTTTCCGGGCCGCCGACGCGTCGGCACGGTACGGCGGCCACACCTGCCCGGCGGCGCGGACACCGGCGGGCGAGGCCGCCGGACGGGTACGCCCGTCACCCTCCGCAGTTGTGGGGAATCCGATAAGTGTAACCGGCAGGCTTTGTTGCCAACGTCACCGCCGCGTGCGCCCGCCGTTCGGATAGCGTCGAGCAGTCCCCCGAACGCTGATGACACGGAGTTTCCGATGAGCACTGCCGCCGCAAGCATCCGACCGGGCGCCGTCCTGGCCGACGTGCTGCCCGCCTCCACCGCTGCGCGCGTCCGGGCCCGCGAGGTGGCGCTGGTGCTCGGCGGTGCCGCCTTCACCGGTGCCGCAGCGCAGTTGGCCGTGCCGGTGCCCGGCTCGCCGGTTCCGGTCACCGGGCAGACCTTCGCCGCCCTGCTACTGGGCGCCGGGTTCGGCGCCCGCCGCGCCCTCCTCGCCCTCGGCCTCTACACGGCGGCCGGTGTCGCCGGGGTGCCGTGGTTCGCCGACATGCAGCACGGCGCCGGGATGCCCTCGTTCGGCTACCTGCTCGGCATGCTGCTGGCCGCCGTCGCGGTCGGTGCCCTCGCCCGGCACGGCGGTGACCGCGGGGCGCTCCGCACCGCGGGCACGATGGCCGTCGGCACGGTGATCATCTACGTCGTCGGGGTGCCCTACCTGGCCCTGGCCACCGGGATGACGGCCGGGCAGGCCGTGGCCGGCGGGCTGGTGCCCTTCCTGATCGGTGACGCGCTGAAGGCGGCCCTGGCGATGGGCGCACTGCCCGCGGCCTGGCGTCTCGTCGGCCGCCGCGGCTGAACCGGGCGCGCGGACGGGCGGCGGCCGGTGCGCGGACGGGCGAGGGCCGGTGCGCGGACGGGCGAGGGCCGGTGAGCACCGAGGTGTGCTCACCGGCCCTCGCCCGTCGTACGGCCGCCGCCGGGACTCACCCCTGCGGAAGTTTCTCCAACTGGACCCGGATCCGCTCGATGTCCCCCTCGGCCGTCGTCCGCCGGTCGCGGATCTTCGCCACCACCTCGTCCGGCGCCTTGGCCAGGAATCCCTCGTTGCCGAGTTTCGCCGTGGTCTGCTTCAGCTCCTTCTCCGCCGCCGCCAGGTCCTTGGACAGCCGCTTGCGCTCGGCGGCGAAGTCGATCGCACCGGACAGGTCCAGTTCGACGACCGCACCCGCCACCGGCAGCGACGCCGTCGCCCGGAACTCCTCGGCCGCGGGCTGGAGGCGCAGCAGCGTGCGCATCGCCTGCTCGTGGCCGGCCAGCGGGGAGGAGCCCCAGCCGATGCGGGAGGGAACCCGCTGGCCGGGCTGGAGGCCCTGGTCGGCACGGAAGCGGCGGACCTCGGTCACGACCTGCTGGAGCAGGGCAACCTCCTGCTCGGCGGCCGGGTCGCGGAAGCCGGAGTCCTGCGGCCAGTCCGCGACCACCACGGACTCGCCGCCGGTCAGCGAGGTCCACAGCGTCTCGGTGACGAACGGGACCACCGGGTGCAGCAGCCGCAGCATCACGTCCAGCACCTCGCCCAGCACCCGGCGGGAGACCTCCGCGGGCCGGCCACCGGCGAGGAAAGTGGTCTTGGACAGCTCGACGTACCAGTCGAAGACCTCGTCCCAGGCGAAGTGGTAGAGCCCGTCGGAGAGTTTGGCGAACTGGTAGTCGTCGTAGAAGGCGTCGGTCTCGGCGACGACGGTGTTCAGCCGGGACAGGATCCACCGGTCGGCCGCGGAGAGCTCGTCCGGTTCCGGCAGCGGGCCCTCGACGGTGGCGCCGTTCATCAGGGCGAACCGCGTCGCGTTCCAGATCTTGTTGGCGAAGTTCCGCGACGCCTGGACCCAGTCCTCACCGATCGGCACGTCCACACCGGGGTTGGCGCCCCTGGCCAGCGTGAAGCGCAGCGCGTCGGAACCGTAGCGGTCCATCCAGTCCAGCGGATTGACCGCGTTCCCGAAGGACTTCGACATCTTCTTGCCGAACTGGTCGCGCACCATGCCGTGCAGCGCGATGGTGTGGAACGGCGGAGTGCCGTCCATCGCGTACAGCCCGAACATCATCATCCGGGCGACCCAGAAGAAGAGGATGTCGTACCCGGTGACGAGTACCGCGTTCGGATAGAACTTCTCCAGACTGTCCGTGCGATCCGGCCAGCCCATGGTGGAGAACGGCCACAGCCCGGACGAGAACCAGGTGTCCAGGACGTCCGTGTCCTGGCGCCAGCCCTCGCCGGACGGCGGCTCCTCGCCCGGTCCGACGCACACCACCTCGCCCGCAGGGCCGTACCAGACCGGGATCCGGTGCCCCCACCACAACTGCCGCGAGATGCACCAGTCGTGCAAATTGTCGACCCAGCCGAAGTAGCGGGACTCCATCTCCCGGGGGTGGATCGCGACCCGCCCGTCGCGGACGGCGTCCCCCGCCGCCCGGGCCAGTGGGCCGACCCTGACCCACCACTGGAGCGACAGCCGCGGTTCGATGGTGGTCTTGCAGCGCGAGCAGTGCCCGACCGAGTGCGCGTACGGACGCTTCTCCGCGACGATCCGGCCCTCGGCGCGCAGCGCCGCGACGACCGCCGAGCGCGCCTCCAGCCGGTCGAGTCCCTGGAAGGGGCCGTGCACGGTGATGACGGCGTGCTCGTCCATCACCGTGAGGTTCGGCAGCCCGTGCCGGCGGCCGATCTCGAAGTCGTTCGGGTCGTGCGCCGGTGTCACCTTGACGACGCCGGTGCCGAACTCGGGATCGACGTGCCTGTCGGCCACCACCGGGATCGAGCGGTCGGTCAGCGGCAGCCTGATCTCCCGGCCGATCAGATGGGCGTAGCGCGCGTCCTCCGGGTGCACGGCGACCGCGGTGTCCCCGAGCATCGTCTCGGCCCGGGTGGTGGCGACCACGACGGAGTCCTCGCCCTCGCCGTACCGGATGGAGACCAATTCGCCGTCCTGATCGGCGTACTCGACCTCGATGTCGGAGATGGCCGTCAGGCAGCGCGGACACCAGTTGATGATCCGCTCCGCGCGGTAGATCAACTCGTCGTCGTAGAGCCGCTTGAAGATCGTCTGAACGGACTCGGACAGACCGTCGTCCATGGTGAAGCGCTCGCGGGACCAGTCGACCCCGTCGCCCAGCCGCCGCATCTGCCCGGAGATCTGCCCGCCGGACTCGCCCTTCCACTGCCAGACCCGCTCGGTGAACGCCTCCCGGCCCAGGTCGTGCCGGGACTTGCCCTCCTTGGCCAACTCCCGTTCCACCACGTTCTGGGTGGCGATGCCGGCGTGGTCCATGCCGGGTTGCCACAGCGTCTCGAAGCCCTGCATCCGCTTGCGTCGGGTGAGGGAGTCGATCAGGGTGTGCTCGAAGGCGTGCCCCAGGTGCAGGCTGCCGGTGACGTTCGGCGGCGGGATCACGACGGCGTACGGCGGCTTCCCGCTCCCGGCGTCCGCCGTGAAGTAACCGCGCTCCACCCAGCGCTCGTACAGCTCCCCCTCCACCTCAGCCGGAGCGTACTGGGTCGGCAGGTCTGCGGGGGCGCTGATCGGCGGCTCCGCCCCGGTCGGGGTCGGGCGCGCTTGAGAGTTCTCGGTCACGCCTAGCAGTGTAGAGGCGCCCGTGTAGCAGTCTCGAATCGGTTTCGTGCCCGACGCAATCATCCGCCGCCCCTTCCGGGAGGATGTGCAGAACGTTTCAGCGCATGCCGGATGCATGCCCACGGAGGGGAGCGCCTTGAGTCAGCACCAGCCGCCGCCGGACCCGTACGACCGCCGGCCCCAGCAGCCCGGCCCGCAGGGCGGGTCCTCGCAGCCGGGGTACGGTCCGGCCGGTCAGGGAGGGGCGCCCGGGCAGCCCGGCTACGGTTATCCGCAGCAGCCCCCGCCGGGCCCCTACGGCTCGCCGCCCCAGCAGCCCGGTCCCTACGGTGCGCAGCCGGGACCGTACGGCGCCGCTCCCGGGCAGCCCTCCTACGGAGCGCCCGGCCCGTACGGCGGCCCCGGCCCGTACGGCGGCCCCGGGCAGCAGCTGCCGCACGGCGGGGCGCAGCCGGGCCCGCCGACGGGCGGCGGCAAGGGGAGGACACTCGGCATCGCGCTCGGCGTCCTGGTGGTCGTCGGGGTGGTCGTCGGCGGCTACCTCGTGTTCAACGGCGGCAGCGACGGCGACCTCGCCGACGACGGGCCGCACCGGCTCACGGCACCCGATACGGTCGCCGGCGACTACAAGCGGATGGGCGAGGCGGACGACGCGACCGGAGCCGCGAGCGACGACTTCCAGAAGGGTATCGACGCGCTCGGCATCGAGGGCGCCGAGACGGTCCGTTCGACGTACAGCGACGTGGACCTGAGCGACCCGGACACCGACCCCTCGGCACTCGCCACCGGGCGGCTCGCGATCTACGCCGGTACCTGGGGCGAGGTGACCGACCCGGAGAAGGCGGTGGACGACTACTTCGTCTTCGTGAAGGCCCAGGCCGAGGAGGACACCGAGAGCGACACCGAACTCGTCGGCGAGCCCGAGACGGTCACCCCCGAGGGTCTGGAGGGGGCCGTGATGAAGTGCCAGATGTTCCAGGCGCCCAACGAGGTCACCAAGCAGCCGCAGGAGGCGCCGATGTGTGTCTGGGGCGATCACAGCACGGTCGGACTGGTCGTCGCCAGCCGGATGGTGGGCAACGCCTCGATCGAGGACGGTGCCCGCACCACGGCCGACTTCCGCAAGGAGACCCGGGTCAAGGTCGAGTGACCGGTCGGCGCCGGCGGGACCGCCGGGCGTCCGCCGCATACGCATGGGGCCCGGGAAGCACCTGCTTCCCGGGCCCCATGCGTATGCGGCGGACGCGCCCTCAGGCGCTCTTCTCGTGCGGTCCCTGCTCGTTGCCCCGGGTGCGGGGCACGAGGGTCGGGTTCACGTTCGAGTGAACGACGTCCTCGGTGATGACGACCCGGGCGACGTCCTTGCGGGACGGCACCTCGTACATCACCGACATCAGGACCTCCTCCAGGATGGCCCGCAGACCCCGTGCGCCCGTGCCTCTCAGGATCGCCTGGTCGGCGATCGCCTCCAGTGCAGTCCTGTCGAACTCAAGCTCCACACCGTCGAGTTCGAAGAGGCGCTGGTACTGCTTGATGAGGGCGTTGCGCGGCTCGACGAGGATCTTCAGCAGGGCCTCGCGATCAAGGTTGTGCACCGAGGTGATCACCGGGAGGCGGCCGATGAACTCGGGGATCATCCCGAACTTCACCAGGTCCTCCGGCATGATCTCCTCGAACTGGTTCGATTCCTCGATCTCCCGCTTCGAGCGGATCGTGGCGCCGAAGCCGATCCCCTTGGCCCCGGCCCGGGACTCGATGATCTTCTCCAGCCCGGAGAACGCACCGCCCACGATGAACAGCACGTTGGTGGTGTCGATCTGGATGAACTCCTGGTGGGGGTGCTTCCGGCCACCCTGCGGCGGGACCGAGGCGGTGGTGCCCTCCAGGATCTTCAGCAGCGCCTGCTGGACGCCCTCGCCGGAGACGTCCCGGGTGATCGACGGGTTCTCGCTCTTCCGGGCGACCTTGTCGATCTCGTCGATGTAGATGATCCCGGTCTCGGCCTTCTTGACGTCGTAGTCCGCCGCCTGGATCAGCTTGAGCAGGATGTTCTCGACATCCTCACCGACATAGCCGGCCTCCGTCAGCGCGGTGGCGTCGGCGATGGCGAACGGGACGTTGAGCATCCTGGCGAGTGTCTGGGCGAGCAGCGTCTTGCCCGACCCGGTCGGGCCGAGCAGCAGGATGTTGGACTTCGCCAGTTCGATGCCGTCGTCCTTGCCCTGCGCGCCGCCGTTCTCACCCGCCTGGACCCGCTTGTAGTGGTTGTACACAGCCACCGACAGGGCCTTCTTAGCGGCCTCCTGCCCGACGACGTAGCCCTCGAGGAACTCGGAGATCTCCCGCGGCTTGGGCAGTTCGTCCCACCGCATCTCAGAGGTCTCGGCGAGCTCCTCCTCAATGATCTCGTTGCAGAGATCAATGCACTCATCGCAGATATAGACGCCCGGACCCGCGATGAGCTTCTTCACCTGCTTCTGGCTCTTGCCGCAGAACGAGCACTTGAGCAGGTCGCCGCCATCACCGATGCGTGCCACGAGGTGCTTCCCCTTCGCCTGCGCACCGCCGGCTGGCGACGGTGCCTGGTCCTTGCTTTCCGAAGGTACCTTGCCGGGCCCCCGGTGTGGGCCCCCCTTTGACCGACTCGGTCAAAGGGGGGGGTCCCGCGCCGGCCGGGGAGGTCGTCTCCGCCCCCGGCACGGCCCGGGGTCAGACGCCGACGGATGTCTTGCGGGTGGCGACGATCTGGTCGATCAGCCCGTACGTGAGGGCCTCCTCGGCATTGAGGATCTTGTCGCGCTCGATGTCCTCGCGGATCTGCTCGATCTTCTTGGTGGAGTGCTTCGCGAGCATCTCCTCCATCTGCAGCCGCATCCGCTGGATCTCGTTGGCGGCGATCTCCAGGTCGGACACCTGGCCGCGACCGGTCTCGCTGTACGGCTGGTGGATCATGATCCGCGCGTTCGGCAGTGCCATCCGCTTGCCCGGCGACCCGGCGGCGAGCAGCACCGCGGCGGCGGACGCTGCCTGGCCCATGCAGACCGTCTGGATGTCCGGTTTCACGAACTGGATCGTGTCGTAGATCGCCGTCAGTGCGGTGAAGGAGCCACCGGGGGAGTTGATGTAGATCGAGATGTCCCGGTCCGGGTCCATCGACTCCAGGCACAGGAGCTGCGCCATGACGTCGTTCGCGGAGGCGTCGTCCACCTGCACACCGAGGAAGATCACCCGCTCCTCGAAGAGCTTCGCGTACGGGTCGTACTCGCGCACGCCCTGCGAGGTTCGCTCGACGAAGCGCGGGACGACGTAGCGTGCCTCGGCCTGCGTCGCGGCGGAACGGTATTCGGGGCGCTCGTAGAGGCCGGCGCCGGGGAAGTGGTTCATGGAGGTTTTCACCGTCCTGGTGAGGAGCTGGCTACGGGCTTGCGGAGCTGCACGGCCCGGGCTCAGGCGCCCGTGCCGCCGCCGCCGGGGATGTCGGAGGCGTTGGAGATGACCGCGTCGAGCAGGCCGTAGTCCTTGGCCTCCTGGGCGCTGAACCAGCGGTCCCGGTCGGCGTCCCGTGTCCACTGCTCGACCGTCTGGCCGGTGTGCAGAGCGGAGAGCTCCGACATCTTTTTCTTGGTGCGCAGCAGTTGCTCCGCGTGGATCTTGATGTCCGAGGCCGAGCCGGCCAGGCCGGCGGAGGGCTGGTGGATCAGGATCTCCGCGTTGGGCAGCGCGAACCGCTTGCCCGGAGTGCCCGCGCTGAGCAGGAACTGGCCCATCGACGCCGCGAGGCCCATCGCGATGGTGACCACGTCGTTCTTGATGAACTGCATGGTGTCGTAGATCGCCATGCCCGCAGTGATCGAACCACCGGGGGAGTTGATGTAGAGGTTGATGTCCTTGTCCGGGTCAGCGGCCAGGAGCAGCAGTTGTGCGGTGATCTGGTTGGCGATGTCGTCGTCCACCGGCTGGCCGAGGAAGATGATCCGCTCGTTGAGCAGCCGGTTGTAGACCTGGTCGCCGTAGCCACCACCAATGTTGGGCTCTCCGGCGGCGGAAGGCATCGGAAGCGTCACGTGTCCACCTGCTCATATCCGGACGGCTGGAACCTCGCGGCTCGGTCAACTCGACGAGCTCGATGGGCTCCGATGCCGTCACTAGCGTCTTCGTGTACTTGGACCCTAACGCGCGGGTCCTGCCGGGCCATCCCGCTCCGAGAACTGTTCGCTGTGAGCGCAGGGGGTGTTCCAGCAGGTCGCACGCTTCGCGTTCGGCTGAACGCGATCGGGCCCGCACACGCTCTCGCGTGCGCGGGCCCGATCGCGGAGTCCTCGGACGGATCGGGCCGTCCGGCCCCGTCGCCGGGCCGCGGACGGCCCGGCGCTGCGTCCCTCGTCAGCCCGCGGACTTCTCCGAGTCGTCCTTCGCGGACGACTCGTCCGGAGCGACGTCCGCCGGAACGGCCTCCGCGCCGGCGCCGTCCTCCGTGTCGTCCTCGTCCTCGTCGTCGAGGTCGACGACCTCGCCGTTGCCGTCCTTGACGGTGGCACCCTCGACGACCAGGGCCAGGGCCTTGCCGCGGGCGACCTCGCCGACCAGCATCGGCACCTGGCCACCCTCGACGACGGCCTGGGCGAACTGGTCCGGGCTCATGTTGGACGACTGCGCGCGGCGCATGAGGTGCTCGGTGAGCTCCTCCTGGCTGACGTTCAGCTTCTCCGAGGCGACCAGCGCGTCCAGGATGAACTGGGTGCGAATGCCCTTCTCCGCCTGCTCCTTGAGCTCGGCGTCGAAGTCCTCCTCCGACTTGTCCTGCATCTGGAGGTAGGTCGCGAGGTCCATACCCATCTGGCCCAACTGGTGGTTCACCAGGTTGTGCTTCCGGGTGTTGATCTCGTCCTCGAGCAGCTTCTCCGGGATCGGCACCTCGGTGAGCTGGATCAGCTCTTCGAGGACCTTCTCCTGGGCCTGTGTCGCCTGGTCGTACTTCTTCATCCGGGCGAGCCGGGTGCGGCTGTCCTCGCGGACCTCCGCGATGGTGTCGAACTCACTGGCGAGCTGAGCGAAGTCGTCGTCCAGCTCCGGCAGTTCACGCGCCGAGACACTGTTGACGGTGACCTTGACCTCCGCCTCGCGGCCCGCGGCGGAACCGCCCTTCAGCGCGGAGGTGAACGTCGCCGACTCGCCGGCCGAGAGGCCGGTGACGGCGGTGTCGATGCCCTCGAGCAGCTCGCCGGAGCCGATGGTGTAGTCGATACCCTCGGCGACACCGTCCTCCAGGACCTCACCGTCGACCTTGGCCTCCAGGTCGACCTTGACGACGTCGCCCTCGGCGGCGGCGCGCTCGACGACACTGTTCGAGGCGAAGCGCTCGCGGAGCTGCTCGACGGACTCGTCGATGTCCTCCTCGGTGACCTCGACCGTGTCGACGGTCACCTCGATGCCGGAGTGGTCGGGGAGCTCCAACTCGGGCCGGACGTCCACCTCGGCGGTGAACGTCAGCACCTCGTTGTCCTTGAGCTCGGTGATGTCCACCTCGGGCTGGCCCAGCGGGTTGAGATCACCCTCTTCGACGGCGCTCTGGTAGAGCTTCGGCAAGGCGTCGTTGACCGCCTCCTCCAGCACGGCACCACGGCCGAACCTTTGGTCGATCACTCGCGCAGGGATCTTGCCCTTGCGGAAGCCAGGCACCGTGACCTGCTGGTTGATCTTCTTGTACGCCGCGTCGAGGCTGGTCTTGAGCTCCTCGAAGGGCACCTCGACAGTGAGCCGAACCCTGGTGGGGTTCAGGTTCTCCACGGCGCTCTTCACGGTCGGTCTCCTTGGGGCTGACTTCTTGGGGATTGCAGAGGTGGTAGGGCGCCCCGTATGCGACTCGGGTGTGCGGACACGAAACAGGCACGCGCGTCATTCATAGTACGTGGTCGGGGTGGCCGGATTCGAACCGACGACCTTCCGCTCCCAAAGCGGACGCGCTACCAAGCTGCGCCACACCCCGTCGGTGCGACACGTAGAGTACATGGCGTACGATCCCATGTGTGCAGGACCGAGGCGGAGAAGCCCTCGGGCGGCCGGACCGGTTATGATCGGAACGCCGCCGACGGGTGGGAGACCTCGGTCCGGCGTGTGCGTGCGGGCGTAGCTCAATGGTAGAGCCCCAGTCTTCCAAACTGGCTACGCGGGTTCGATTCCCGTCGCCCGCTCCATACGGGCGAGGGCCGGACCGCGAGAGACCTCGCGGTCCGGCCCTCGCCCGTATCCCCCTCTCGCACGCTCCCCCTTGTCCGTGTCAGCGCCGCGTCGGCACCCATCTGTGCTCCGGCGCTGCCGGCCGGAGCGCGGCGGGCGGCCGTACGAGGCGGGCCGGTCAGAAGTTGATCTGGTTGATCGATTCCGCGAGCGAGTTGAAGAACCGCTCGATCGACGGCGCTATGCCCGTCGAGGCCAGGAAGAACCCGAACAGCGCGGCGACGATGGCGGGCCCCGCCTTGATCGAACCGCCGCGGATCATCACCACCAGGATGATCGCGAGCAAGAGCACCACTGACAGGGAAATGGCCACAACTGATCACACCTTCGGTCGGAAACTCACCACCGGCCAGGGGAGTTGTCGCAGCGCATACGCCCCTGCGCACACCATCGTGCCACCAACCGGGTGGAGTGAGCAGCCGAGTGACACATCGTGGAACATGACGCGGTCCCGCTGCACAGCGGTCGGTGCCGCTCGTCCGGGGCGCGGGACGGACGACGCCCCCGCGTTGCACGCACCCCGTCCGGGCGGTGCCGTGCACCGCCCGGGGGAGCGAGCGTGCCGAACACCCCTTTCCGTTGCCGCTCCCGGTGCTCGGCATTCCCCGAACGGGGCCCCGGTACGCGGGCCGGTCCGCAGGGGGGCGGGGGAAGTCCCTTTGTCGACAGTGCCGTCGTCTTCGGGTGGCCTCTTCCCGCGGCCCTTCACGAGCGCTTCATGGGTCCGGCACATAACGACTTGACAGCGACAGGCAACCCACCGGCACGGTTTTACGTCTGACTCTCTCCGGCGCTATCGTGCGGCAGATGTTCCCCGCTGGATATGAGCGCGCCCCACTGGCCCCGACCCGGTACGGGTCGTCCGAGGCGAAGAAGGCCGAGCATGCGCCGGAGGCCAGACCGCCGGCGTCCGGGAAGCGTGAGGAAGGGCAGAGCAGCGGGGGCAAGCAGCGGGACCCCTTCTTCGACAACGCCAAGTACCTGACGATCGTGCTCGTCGGGATCGGCCACGCCTGGGCCCCGCTGGGCAGCGACAGCCGCGCGGCGGAGGCGCTGTACTTCACGCTGTACACGTTCCACATGCCGGCCTTCATCATCATCTCCGGCTACCTCTCCCGGTCCTTCGACGGCCGCCCGGCGCAGCTCAAGCGGTTGCTGACCGGCGTGGTGGTGCCGTATCTGGTCTTCGAGACCGTCTACACGTTCTTCATGCGCTGGGCCGACAACCCCGAGCGGTCGCTCTCGCTGCTCAACCCCGGGTACGCCCTGTGGTTCCTGGTGGCGCTCTTCATCTGGCGGCTCACCGCGCCGATCTGGAAGGCGCTGCGCTGGCCGGTCCCGATCTCGCTGGCCGTCGCGGCGGCAGCGGCCACCTCACCCTCCATCGGCGGCGACCTCAACCTCCAGCGGGTCCTGCAGTTCCTGCCCTTCTTCGTGATCGGCCTCCAACTCCGCCCGGAGCACTTCCGGATGCGCCGCCGCGCCGTCCGCGCGGCGGCCGTCCCCGTGGTGCTGACCGCCCTCGCGTTCTCCTACTGGGCCGTGCCCCGGATGAACAAGGAGTGGTTCCTGCGGACGAACGCCGCGCAGGACCTGGGTGTGCCGTGGTGGATCGGGGTCGTCATGACCCTGGCGCTCTTCGGCTGCGCCCTGGTGCTCACCGCCTGCTTCTACGCGTGGGTGCCGCGTGGGCATACCTGGTTCACCTCGCTCGGCGCCGGCACCATCTGCGGCTACCTGCTCCACGTCTACCCCATCAAGATGGCCCGGGAGTTCGACTGGTACGACGTCGCCTGGGTGGACTCGCCCCTCGGAAGGGTGATGGTGACGGTCATGGCTGCGGTGATGATGACGCTGCTGTGCACCGCGCTGGTGCAGCGGGCGTTCCGGTTCGCGGTGGAGCCGCGGATGGAGTGGGCCTTCGTTCCCGACCCCGTGGACCAGGCCCGCAAACGGGTGGGCGCAGTCCGCTGAGCCGCTGGGCCGCGACGCACCGGTGGCGCCCCCGCCCCGGGGCGCCGCGGCCTCCCGGCCCGGGAGTGCCGGCTCAGTCGCGGCAGATCAGCAGCAGGGCCCGGTCGTCGTTCACGTCGCGAGCCACCTTCTCGATCAGGTGCCAGGACGCCCCGCGGAAACCGGTGGCCACGTAGCTCTCCGCGGCGCCGGTGAGCCGGTCGATGCCCTCGCCGATGTCGCGCTCGGATGTCTCCACCAGCCCGTCGGTGAAGAGCATCAGCACGTCCCCCGAGCCGAGCCGCCCCTTGGCCGGGTGGAACTCGGCACCGCCGTAGACGCCGAGCAGCGGCCCCTCGGCCGTCTTCTCCTCCCAGCGCCCGGTACCGGCGTTGAGCTGGAGGCCGGGCACATGGCCGGCCGAGAGCAGCTCGTAGTCACCGGTGTCCAGGTCCAGGACCAGGTGCACGGAGGTCGCGAAGCCCTCGTCCCAGTCCTGCCTCAGGAGGTACGCGTTGGCGGCGGGCAGGAAGGCGTGTGGCGGCAGCGATCCCAGGAGGCCGCCGAACGCCCCGGACAGCAGCAGGGCCCGGGAGGCGGCGTCCATCCCCTTGCCGGAGACGTCCGTGAGCACCACCTCCAGGGTCCGCCGGTCGCGACCGGTGCGGGCGGCCACCACGAAGTCGCCGGAGAACGACTGGCCGCCTGCGGGCCGCAGCGACATCTCGCGGTGCCAGCCCCGCGGGAGCGAGGGCAACTGGCTCTGCACCCGCAGCCGTTCCCGCAGGTCGAAGAGCATCGTGCCGCCGCCCGTCCAGGGCACGCCCACCCGCATCCGGAACTGGGCGATCATGAGACCGGCCAGACCGACGGCCGAGACGACCAGGATGGTTCCGGGCGTCACTCGCCCCGCGCCGTCCGAGTAGGGGCCGAGGACGAGGGACTCGACGACGAGCGCGCCCGCGGCGGCGGCGTAGACGGTCAGCAGGCTGGCCGGGCGGAGCAGCAGCCCGCCCGCCACGATCGGCAGCACCAGCGCCTCCGGAGCGCACCACAGCGGCTGGGCGATGGTGGCCCAGGTGAGGGCCGGCACGCTCAGCAGCAGCACGGTGAAGGCGAGCCAGTCCGGGCCGTGCCCGCGGAAGTAGTCGACCGCGCTGCGGCGCACGTTGGTGCGGGCCCGGTGCAGCGCCTTGTTGGCGCGTCGCAACCGGGCCGCCTGAGGTCCCCCGACCTTGCGACCTGCCATGGTCAGGGACCTTACCCGGGTGGGAAAAGCCGCGTCGATTCCCGGTCTGCTCAGCGGCGAACCGCGTTCGAAATCCAGTCGTACCGTCTGCGCGGCCCTGGTAGTCATGACGTATGACGACAGAGCTGCGGGTACTGCAACCGGATGAGTGGGACGCTTGGTTCTCGTGTCTGGCGACCGCCTTCGGCGGCGCGCTGGGCCCGGAGGCGGCGGGCCGCTGGCGCAGCGTCGCGGAGATAGAGCGCTCCCTGCTGGCGTCCGAGGGCGAAGCGATCGTCGGGACCGCGGGCACCTTCTCGTTCCGGATGACCGTGCCGGGCGGCTCCTTGGTACCCACCGGCGGGCTGACCATGGTGAGTGTGGCGGCGACGCACCGCCGCCGGGGAGTGCTGACGTCGATGATGCGCCGTCAGCTCGACGACGTGCGTGCCGCGGGCGAGCCCCTGGCGGTGCTGACCGCCACCGAACCGGCGATCTACGGCCGGTTCGGCTACGGGGTAGCGACCCGGAAGACGGCGGCGGCCCTCGACACCGACCGGGTGGTGCTGGACGTCCCGGAGTCGGCGGACGGGGTGCGACTGCGGTCGGAGGACCCGGTGAAGGCGCTGGCGGCCTGTGAGGCGCTCTACGCCGGCCGGGTGCCGACGCGGCCTGGCATGCTGGAGCGCCGCCCGGGCTGGGCCGCGGTCCAGGTGGCCGACCCGCCCGGCGAGCGGGAGGGCGCTTCGGCACTCCGGTGTGTGCTCGCCGAGCGGGACGGGGAGCTGGTCGGCTACGCCCGGTACGCGGTGAAGCCCGACTGGGATGAGGCCGGGCCCAGAGGCGTGGTGCGGTTGCACGACCTGGAGGCGGTGGACCCGGGCAGCCGCGGCGCCCTGTGGCGCTTCCTGTTCGGAGTCGACCTGACCTCGACGATCGAGGCGGGTGACCGGCCGCTGGACGACACCTGGCGGTTCCAGGTGTCCGACCTGCGCCGCTGCCGCATCAGGGTGCAGGACAGCCTGCACCTCCGTCCGGTGGACGTCGGCGCTGCGCTGGCCGCCCGTGCGTACGCCGGACCGCTGGACACGGTGCTGGAGGTGGGGGACGGGTTCTGCCCCTGGAACGCCGGCCGCTGGCGGCTCTCGGGGGACGACTCCGGCGCGGTGTGCACCCGCACGACCGACCCGGCAGAGCTGGAACTGACGGTGCGGGAGCTGGGCGCCGCCTACCTGGGCGACGCCTCGCTGGGGGCCATGGGCGTTGCCGGCCTGGTGCGGGAACTGCGGCCCGGCGCACTGGCACGGGTCTCGCGGGCCTTCGCCACCGACACCGCCCCCTGGCTGCCGCACGGCTTCTGACCAGCCCGCCGCCCGGTTTCCGTCCGGGCGGCGCCGGAGTGGGAGCAGCCGCAGCGGGCGTTCAGCGGATCTGGCAGCCGGGGCACCAGAAGAGATTGCGGCCGGTGAGCTCCGCGGTGCGGACGGGTGCGCCGCAGACCAGGCACGGCTGCCCGGCCCGGCGGTACACGTAGACCTCGCCGCCGTGGTCGTCCCGGCGGGGCGGGCGCCCCATCGCCTCCGGGGTGTGCTCGGGGCGGACGGTGTCGATCCGGTTGTGCCGGACCCCCTCACGCATCAGGGCGGCCAGGTCCGTCCACAGCGCCCGCCACTGGTCGGGCGCCAGGTCCCGCCCCGCCCGGTAGGGGTCGATGCCGTGGCGGAAGAGCACCTCGGCCCGGTAGACGTTGCCGATCCCGGCGACGACCTTCTGGTCCATCAGCAGCGCGCCGACCGTCGTCCTGCTGTGGGAGATCCGGGCCCATGCCCGTTCGGGGCGGGCGTCGGCGCGCAGCGGGTCCGGACCGAGCCGGTCGGCGACGACCTGCTTGTCGGCACCGGTGATCAGCGCGCAGGCCGTCGGGCCGCGCAGGTCGGCCCAGTCCCCGCCGTGGACCAGACGGAGCCGGACGGTGTCCCCGGCGGGCGGCACCGTCGCGGCGTCGGCACGGCCGAAGGAGAGCTTCCCGAACAGGCCGAGATGCACGTGGACCCAGTCCGCGACGTCCGGCGGGTCGGAGGCGCCGGGCGCCTCCTGGTGGCCCGACGGGCCGGGGAGGCCCGCGAAACCGAGGAAGAGGTGCTTGCCCACGGCGTCGGCGGTGTGCAGCACCCGGCCGTCCAGCAGGGCCGCACCGTCGCTGAACTTCCCCTGCGGGCTGGAGGCACGTACCGGGCGTCCGCCGAAACGCTCGCGGAAGTCGGCGGCCAGCCGGTGGATCGTGTGCCCCTCGGGCATGGCGGCTCCTGCGGATCCCGCCCGGCGGCTCCGGCGGCGGGCGGGCGCACCGCCCGCCGCGCGAAGGTCCTGCCGGTCGGTCAGTCCTGCTGCGGGTGGTGGGACGGGATGTCCGGCAGCTTGCCGGACGCCTCGTACACCGAGATCATGTCGATGCGGCGCTGGTGCCGCTCCTCGCCGGTGAACCCGGTGCCCAGGAACACCTCGGCGAAGCGGGCCGCCTCTTCGGGGGTGTGCATCCGCGCCCCGAGGCTCATCACGTTGGCGTTGTTGTGCTCGCGGCCGAGTTCGGCGGTCTCCTCGCTCCAGGCCAGCACCGCCCGGACGCCCCTGACCTTGTTGGCGGCGATCTGCTCGCCGTTGCCCGAGCCGCCGATCACGATGCCCAGGCTCTCCGGGTCGGTGGATGCCTGCTCCGCCGCCCGCAGGCAGAACGGCGGGTAGTCGTCCGCCGGGTCGTGGACGAGGGGGCCGCAGTCGACGGGCTCGTGACCGTGCTCCCTGAGCCACTCCACCAGGTGGTTCTTGAGTTCGTAGCCAGCGTGGTCGGAACCGAGGTAGACGCGCATGCGACGAGTGTGACACGCCGTGGTCGGCCCGATTCCCTCGGGGCGGGGCGGGGCGGGGCGGGGCGGGGCGGGGCGGGGCGCTGCGCACGGCTCCGGTCAGGGACGGCGCCGCACCGTTTGCGGGGCCGGCGCGAAGGGGGCGCGTGCCTGCGGGGGGCCAGCCGGTCCGCTCCGGGGACGTTGCCGGGGCGGCGGCGACCGGGTCGCTGATCTCGCTCCGGTGGCGTCGCGCACGGCCTGCGCCACGCGTCGGACCTGCGTCGACAAGGCGGTCGCCGACTACCTCGTCGACCTGCGCACGCCGGGCGCCGGGCACCGGTGCACCCACGGACCGACCCCGCCCGGCCCCGAGCCACTCGGGGCGCCCGCCGCTCCCCGCCGTCCGGCCCCGGGTGACAGGTCCCGCCGCGGTCCCCGGCGGCGAAGGCGCCGCCGGACGCGGCCGGAGCTTTCGTAGACTGGCGCTGTGAGCGACACCCCCAGCACCCCCGGCCCCCAGGATTCCGACCCCTTCGAGGGCCCCGACGCCCTCGACGCGCCCGACCCCTTCGACGAGATCGTCGGGGAGGAGACGACCCGCGACCCCGAACTGGCGGTGATCGAGGCCGGCAGCCGCACGCTGCGCACGCAGGCCGGTCCGCCGCAGGGCGAGGCCCTGCCGACGCGTCCGGTCGACCCGGAGGTGGACCGCGCGCTGCGCGAAGTCGAGAAGGAGCTGCTGGAACGCTGGCCGGAGACCCGGCTGGAGCCCTCGCTTGTACGGATGAACGCACTGATGGACGCACTGGGTGAGCCGCAGCGCACGTACCAGTCCATCCACATCACCGGGACCAACGGCAAGACGAGCACGGCCCGGATGATCGAGGCCCTGCTCGGCGCCTTCGACCTGCGCACCGGCCGCTACAGCAGCCCGCACGTCCAGTCGATCACCGAGCGGATCGGCATCGACGGCGCGCCGCTCACGGCCGAGGGCTTCATCGAGACCTACCGGGACCTCAAGCCGTTCGTCGAACTGGTCGAGGCGAAACAGGAGCACCGGCTGTCCTTCTTCGAGGTGCTCACCGCGATGGCCTACTCCGCCTTCGCCGACGCCCCGGTCGAGGTGGCCGTGGTCGAGGTCGGCATGGGCGGCAGTTGGGACGCCACCAACGTGATCGACGCCGGCGTCTCCGTCCTCACCCCGATCGCGCTGGACCACACCGACCGGCTCGGCGGCACGCCCGAGGAGATCGCCACCGAGAAGTCCGGCGTCGTCAAGCGGGACGCCACCGTGGTGATGGCCCAGCAGCCGCTCGCCGCCGCCTCCGTGGTGCTGCGCAAGGCGGTGGAGGTGGACGCCACCGTCGCCAGGGCCGGCCTGGAGTTCGGCGTGGTGAGCCGGGAGGTCGCCGTCGGCGGGCAACTGGTGACCCTGCGCGGACTCGGTGGCGAGTACCCGGACCTCTTCCTCCCGCTGCACGGCGAGCACATGGCCCACAACGCGGCGGTGGCCCTCGCGGCCGTGGAGGCGTTCTTCGGAGTCGGCTCCGCACACGACCGCGCCCTGGACATCGACGCGATCCGCACGGCCTTCGCCTCGGTCACCTCGCCGGGCCGCCTCGAACTGGTCCGCAGCAGCCCCTCGGTGCTGCTGGACGCCGCGCACAACCCGGCCGGCGCGCAGGCGGTGGCGACCGCGATCACCGAGGCGTTCGGCTTCAGCCGGCTCATCGGCGTGGTCGGCCCCAGCCGCGACAAGGACGTGCGCGGGGTGCTGGAGGCACTGGAGCCGATCCTGGCCGAGGTGGTGGTCACGCGTAACTCCACTGCCCGGGCGATGGACATCGACGCGCTCGCCGGGCTCGCGGTGGAGGTCTTCGGTGAGGACCGCGTCGTCGTCGAGCCCCGGCTGGACGACGCGATCGAGGCGGCGATCACGCTGGCCGAGGAGGAGGACGAGTACGCGGGTGCGGGGGTCCTCGTGACCGGCTCGGTAATCACCGTCGGCGAGGCCGGCCTGCTGCTGCGGAGGGACCGCTGATGCGCACCCTCTGCGCCTCCACTCTGATCGGCGAGTTCTTCGTCATCGGGTTCGCGGGGCTGGTGGCCATGCGCCTCACCGAGCTGTCGACGGGCACGGTCTGGCTGCCGAGCGGGACCGCGATGGCGCTGTGCCTGCTGCTGTGCGGCGCGATCGGCCGCCCCGGCGGCCTCCAGCTGGGCTGGGCGCTGCAGGCCGCCCTGGTGGCGGCCGGTTTCCTGGTGCCGGTGATGTTCGTGCTCGGAGCGCTGTTCGCCGCCCTGTGGTGGGCCTCGATCCACTACGGCCGGAAGATCGACGAGGCCCGTGCCCGGTTCGCCGCCGAATCGGCCTGAGTTCCCGCTCGGCCGCCTCCCGGCCACCGGGAGGCGGATGCGGGGACTCGGCACGCTCCCTGTAACCTCTGGCCCAGCGACACCCCGCGGCGCCGGCCTCCCCCGCCGTACCGCCGCCGTGCGGTAGGGCCGAACGGCCGGGTCGCGCCACCGTCTCATCGCCGAACCAAGGAGCCGCGACATGAGCCAGCGCACCCTCGTCCTTCTCAAGCCCGACGCGGTGCGTCGGGGCCTGGTGGGCGAGATCCTCGGCCGGATCGAGAGCAAGGCCGGATGGAGCATCACCGCGCTGGAACTGCGGACTCTGGAGCTGTCCGTGCTCGAGCAGCACTACGCCGAGCACAAGGGGCGCCCCTTCTACGAGCCGCTGATGGAGTTCATGGCTTCCGGCCCCTCCGTCGCGCTGGTCGTCGAGGGCGAGCGGGTGATCGAGGGCGTCCGCGCACTCGCCGGGCCCACCGACCCCATTCAGGCGACACCCGGCTCCATCCGGGGGGATCTCGGCACCATCGTCCGGGAGAATCTGATCCACGCCTCGGACTCCGAGGAGTCCGCGGAGCGGGAGATGAAGATTTTCTTTCCCGGCCTCGGCTGACGGGTCCTCACCGATAGAACCGCTTTGACCTGGGGCGACCGAGTCGAATCGGTCGCCCTGCGGTATATCCGCGACGAGCCGCGGGAACGAATCACCCGGACACGACGTCCCCATGGACAGGGACGCGATGTGTTGTGCCGACAATGGCGGGAAGAAGAACCCTCTCTCCGCGTTCGAACGGACACGACTACGATGGAGACTCCCTCGGGACGTCTCCTTTTCCGCGACCCGACTGCGCATCCTGCCCTCCTCCCCATCACATCGTTTCTGCTGGAAGGCCAGACGTATCCTCATGGCGAACAACATGTCGTTCATCGGCCGGGACATGGCTGTCGACCTCGGGACCGCCAACACGCTGGTGTACGTCAGGGGTCGCGGGATCGTCCTGAACGAGCCCTCGGTCGTCGCCATCAACACCAACACCGGCGGAATCCTGGCGGTCGGTGCCGAGGCGAAGAAAATGATCGGCCGCACCCCCGGTAACATCGTCGCGGTGCGCCCGCTGAAGGACGGCGTGATCGCCGACTTCGAGATCACCGAGCGCATGCTCCGCTACTTCATCCTCAAGATTCACAAGCGGCGCTACCTCGCCCGTCCGAGGGTCGTCATCTGCGTCCCCTCGGGCATCACCGGCGTCGAACGCCGCGCGGTCATCGAGGCGTCGACGCAGGCCGGCGCACGCCAGGTGCACATCATCGAGGAGCCGATGGCCGCCGCGATCGGCTCCGGCCTGCCGGTGCACGAGGCCACCGGCAACATGGTCGTCGACATCGGCGGAGGCACCACCGAGGTCGCGGTGATCTCACTGGGAGGCATCGTCACCGCGCAGTCGATCAGGGTTGCGGGCGACGAACTGGACAACGCGATCATCCAGCACATCAAGAAGGAGTACAGCCTCCTGCTGGGCGAGCGCACCGCCGAGAGCATCAAGCTCACCATCGGATCGGCCTACAATCTCGACAAGGACGAGCACACCGAGATCCGCGGCCGCGATCTGGTGAGCGGACTCCCCAAGACGGTCGTCATCTCCGCCGCCGAGGTGCGCAAGGCGATCGAGGAACCCGTCAACTCCATCGTGGATGCGGTGAAGACCACCCTGGACAAGTGTCCCCCGGAGCTCTCCGGGGACGTCATGGACCGCGGCATCGTCCTGACCGGCGGCGGCGCACTGCTCCGCGGCCTGGACGAACGGCTGCGCCGGGAGACGGGCATGCCGATCCACATCGCCGAGGACCCGCTGGACTCGGTGGCGCTCGGAGCCGGCAAGTGCGTGGAGGAGTTCGAGGCCCTCCAGCAGGTCCTCGACTCCCAGCCGCGCAGATAGCGCCGTACGGCCGTGCCGCCGTCCACCGCACGGATGACGGCGGGCCCGGTGGCGGATCATCGGCGCCGCTCGTCCGTTGGACAGCCGAGACGCACCTATCGCACGACCGGGCGCGCACCCGCGGGGGACACCACTCGCAGGGCACGCGCCCCGCCCACCGCAGGCTGCATCAGAGAACCGGTCCGACAAGGGGAAGGCACGGCCGTCGCACGTGAGGGACACACGAGAAAGCCGGCTGCTGCTCGTACTGCTGGTCGCCGTCGCTTTCGCACTGATCACGATGGATCTGCGGGGCGGTGACCGGTCACCGCTCGACAGCGCGCGGCGCGGAGCCGCCTCCGTCTTCGGGCCGGTCGAGACGACGGTCGCCGGGGCCGTCGACCCGGTGGGCAACGCCATCGCGGCCGTCCGCGACTCCGGTGACCGGCACAGCAGGATCGCCGCACTCGAACGGGAGAACACCGAGCTCAAGCAGCGCCTGGGCTCCGACGCCCGGGCCTCATCCCGCTCGGCCCAGCTGGACAAGCTGCTCGACACCGCCGCGACGGGCCAGTACGGCGTCAAGGGGGCACAGGTCGTCGCCATCGGGCCTGCTCAGGGCTTCTCCTGGACGATCACCATCGACATCGGTGAACGCGACGGCATCACCCGGGACATGACGGTGCTCAACGGCGACGGACTCGTCGGCCGGGTCACCACCGTCGGCCCCGGCACGTCCACCGTCCTTCTCGCCACCGACCCGGACTTCACCGTCGGCACCCGGATGGAGAAGACGAACGAACTCGGCTTCGCCAACGGCCGGGGCGACAGCGCGCTCACCGTGCAGCTGCTCAACTCCAAGGCCAAGGTCGAGCGGGGTGACCGTCTCGTCACCTTCGGCTCCAGCAACGACCGCCCCTTCGTCCCCGGCGTCCCGGTCGGCGAGATCATCCAGGTCAGCCCCAGCAGCGGCGACCTCACCCGCACCGTGCGGGTCCGTCCCTACGTGGGCTTCAGCACGCTGGACATCGTCGGTGTCGTCGTCCAGCCGCCTCGCGAGGACCCCCGGGACACCGTGCTGCCCGACCCGCCCAAGGCGGAGCCCACCCCGACGGTCACGGTCACCGAGACCCCGGGCGCCGAGGGCACCGGGGTCGCCGCGCAGGGCGACGCCGAGGAACTGCCCGCGGCCCCCGAACCGACGGAACCCGAACCGACGGACTCCGACCCCGCGGACGAACAGGGCCGAACGGCCCGCGAGCAGGGGGACTGACCCATGCGAGTGAACCGCACACTGCTCTCCACCACACTGATCATCGTCGCGCTCGTCGTCCAGGTGACCATCCTGGCCCGGTTGCAGCTCCCCGGCGCCACCCCCGACCTGCTGCTGCTCACCGTTGTCGCGCTGGCCCTGGTGTACGGCCACACCGGCGGCGCCGTGATCGGCTTCGGGGCCGGCCTGCTCGCCGACCTCGCTCCGCCCGCCGACCATGCGGTCGGCAGATACGCCCTGGTGCTCTGCGTCATCGGCTACGCGGCAGGACTCACCAAGCCGGAGAGCGGACGCCTGCGCAGCGCCACCGTCCCGATGCTCGTCGTCGCCGCGGCGGCGCTCTCCTCCACCCTCCTGTACGCGGGGGTCGGCGCGCTCGTCGGGGACTCCGCCGGTCGGCACGTCGGACTCGGCGGACTCCTGCTGACGGCGACGCTGTACGACCTGCTCCTCGCCCCTTTCACCGTTCCGCTGCTGATGGCACTCGCCAGACGCGCGGAGAACGACCCACTCGCCGAGTCGGCCCCGGCCGGCAGCGCCGTCGGCCGACCGGGGAGCGCCTACGGCCTGCTCACCGGCAGCAGCGGACGACTGCTCGGCCGCGGCGGACGGGCCCGCGGCAGTGCGAAACTCGGCGGCTCCCGGCGCGGCGCCCTCCTGGGCCGCTCGGCCGGCGGCCGTGCCGGCCGGATCAAGAGAGTGAAACGACTGTGACCAAGGGGGCGTTGTGAGCAACATTCCGGAGACCGGACGCACGACGCGGGTCACGATCCGCCTCGTCGCCATCCAGATACTGGTCTTCTCGCTGCTGCTGACACTGGGCGGCCGGCTCTGGTACCTCCAGATCCGCAACGGCGACGAATTCCAGAAGGAAGCCGCGGGCAACCACGTCCAGCAGGTCGTCGAGCCCGCCACCCGCGGCAGCGTCCTGGACGCCCGCGGGGTGCCGATCGCCGACAACGAGACCCGGCTGGTGGTCTCCGCGAGCCGCACCGACCTCATGAAGATGAAGGACGAGGGCAAAGCGGTCCTCACCCGGCTCGCCGAGGTGCTCGACACGTCGTACGAGGACATCGCCGACAAGGTGCGCCTGTGCAACGCGGAGACGCCCCAGCCCTGCTGGAACGGTTCGCCCTACCAGCCGATCCCCCTCACCGACGAGGCCACCACCCAACAGGCCCTCCAGATCCGGGAACGCGCCGAGGACTTCCCCGGCATCACGGCCGAACCCACCGCGGTCCGCCGCTACCCGGCCCCCTACGAGGCCGGCACCTCCCAGGTGCTCGGCTACCTTTCCCCGGTCACCGACGACGAGGTCGCCAAGGCCCAGGACACCGACTCCCCGCTGCTGCGCTCCGACCAGATCGGACGCTCCGGCCTGGAACGCACCTACGACGCCATGCTCCGCGGAAGCTCCGGCGTCACCCGCTACGAGGTGGACAACCTCGGCCGCGTCATCGGTGAGGCCGACAGTGACGGGGCCACGGCCGGCTCGTCCGTCGTGACCAGTATCGACTCCCGTGTGCAGGCCATAACGGAACACCAGCTCCAGCAGGCCATGAAGGTCGCCCGGCAGGAGACCGACAGGATCACCGGCCGGAAGTACGAGGCCGACTCCGGCGCCGCCGTCGTCATGGAGAACAAGACCGGCCGCATCGTCGCCATGGCCTCCAACCCCGACTACGACCCCAACGCCTGGGTCGGCGGCATCTCCGGCGACACCTACGCCGAACTCACCGGCAAGGACTCCAACTACCCCCTGCTGAACCGCGCCATCCAGGGGCAGTCGCCCCCCGGCTCGATCTTCAAGGTGATCTCGACCGCGGGCGCCGTCAACGCCGGCTACCCCTTCGACAACAACTACAACTGCAGCAGCTCCTACAGCCTCGGCGGGCAGACCTTCAAGAACTTCGAGTCCACCGGCTACGGCCCCATCAGCCTCGGACGCGCCCTCGAGGTCTCCTGCAACACCGTCTTCTACGCCCTTGGCCACCGCGAATGGCAGAAGGACGGCGGCCTGAACCCCGAGAACCCCGACGAACACCTCTACAAGGCGGCCAAGAGCTTCGGACTCGGCAAGGAGACCGGGATCGACCTGCCCAACGAGGTCAGCGGGCGCATCCCGGACCGCGAGTGGAAGCAGGAGTACTGGGAGGCGAACAAGGACGCCTGGTGCAAGCAGGCCAAGTCCGACTCCACCGACTACGTCACCCGCCTCGCCAAGGAGAACTGCGTCGAGGGTATGAACCTCCGCGCCGGCGACAGCATCATCTACGCCATCGGACAGGGCGACACGCTCGTCACCCCGATCCAGATGGCCACCGCCTACAGCGCCATCGCCAACGGCGGCACCCTCTACGACCCCACCGTCGGAAAGGCCGTCATCAGCCCGGACGGACGGACCGTCGAGGAGATCGAGCCCGAGACACACGGCAAACTGCCCGCCTCCAAGGCCACGCTGGAGAAGATGGACGATGCACTGCGCGGCGTCGCCACCCGCGGCACCGCGTCCTGGCGGTTCACCACCTGGCCGCACGACGACATCCCGATGCGCGCCAAGACCGGTACCGCCCAGGTGCAGGGCAAGCAGACCACCTCCTGGCTCGCCACCTACACCGACGACTACACCATCGTCATGACCATCTCCCAGGCGGGCACCGGCTCCGGCGCCTCCGGACCCGCCGTCCGCAACATCTACAACGCTCTGTACGGCGTCCAGGACGACGGCTCCGTCGACAAGAAGAAGGCGCTGCTCCCCACCCCGCAGAAGGCACTCCCGAAGATCACCGACGACGGCAACATCCAGGCCCAGCGGAGCAAGAAGTCGCTGGTCGCCGAATGGCGGGACAAGGAATTCACGCAATGAGCACCCACTCCTTCGACTCCAGCCGCCTCGCTGCGGACCGGAGCGCGTGGGCCAAGCTCACCGCACGCGACTCCCTGGCCCGCAGACTCGACTGGACGCTGCTCCTCGCCGCCTTCGGGCTGTGCGCGATCGGCGCGCTCCTCGTGTGGTCGGCAACCCGCAACCGCACCGACCTGACCGGCGGCGATCCCAACCAGTTCCTGTTCAAGCACACCCTGAACGCCGCCATCGGCATCACACTCGCCGTCGCCGTGGTCTGGATCGGCCACCGCCGCATGCGGTCCCTGATGCCGGTCCTCTACGGTCTCGCCGTTGTCCTGGCCGCCCTCGTCTACACGCCCCTCGGCGCCACCATCAACGGCGAACGCGCCTGGCTCAACCTCGGCGGTCTCCAGCTCCAGCCCTCGGAGTTCACCAAGGTCGCCGTCATCCTCGCGATGGCGGTGGTGCTCTCCGCCAAGGTCGACGCCGGCGACCGGACCTATCCCGACAGCCGCACCGTGCTGCACGCCCTCGGCCTCGGCGCCCTGCCCATCCTGGTGGTGGCCGACCTCGGGCAGGTCATGGTGCTCTCCGTGGTCGTCGTCGGGGTCCTCCTCGCTTCCGGCGCCTCCAACCGGTGGATCATCGGCCTGGTCACCGCCGCAGTGGCGGGCGCCGTCTCGGTGTGGCTGCTCGAACTCCTCGACGAGTACCAGCTCAACCGCTTCGCCGCCTTCGCCAACCCGGCCCTCGACCCGGCTGGCGTCGGCTACAACACCAACCAGGCACGCATCGCCATCGGCTCCGGCGGCCTCACCGGCAAGGGTCTCTTCGAAGGCACCCAGACCACCGGCCAGTTCGTCCCCGAGCAGCAGACCGACTTCATCTTCACCGTGGCCGGCGAGGAACTCGGCTTCCTCGGCGGCGGTCTCATCATCGTGCTGCTCGGCATCGTGCTCTGGCGCGCCTGCAAGATCGCCCTCGGCGCCACCGACCTCTACAGCACCATCCTCGCCGCCGGCATCATCGCCTGGTTCGCCTTCCAGTCCTTCGAGAACATCGGGATGGCCCTCGGCATCATGCCCGTCGCCGGGCTCCCGCTGCCCTTCGTCTCCTACGGCGGCACCGCCATGTTCGCCGTCTGGATCGCGGTCGGGCTGCTCCAGTCCGTGCAGATACAGCGCCCGATGTCCGCGTCCGGCCGCCCCGCGAAGGCCGTGGGGCTCCAGGTCTGACGGTCCCCGAGCCCGCGGAGGTACCCCGGCCCACGGCCCCCGGGGCCCCGCATCCGGCCCGCCCGGGCCGACGGGCCCGGCATCCCCGTACGCTCTCGTGCCGGGGGCACGGCGCCCGGGAGTGAGGCGTGGCCCTTGCGACGCCCGGAAAGCCCCACTACGTTCCCTCCATCGTGGCCGTCACGCGGGCGATCGAACGCACGTACCGCCCCGCCCCGGAGCACACGACCGGCACGGGCGGGGCGCCGGATCTCCCCGACCTGACCGGGGTCCCGGACGTCGCCACCGTCACGGACGAGGGCGTGCACCTGCTGGACGACCTCTTCTACGACACCGCCGCACTCACCCCGGCCGCCGACCGGATCACCCTCCGGCGGCGCAGCGGCGGCCCGGACGCCGGCTGGCACCTCACACTGCCCGTCGTTCCCGGTGTGCGCGACGAGATCCACGCCCCCGACCAGCCGGAAATCCCCGCGACGCTCGCCGGACTCGTCCGCTCGCGAGTACGCGGCGACCGGCTCGACCCCGTCGTGCGACTGCGCTCCGAACGCCGCGTCCACCGGCTCCGCGACCGGGACGGAGACCCGCTGGCCGAGGTCGTCATCGACCGGATTGACGCCGAGCGCCTGCCCGAGGGCGGCACCACGCATTGGACCGAACTCGAGGTGGAGCTCGCGCCCGGCGGCGATCCCGCACTCCTCGACCGCGTCGGCGCACGCCTGGCCGAAGCAGGCATCCACCCCTCCGGACCACCGTCCAAACTCCACGAGGCCCTCGACGCCACCGGAGGCGGTCCCGCCACCGCCCGTCCCTCCGGGACGCCGGTAGGCGCACTCCCCGAGGAGACCGTAGAGGCCGGCGTCGCGGACACCGTGCTCGCCTACGTCCGCACCCAGGTACGTCACCTCGTGGTCCTCGGCCCGGCCGTCCGTCGCGAAGTCCCCGAGTCCGTCCACCGAATGCGCGTCGCCACCCGCCGACTGCGCAGCTGCCTCCGCATCTTCACCCAGGTCTTCGACCCGGACGCCACCGCCCCCCTATGCCAGGAACTCCGGCACCTCGCGGCGGAACTCGGAGTGGACCGCGACCGCGAGGTCCTGCTCGACCGCCTCCGCATCGGCATCGCCGCCCTGCCGAACGAGTTGCGCGCCGGACCGCTGGTCGGTCGGCTGCGCAGCTTCGACCGTGCTCACCGCGCCGGCGCCCGCCGACGGCTGCTCGCCGTGCTCGACAGCGAGCGCCACACCGTCCTGCTGAATGCTGCCGATTCCCTGCTCGCCGAGCCCCACTGCGGCCGAAGGCCGGACGGCCCGCCGAGCGAGTGCTGCCGAAGGCGGTCCACCGGGACTTCGACCGGCTCGCCACGCGCATCGGGGCCGTGCTCGACGCCGGTCCGGACGCGGCCATCGACGAAGCCGTGCACGGAGCCCGCAGAGCCGCCAAGAGGCTGCGCTACGCTCTGGAGGCCCCGGCCCGTCTTCGGCAAGCCGACCAAGCGCCGGGCCGGGCAGCTTGCCGGCCTCCAGGCGCTCCTCGGGGAGTACCAGGACAGCGTCCTCGCCCGGGACGCGCTGCGTGACCTCGCCGCCCTCGCGCACCAGGCGGGAGAGCCGTCCTTCAGCTACGGCGTGCTCCACGAGCGGGAGGCCGCCGAGCACGGCTGTACCGGCCGCCTCGGTCGCCTCGCCCCTCCCGGCTGAGACCCTTCCCTGCTGAGCCTCCTCGTCCGGCCGGGCTCAGCCGGGGAGGGCCGAAGGAGTTACGCTGAATGGCCACCCGTGCACGTCGCCCCCATCCGAGGACATCCCATGCCAGTCGAGTCGGTCTTCCCGCGCCTGGAGGCCCTCCTCCCGCACGTACAGAAGCCGATCCAGTACGTCGGCGGAGAGCTCAACTCCACCGTGAAGGAGTGGGACGCCTGCGACGTCCGCTGGGCGCTGATGTATCCGGACGCCTACGAGGTCGGGTTGCCCAACCAGGGCGTCATGATCCTCTACGAGGTGCTGAACGAGAAGGAAGGCGTCCTCGCCGAACGCACCTACAGCGTGTGGCCCGACCTGGAGGCGCTGATGCGGGAGCACCGGCTCCCGCAGTTCACCGTGGACGCGCACCGCCCGGTCGGTGCCTTCGACGTCCTCGGCGTCTCCTTCTCCACCGAGCTGGGGTACACCAACCTGCTCACGGCCCTGGAGCTCTCCGACATCCCGATGGAGGCCAAGGACCGCACCGTCGACCACCCGATCGTGATGGCCGGCGGGCACGCCGCCTTCAACCCCGAGCCGATTGCGGACTTCATCGACTGTGCGGTGATCGGCGACGGCGAGCAGGCCGTCCTGGAGGTCACCGAGCTGATCCGCGCCTGGAAGGCCGAGGGGCGCCCCGGCGGCCGCGAGGAACTGCTCTTCCGGCTCGCCCGCACGGGCGGGGTCTACGTGCCCGGTTTCTACGATGTCGAGTACCTGCCGGACGGCCGCATCGGCCGGGTGGTGCCGAACCGCTCGGGCGTGCCGTGGCGGGTCTCCAAGCACACCGTGATGGACCTCGACGAGTGGCCGTACCCGAAGCAGCCGCTGGTTCCGCTGGCCGAGACGGTGCACGAGCGGATGTCCGTGGAGATCTTCCGCGGCTGCACCCGCGGCTGCCGGTTCTGCCAGGCGGGCATGATCACCCGCCCGGTGCGCGAGCGCTCGATCACCGGCATCGGCGACATGGTGGAGAAGGGGCTGAAGAACACCGGCTTCGAGGAGGTCGGGCTGCTCTCGCTCTCTTCCGCCGACCACAGCGAGATCGCCGACGTGGCCAAGGGCCTCGCGGACCGCTACGAAGAGGACAAGATCGGCCTCTCCCTGCCGTCCACCCGGGTCGACGCCTTCAACGTCGACCTCGCCAACGAGCTGACCCGCAACGGGCGGCGCTCCGGCCTTACCTTCGCCCCCGAGGGCGGCAGCGAGCGGATTCGGAAGGTCATCAACAAGATGGTCTCCGAGGAGGACCTGATCCGCACGGTGGCCACCGCGTTCGGCAACGGCTGGCGCCAGGTCAAGCTGTACTTCATGTGCGGCCTTCCGACCGAGACCGACGAGGACGTGCTCCAGATCGCCGACATGGCGACCCGGGTGATCGCCAAGGGCCGGGAGGTCTCCGGCTCCAACGACATCCGCTGCACCGTCTCGATCGGCGGGTTCGTCCCCAAGCCGCACACCCCCTTCCAGTGGGCGCCGCAGCTCAGCTCGGCCGACACCGACGCGCGGCTGGCCAAGCTCCGCGACCGTATCCGCGCGGACAAGAAGTACGGCCGTTCGATCGGCTTCCGATACCACGACGGCAAGCCCGGCATCGTCGAGGGTCTGCTCTCCCGCGGCGACCGCCGGCTCGGAGACGTCATCCGCGCGGTCCACGCCGCGGGCGGGCGCTTCGACGGCTGGCGCGAGTACTTCAGCTACGACCTGTGGAGGGAGTGCGCCGCCCGGGAACTGCCCGCCCACGGCGTGGACGCCGACTGGTACACCACCCGGGAGCGCGGCTACGAGGAGGTCCTGCCCTGGGACCACCTCGACTCCGGCCTGGACAAGGACTGGCTCTGGGAGGACTGGCAGGACTCCCTGGACGAGACCGAGGTCGAGGACTGCCGCTGGACCCCCTGCTTCGACTGCGGGGTGTGTCCCCAACTCGATACATGGCCACAAACAGGACCGACGGGCAAGAAGCTGCTCCCGCTTGAGGTCAAGAAGTAGCCGTGACCAGCGGCGATGCCGTCCAGAGGATGGCTGAGACGCTCGCTGGCATGAGCGAGGCGGAGCGTACCGAGATCCTTCGTGGGCTCGGGGTGAAGAAGCGGGAGCAAGCTTCCCGCCCTGTGTACCGTTCCGGTTTCGGTGGAGTCTTCAGCTTGTGGTTGTGACCTGGGGTTTCGTGGCCGTGAAGTAGTAGTGGGTCTCGTGTTCGGCGGTGGGATGTGCCCTATTTCACCGTGGAGCCGGCGGTGGCAGTACCAGTCGACCCATTCCGCGGTGGCCGGCTCGACCGGGGAGAGCGTCCTCCGGGGTCGTCCCGGTTTGATCAGCTCGGTCTTGAACAGGCCGATCGTGGACTCCATGAGGGCGTTGTCGTAGGCGTCGCCGACGGAGCCGATCGAGGCTGCGATGCCGGCGGCGTCCAGGTGCTCGGCGAGTCGGAAACTCGTGTGTTGCGAACCTTCGACAGGGCGGCGGACCAGCCGACGATCCGGCGGGAGAAGGTGTCCACGAGGAAGGCGACGTAGACCACTCCCGACCAGGTGCTGACGTGAGTGAAGTCGGCTACCCAGCAGCGGTTGGGGGCCGGCGCGACGACGTTGCGGTCCAGCAGGTCCGGTGCCCGCTCGACGCTGCCGTCCGGGATCGTGGTGATGACCTCCTTCCCACGGACGGCACCGGCGACGCCCGACTCGCGCATCAGGCGTTCGACGGTGCACCGGGCCACGAGGTGACCCTGGCGGTGCAGCTCACGCCAGACCTTCCTGGCCGCGTAGACACGGTAGTCGACCTCGAAGATCTGCTGGATGAGCGGCTTCAGCTCCGTGTCGCGGACGGTGCGGGCCGCCGGGGCCTGGAGGCGTTCGTGGTGGGCGTAGTCGGTGGAAGGGGCGATCTCGCAGTCGTGCTCGATGAGCACGCGGCAGATCGGCTCGACACCGCCGAAGCGGGCCCGGTGCTCGTCGATGAACGCTACGAGCGTGTGTGTGGCCGGTCGAGTTCGGCCGCGAAGAAACTCGCCGCAGCCTTCAAGATGTCGTTCGCCCGCTTCAGCTCGGCGATCTCCTTCTTCATCGCCTTGGTCTGCGCGGACTCCTCCGTGGTCGTCCCCGGCCGTTGCCCGGAGTCGACCTCGTCCCGCTGCACCCAGTTCCGCAGGGTCTCGGCCGACCCGATCCCGAGCTTCTGGGCGACCGTCCTCAAGGCGGCCGACTCGTTCGGATAGTCACCACGGACCTCGGCGACCATACGGACCCCTCGCTTGCGCAGCTCAGAGGGATAGAAGGAAGGGCGTGCCATGACTCAATCCTTCCACGGAATCGAGTCTCTACCGAACCCGGAACGGTTCAGCTCGGCCCTCCCGGGCCGAGCTGCCCCGCCGGGCAGTCGGCGGGGCAGCCCGGCAGGGGTGACATGCTGGGCCGATGCCCCAGCTCGTCGCACCCGTGGTCCGTGTCCGCACCTCGTTCGTCGTCGCGATGGCGGAGTTCGCGGCAGAGGGCCGGGGCGGCCCGGGGGACGTGTCCATGATCGGGTCGGACATCCGCCGGTACGGCGGCCGGTGGCACCGCCTCCCGGTGTTCGAGGAGTACGTCACCCGTACCCGGGCCGACGCGGACGAGGCCTCGCCGCGCCCGGCCGGCCACGTGCCCTCCACCACGCTCTGGTACGTCGAGGGGGACAGCTTCCTGGGCCGGATCTGCGTCCGTCACCGGCTGAACCCCGCGCTGCTGGAGTGGGGCGGCCTGGTCGGTTACGACATGCGCCCCACCGCGCGTCGCCGGGGCCACGCCACCGCCATGCTGCGGGCGGTGCTGCCGGTCGCCGCCGGGCTCGGACTGGAATCCGTGCTGGTCACCTGCGACCACGACAACACCGCCTCCCGCAAGGTCATCGAGGCCGGCGGAGGTGTATTCGAGGACCGCCGGGGGAAGAAGCTGCGGTACTGGATCGACGCCACCGCGGCGGGCCGCGGCCGGACCGGCGAGTAGTCTGGGTCGCAGGCCGGTCTCGCGCCGTCCGTCGTGCCGCACACGCCGCTCTCCCGCCGTTCGGCGGACCGGATCCGAGCGGGACGCGGGGCGCGGTTGGGGACCCCACCGACGCGCCCGCCCGCGGCCGCGGGTGGTGCGACCGGCCGCCGACATCCCCCGGGGGCGGGCGCAGACGCGGTCTCCGCTCCCCGAGCCAAGGAGAAGATCCCTGGGCAAGCGACAGCCCGAAGGCCCGCCGCCCGCGCCCGCGGTGCAGCGCATCCGACTGCGCTACACCAAGCGCGGCCGCCTTCGGTTCACCAGCCACCGCGATTTCCAGCGCGCTTTCGAGCGGGCGCTGCGCCGGGCCGCGGTCCCGATGGCGTACTCCGCCGGATTCACCCCGCACCCCAAGGTGTCCTACGCGAACGCCGCTCCGACCGGGACGGCCAGTGAGGCCGAGTACCTGGAGATCGCCGTCGCACGCAGGCAGGATCCGGAGCGGTTGCGCGCGGCCCTCGACGCGTCGATGCCGGACGGGCTCGACATCGTCGACGCCGTCGAGGCGACGACCGGGCAGTTCGCCGACCGGCTGACCGCTTCTGCCTGGGAGCTGCGGCTGCCCGGGGTGGACGTGGTCGCGGCCCGGACGGCGGTGGGCGCCTTCCTGGACGCGGAGTCCGTCGAGGTGCAGCGGCAGACGAAGAAGGGGCTGCGGACCTTCGACGCCCGTTCGGCGGTCGCCTCGCTCGACGTCCTCCCGGACCAGGACCCCCGGGGGTCGGCCGGGTCTGATGGGCCCGATGCGGTTCCCTGTGCGATACTGCGCCTGGTAGTGCGGCACCTGACACCTGCCGTACGACCCGACGACGTCCTGTCCGGCCTCCGAGCTGCGGCCGACCTGGCGCCGCCGGTCATCCCAGGGGTGACCAGGCTGGCGCAGGGGCCGCTCGATGAGGAGACCGGCACGGTGACCGATCCGCTGGCGCTCGACCGCGACGCAACCCTCGTCGCGACGGCACCCGGGTCCACCGCGTAGGGCCGGCGTCGCAGCGCCGCCGACGTGCCAGGCACCAGGGAGCCACCCGGGTACCGCCGTACGGCAGGCGTGTCGACCAGGAGACTTTTGCCGTAGCCGGGCCGGATGCCACGGAACCGGCGAGTGAGACAACAGCTCCCGTGCGGCGTCCGCGCCCCCTGGACTGCGGGACCGCGCACATGACGCGGCCTGCGGGTCGCAGGCGGGGACGGGGCGCCGAACCGGGAGCGTGACGGGAGAACCACCCGCATGCCCGAGCAGACTGACTCCGCAGCCGCGGAGAGCAACGACAACAGCAGTCCCAGCGGCAACCTGCCGCCGCGCCGTCGGCGGCGGGTGGCGTCCCGCCCGGCGGGGCCCCCCGCCGCAGGCGCGGCGGAGGCTTCCGAGGCGGTCACCGTCCAGGAGAGCGGGCCCGCCGCACCGGTGGACGAGCGGCCCGGGGGCGCCGAGGCCGCCGACGAGCCGTCGGCGGCGCCGGAGCGTCCGGCGCGCAGCCGTCGTCGCGCGACCCGCAGGACCGCTGCCCCGGCGCCTGCCGAGGCCGAGCCCGCCGCGGCCGCGCCTGCCGAGGTCGCGCAGGAGAGCGCCGCCGGGGCCGAGCCCCCGCAGCCGGCCGCCGAAGAGCCCGGAACGGAGGAGCCGCAGGCCGCGCCGGCCCGGTCCCGCCGCCGTGCCACCCGAGGTACGGGCGCTCCGGCGGACTCGCCGGTGGCGCCGCCGGTGGCTGTTTTCCAGGCCCCGGTGTTCACCGAGCCGATGTTCCAGACCCCGCAGAGCGCTGCCGCGGCGGCTGCCCGCCCGGTCGAGGCGGACGACGCGGACGAGGACGGCGGCGCCGAGGATACCGGCTTCGCCGGCACCGGCGGTTCGGCCGGGGGCGAGGACGACGAGTACGGCCGCGAGGCGGCCCGGCCGCGCCGCCGCAGGCGCCGCAAGGCGCAGGACGCCGGCTTCGGCGAGGAGGCGGATCGGGACGCCGAGGACGCCGACCGGGACAGTGCCGACGAGGGCGGCTACGCCGACGACCGCTCCGTTGCGGACGAGGAGGACGGCGACGGAGAGGACGGCCGCCCGTCCCGTCGCCGTCGGCGGGGCGGACGGCGCCGCCGCAGGGGCGAGAGCGCTGAGGACGGCGAGCAGAACGGCAGCGTGCCGCAGGACGCGGACCGCCGCGGAGACGAGGGCGAGCAGATCGAGGACGCGGCCGACGAGCGTTCCGGGGAGTCCGAGGACGCTGCGGAGCAGTCCTCCGGCTCGGGCGAGCAGCGGCGCGAGGAGGAGGGTGACGCGGAGGAGCCGGGCCACTCCTCCGCCAGTTCCCGGCGCCGGCGGCGCCGCCGCAGGCGCGGTGCGGACGGAGACGCCCCCGTCACGCGGAACGGCGGCACCGAGGACCCCGAGCGCACCGTGGTCAAGGTGCGCGAGCCGCGGAAGAAGAAGGACGAGCAGCCCTCCGACGAGGTGCAGTCCATCAAGGGCTCGACCCGCCTGGAGGCGAAGAAGCAGCGCCGCCGGGAAGGCCGGGAGCAGGGCCGTCGCCGGGTGCCGATCATCACCGAGGCCGAGTTCCTGGCCCGCCGGGAGGCGGTCAAGCGGGAGATGATTGTCCGGCAGAGCGGCGAGCGCACCCAGATCGGGGTGCTGGAGGACGATGTCCTCGTCGAGCACTTCGTCAACAAGGAGCAGGCGACCAGCTACGTCGGCAACGTCTACCTGGGCAAGGTGCAGAACGTCCTCCCGTCGATGGAGGCCGCCTTCGTGGACATCGGCAAGGGGCGCAACGCGGTGCTCTACGCCGGCGAGGTCAACTTCGACGCGCTCGGCCACTCCGGTGGTCCGCGGCGGATCGAGACGGCGCTGAAGTCCGGCCAGTCGGTCCTGGTGCAGGTCACGAAGGACCCGATCGGCCACAAGGGCGCCCGGCTCACCAGCCAGGTGTCGCTGCCGGGCCGGTACCTGGTCTACGTGCCCGAGGGGTCGATGACGGGAATCAGCCGCAAGCTGCCCGACACCGAACGGGCGCGGCTGAAGCAGATCCTGAAGAAGATCGTTCCCGAGGACGCGGGCGTCATCGTGCGGACCGCCGCGGAGGGCGCCAGCGAGGACGAGCTGGCCCGGGACGTCCAGCGGCTCCAGGCCCAGTGGGAGGACATCACCCGCAAGGCGCAGAAGGGCAACGCTCCGACGCTGCTGTACGGGGAGCCGGACATGACCGTCCGGGTGGTCCGCGACATCTTCAACGAGGACTTCACCAAGGTCGTGGTCAGCGGTGACGAGGCGTGGAGCACCATCCACGGCTATGTCGAGCACGTGGCCCCCGACCTGGCCGACCGGCTGACGAAGTGGACGTCCGACGTGGACGTGTTCGCCACCTACCGGATCGATGAGCAGCTGATGAAGGCGCTGGACCGCAAGGTCTGGCTGCCGAGCGGCGGCTCGCTGGTGATCGACCGGACCGAGGCGATGGTCGTGGTCGACGTCAACACCGGGAAGTTCACCGGTCAGGGCGGAAACCTGGAGGAGACGGTCACCAGGAACAACCTGGAGGCGGCCGAGGAGATCGTGCGCCAACTGCGGTTGCGCGACCTGGGCGGCATCATCGTGATCGACTTCATCGACATGGTGCTGGAGTCCAACCGGGACCTGGTCCTCCGGCGGCTGCTGGAGTGCCTGGGACGGGACCGGACCAAGCACCAGGTCGCCGAGGTCACTTCGCTGGGTCTGGTCCAGATGACCCGCAAGCGGGTCGGCCAGGGGCTGTTGGAGTCGTTCTCCGAGCCCTGCGTGCACTGCAACGGGCGTGGCCTGACGGTGCACATGGAGCAGGCGCACGCCAACGGCAGCGCCGGCAAGCGCGGCAAGAAGAAGGGCCGGGGCGGTCAGGGCGACGGTCCGGTCGAGCAGCAGCCGGATCCGGTCGAGGAGACCTCCGAGGTGGAGACGGCGGCGGAGGTGCAGGCCGGGGCGGCTGCACCGAAGGCGCTTCCGGAGCCGTCGTTCGTCCCGGACGAGGAGCTGTACAGCACGGCTGCCGAGGCCGAGGACGCCGCTCGTCGCGGTGGGCGGCGCCGCCGGGGCGGTCGCAAGGCCGGCTCGGCGGCGGGCCCGCCGCGGTCCGGCCAGGAGCCGGTCTCCGAGCCAGTAGCGGAGGAGCCGGCGGAACCGGTGGTCCGGGAGGCGGCGCAGGAGTCGGTTCCGGCGGAGCCCCGGACCGCTGTTCCGGCGGAGTCCGGGCAGCAGGCCGCCGCGGAGGTGGAGGTGCCGCCGGAGGCGGTTCCGGCCGCACCCGCACGGCGTCGCCGGGTGAGCCGCAAGGCCTCGGCCCCCGCGGGCCCGCCGAAGGCACCGGAGCAGGACGAGGCGGCGGTGACGGTGGTGGCCGCCGACCCGGTCGGCACCTCCGTGCCGGACGCAGCGGACGCGTCTGCGGCAGTGCCCGCGGGGCAGGCCTCTCCGGCCGGAGAGGCCTCCGCGCCGCAGGCCCCGGCACTGGAAGCCCCCGCGTCGGCGTCCGCACTGGCGGACGCCGGGTCCGCGGCTCCGGCCAGGAAGCGTCGGACCACGCGCAAGGCCTCGGCGCCGGCCGGTCCGCCCAAGGTCGCCGAGCAGGACGAGGCGGCGGTCACGGTGGTGGCGGCCGGTGAGCAGCCGGCGCAGGAGCCGCCCGCCGCCCCGGCGGAGGCGGCTGCGGCGCAGGAGCCCGTTGACGAGGCCGCCCCGCCGGCCCGTACGCGTCGGCGGGCGACGCGCCGGGTGTCGGCACCGGTGTCCTCGCCGAACGACGCCGAGCCGGCGGACATCGTCCTGCCGGCGGCGTCGGCGGACGCCCCTGCGCAGCAGTCCGACGGACCGGCCGACACCGCCGCCGACGTGCCGGACGCTGTCGGGGACGCCCCGGCGGAGGAGTCCGCACCGGCCAGGAAGACGGCCCGGAAGTCGGCGCGGAAGGCGACCGGGGAGCCGGCCGTCAAGGCGCCGGCGAAGAAGACGGCACCGGCGAAGAAGGCGGCGAAGAAGGCGCCGGCGAAGAAGACGGCCAAGGAGCCGGCATCGAAGGCGGCGAAGACGGCGAAGGCTGCCAAGGGCGCTGCCTCGGTGGTGAAGAAGTCGGCGAGGACCTCGGCTGCCGAACAGCCGGGCTCGCCGGGCGTCTCCGCTGCAACCGACGAGTGAGTCGGCGGCCCGCCGGACGGTTGTCCGGCGGGCCGCCCCGGTTTGACCCCCAGGTCAAGGCCGTCGTAATCTTTACCGTCGGCGTGTCATCGGGCACGCCGCGCTCCTGAGCACCTCCCTCCGGGCTCTCGCCGGGAGAGGCCGCTCAATCCCCTCGGATCGCCGCGGCGGTGTGATCGCTTCATCGCACCGTTTCGCGCTGGACGGCTGGCATCAGGAGCTCCGGACACAAGTGAGGGAGTGTTGTCGCGTGTACGCGATCGTGCGCACCGGCGGACGCCAGCAGAAGGTTGCTGTCGGCGACGTCATCGAGGTTGACCGTATTTCCACCAGCAAGGTCGGCGACACCGTCGCACTCTCGACTGTGCTGGTCGTGGACGGCGAAGCCGTCACCAGCGACCCGTGGGTGCTGGCCGGAGTGAAGGTCCAGGCCGAGGTCGTGGACCATCACAAGGGTGTCAAGATCGACATCCAGAAGTACAAGAACAAGACCGGTTACAAGAAGCGCATCGGTCACCGTCAGCTGCACACCGCGCTGAAGATCACCGGCATCGACTCCGCGGCGAAGTAAGGGACTGAGACATGGCACACAAGAAGGGCGCGTCGTCCACTCGGAACGGTCGCGATTCCAACGCCCAGCGGCTCGGCGTGAAGCGCTTCGGCGGTCAGCTCGTCAACGCCGGTGAGATCATCATCCGGCAGCGCGGCACCCACTTCCACCCGGGCTCGGGCGTCGGCCGCGGCGGCGACGACACCCTGTTCGCGCTGGACGCCGGTGCGGTGCAGTTCGGCACCCACCGCGGCCGCAAGGTCGTGAACATCGTCCCCGCAGGCGAGTAGTCAGCTTCGGGACCGACGCGGCATCTTTCCGAGGGCGGACCGCTTTCCCCGGGTGGGGAAGCAGGTTCCGCCCTCGGCGCGTTGTACCAGAGACACACCCATGCACCAGCCGGGAGGCGCCCGTCATGACCACCTTCGTGGACCGCGTCGAGCTGCACATCGCCGCGGGTAGCGGAGGCCACGGCTGCGCCTCCGTGCACCGGGAGAAGTTCAAGCCGCTGGGAGGTCCCGACGGCGGGAACGGCGGCCGGGGCGGCGACGTCGTCCTCGTCGTCGACCGCGACGTCACCACGCTCCTCGACTACCACCACAGCCCGCACCGCAGGGCGACCAACGGCAAGCCCGGCGAGGGCGGCAACCGGGTGGGCGCGGCCGGGCAGGACCTCGTCCTGCCCGTTCCGGACGGAACGGTCGTGCTGGACCGGGAGGGCGAGGTGCTCGCCGACCTGGTCGGCCAGGGCACCACCTTCGTCGCCGGCCAGGGCGGCCGGGGCGGGCTGGGCAACGCCGCGCTGGCCTCGGCACGCCGCAAGGCGCCCGGTTTCGCCCTGCTGGGCGAGCCCGGGAGCTCCCGCGACGTCGTGCTGGAGCTGAAGACCGTCGCCGACGTGGCGCTTGTCGGCTACCCCTCGGCGGGCAAGTCCTCGCTCATCTCGGTGCTCTCCGCTGCGAAGCCGAAGATCGCCGACTACCCCTTCACCACTCTCGTCCCCAACCTCGGTGTGGTGACAGCGGGTTCGACGGTGTTCACCATCGCCGACGTTCCCGGGCTGATTCCCGGCGCGAGCGACGGCAAGGGCCTGGGCCTGGAGTTCCTTCGGCACGTGGAACGCTGCTCGGTGCTCGTCCACGTGCTGGACTGCGCCACCCTGGAGTCCGACCGCGACCCCGTGTCCGACCTGGAGACCATCGAGGCCGAGCTCGCCCAGTACGGCGGTCTGGAGGACCGGCCGCGACTGGTCGCGCTCAACAAGGTGGACATTCCGGACGGCGAGGAGCTGGCCGAGATGGTCCGCGGCGACCTGGAGAGCCGCGGCTACCAGGTCTTCGAGCTGTCCGCGCTCTCCCGCCGGGGCCTCAAGGAGTTCTCCTTCGCCCTGGCCGCGATCGTCGCCGAGGCACGGGCGGCCAAGCCCGCCGAGGAGGCCACCCGTATCGTCATCCGGCCGCGTGCGGTGGACGACACCGGGTTCACCGTCACCCGGGAGGAGGAGAGCCTCTTCCGGGTGCGCGGCGAGAAGCCCGAGCGCTGGGTGCAGCAGACCGACTTCAACAACGACGAGGCGGTGGGCTACCTCGCCGACCGCCTCAACCGCCTCGGAGTCGAGGACGCGCTGATGAAGGCCGGCGCCCGGGAGGGCGACGGGGTGGCGATCGGCGCCGAGGAGAACGCGGTGGTCTTCGACTGGGAGCCCACCATGGCCGCCGGCGCGGAGATGCTCGGCCGCCGCGGTGAGGACCACCGGATGGAGGCACCGCGCCCGGCGGCCCAGCGCCGTCGCGACCGCGAGGCCGAGCGGACGGACGACTACCAGGCGGAGTACGAGAAGTTCGACCCGTTCGAGTGACGGCCGCCGCGAGCCGTCCCTGAGCGCGGGGAGCGGCTCGGGGAGACCCGCCGCAGCGCGGAGGCCCCCGCCTCGTCCGAGCCCGGAATCGGCTCTGACGAGGCGGGGGCCTCGGCCGTGTCCCCTGCGTCAGCGGGGCCCGGACGTCACCGGGTCAGCGAGTCCTCGGCCCGTTCCGACTCCTCGCCCTCCTCCTCGCGGAGGTCCTGCTGTCGCGTCTGGTCCTCCTCCCGCTGCACCGGCATCTCCTCGAACCGCTCGGCCACCCGCGCGTTGCGCGCATCGGCCTTCTCGCCGAGCGCGGCCACGGCCCGGCTGAACCGGGTGAGGGACGGCGGGTCGCTCGGACCGAGCAGCCGGCCCTTCAGCTCCGCGCGGTCGCCGACCCGGGTGTCCAGGGCGGGATCGCGCACCGAGCGCAGCATGTCCGCTACCCCTTCGCCCGTGGGGGCGAGGATGGTGGCCGCGCTCACCGTCGGAAAGCCCGCCCGGAACTCCTGCTCCGGCAGCCCGCTGGTGTTGGCCACCGCGTACGGCTTCTGGCTGATGAGGTAGTCGGAGACCACGCTGGAGACATCGCTGATCAGCAGGTCGGACCGGTTGAAGCAGGAGTAGATGCCGGGCCTCGGGCCTGTGACGACCTGGTGTTCCCACTCGGGTAGCGAGGCCCAGAACGCCGCGTCCCACTCGGCCTGCGCGGCGGCCACCGCGGCGGCCCGCCCCTCCTCGGGGGCGGTCTGGAGCATCATGCGCTCGGCCTCGTCGGCGCTGGCCCGGAATGAGCTGCTCACCATGGCGTCCAGAGCCCGCGCTCGGTCGGCCAGTTCGGCTGCGGCGGCCGAATCGGGCCGGACCCGCCCGGGCTCGGCCGCCCGGCGACCGTTGGCCTCGGCGATCATCGCCTGGATGCGCCGGTCCGCGGTCCCGGCCCGGGGATCGACCGAACCGGTCATCGGGTGCGGCTTGTACAACAGCCGTACCCCGGGGTCGGCCAGCAGCTCGCGGACGAGGTTCTCACCGGCCAGGATCACCGAGGTGTTGCCGGGGTCGCTGGTCCAGCCCTCCCAGGTCGGCGCGTAGAGCACGGTGGTGAACTCGCCCTCGGGGGGACCGGAGTAGAACTCGATCGGTGCCAGCTGCGGCCGTCCGACCTCGACCACGTCGTGGTCGTCGACCCCGATGTCCGCCAGCTGGTACCGCTCGCGGGCCGCCGCGCCGGCGACCCACACCTCGTCGTAGGCCTTGGCGTACGGGTTGCAGCTCGAGAGCTTGTCGCTCTCCCCGTGGTTGATGAACGTGTGCTTGATGGTCGGGATCCGCAGCACCTGGGAGGTCTTGCCCGAGTTGGCCGGGTGCAGCATCACCTTGAGCGCGGAATGCTCCAGCGACATCAGGTTCGCCACCTTGGGGATGCACACGACCGGGACGTCCGTCGCGTCGATCTTCTGCATCATGAACCGCTCGCGCAGCACGATCAGCGGCTTGTCCTCCAGCTCCGCCAGCGTGGAGAGCCACATGTTCGCCTGGTAGGCCGAACTGGCGCCACCGGAGAAGTACATCGCCGCGGTCGGCCGGTACTCGGCCAGCCACTCGTTCAACCAGGCGAGCACCCGCTGCTCGTCGGCCAGCCGCTTGCCCGGAAGCAGCCAGGTCCCCACGTAGAGGGTGCCGCCGACGAACAGCGCCAGGCTGCCGAAGACGCCGAACGCCGCCCAGAGCATCTCGTGGGTGCCCGCGGTGACCAGCAGTCCGGTGGTGGCCGGGATCATGAAGTGCAGCAGCCGCCGGCTGGGCTGGCGGGCCAGCACCCGCGGCGGGGCGGGGGAGAGCCGCAGCGCCGAGGCGTCCACATTGCGGGTGAGGATCGGCAGGGTGCGGTTGCGGCGGACGAGCACCGCGGTGGCCTGGCAGGCGAAGTGGGCGCCGTAGCAGCCGAGCAGGGCCAGGACCAGGGGCGCCTCGGCGAGCGGGTCGATGCCGGGCGTCTGGATGAGCCCGATCACCAGCAGCATGTCGCGCAGCAGTTGGCGGGTGGGCACGTCGAACCGCACCCCGCTGAGCAGGGCGAGCAGCCCGGGCTGGCGGTGGTGCAGGTACAGGTCGAGGGCGAGGCCCGCCGCGGAGGCGGTGATGAACAGGGCGGCGTGGGGCAGCAGCGCCCCGGCGAGCTGGGCGATGAAGAACACCAGCATGCCGAGCAGGGCGAAGAGCTGCCCCAGGCGGCGGGTGGCTGGGCCGGCGAATGGCACGGGCTGTGCTCCTGGCAGGAGGCGACGGACGGAGGAGGAACGGCCCGGGGGACGGGCCGGGTGACCACTGAACGTACGACGAAGTCGTCGGATGGGACAAAAAACGACGGGCCCGAACGCAGGACTCGTCACTTCGGGTGAACGCCGGGCCGCCCGGTGTTCCGGCCGGCGCGCCCGCGTCACCCCGGGTACGGGGGAGGGCGGCGGCGGTCCCGCGGGCGGGTTGCCGGACGCGCGGGTCCGGGCGTTCGGGCGGGCATGACAGGTCGAGAATAGCGGAACGGTTGTCAACTCCCGTGCGCCACGGCGCCCCGTCCGCTGTCCGGCGGGTGGACCGGGCGGGCGGCGGGTGGCCGGCTCACGTAGATTGCGGCGGGTGGCGGTCGGCGACGCGGAGCGCGGGAGCAGCGGGTGACAGCGGAGGGCTGGGTGCAGGCTCAAGGGCACGGACCGCGGGAGCGGGTGCGGGAGGCCGGGCGGATCGTCGTCAAGGTCGGGTCGTCCTCGCTGACCACCGCGGTCGGCGGCCTGGACGCGGACCGGGTCGACGCGCTGGTGGACGCGCTCGCCAAACAGACGGACCGGGAGATCGTGCTGGTCTCCTCCGGCGCCATCGCCGCCGGCCTGGCACCGCTCGGCCTGGCCGAGCGGCCCCGCGACCTGGCGCGCCAGCAGGCGGCCGCCAGCGTCGGCCAGGGGCTGCTGGTCGCCCGGTACACTGCCTCGTTCGCCCGGTACGGCCGCCGGGTGGGGCAGGTACTGCTCACCGCGCATGACACCAGCCGCCGCAGCCACTACCGCAACGCCTTCCGGACCCTGGAGCAGTTGCTGGTGATGGGCACCGTGCCGGTCGTCAACGAGAACGACACGGTGGCCACCGACGAAATCCGCTTCGGCGACAACGACCGGCTGGCCGCCCTGGTCGCCCACCTGGTCCGGGCCGACCTGCTCGTCCTGCTCTCCGACGTGGACGGCCTGTACGACGGCGACCCGGGCCTGTCCGGCTCCCGGCGGATCGCCGAGGTGCGCGGGGCTGCCGACCTGGCCGGTGTACCGCTGGGCAGTTCGGGGCCGGCGAAGGTCGGCACCGGCGGCATGGTGACGAAGGTGGAAGCGGCCAGGATCGCGGCCGGCGCCGGTGTCCCGGTCGTGCTGACCTCGGCGACGCGGGCGGCCGAGGCGCTGGCCGGCGGCCCCGTCGGCACCTGGTTCCACCCCACCGGCCGCCGCTCCACCGACCGGTTGCTGTGGCTCGCGCACGCCTCCGCCCCGCGCGGCGCCCTGGTGCTGGACGCGGGCGCGGTGGCAGCGGTCGTCGGTCGCCGCTCCTCTCTGCTGCCCGCCGGGATCGTCGCGGTCGAGGGCGGGTTCTCGGCGGGCGACCCGGTGGAACTGCGCGACCCCTCGGGACGGCCCGTCGCCCGGGGCCTCGTCAACTTCGACGCCAAGGAGATCCCCCAGTTGCTCGGCCGTTCGACCCGCGATCTCGCGAGGGAACTGGGGCCCGAGTACGAACGGGAGATCGTGCACCGCGACGACCTGGTGCTGCTCGAACCGTGACCGGAGCGTTTTGCCACGTCGGACGGGTGGCGCCCGGGGCCGGTGGCGCCGTGCGCGCCGTCGCGGCCCCGGCGCCGCCACTCCCCCGCCGTGTTCGGACACCGTCCGGCGGGCCGGTCGCGCAGCTGGCTTTCCACGGAAAGCTTCCGAAAAACGCCCACGCGACCGGGCGTGGGCTGGTCAACTTTGTTCCAGCAGGAAGCCCGGAGCGACACGTCAGGAGGCCGCCGGTGAGACGACTGGCCAGCGTCGGCATGGGGTCTCCCCAGCGGAGCGAGGGCCCGGAGGCCTTCCCGCAGAGCCGCTCGCCCCAGCCGCACAACGGACGGGAGCCGCACGGCGCGTCCCGGCTGTGGCACGTCACCCTCAGCGTGTCCGGCACGGAGGCGCCGCTCTCCAAGGTCCGGCGGTCGCTGGAGCAGCTCGCCCACGACCACCCCTTCCTGCTCACCAGCCGCTACGCCAACGACCACGCCGAGATCCGGTACTGGGAGGAGGCCAGGGACCTGCACGACGCCGCGGCGGTCGCGCTGCGGCTCTGGGGCGAGCACCGGGCCTCGGCGCAGCTTCCGCCCTGGGAAATCGTCGGGCTGGAGGTCGTCGACCGGTCCACGTACCACCAGCGAGTGGCAGAGGGGTACGGGCCGCCACCCGCCGTCTCCATGGGCGTCCACCCGTTCTGACGGCCCCCTTCCCGCGCAGTCGCGGACCTCGTCCCACGGTCGTCTCGACCGGTGGACCCGGCGGCGCCGGACGGCCCGCCGCTGGCTAGGCTTCCGCCCATGAGCAGCGCATCGCAGACCTCCCCCGTCGTGGACACCGCCCGCCGCGCCCGGAGCGCCGCCGTGGACCTGGCGCCGCTGCCGCGCACCGTCCGGGATGCCGCGCTGCTGGCGGTCGCGGACGCCCTGGTGGCCAGGTCCGACGAGATCACGGCGGCCAACGCCGAGGACGTCTCGAAGGCCGAGGCGGCCGGCACCCCGGCCGCGATCGTCGACCGGCTCACGCTCACCCCGGAGCGCATCGCGGCCATCGCGGCCGACGTCCGCCAGGTGGTGGCGCTGCCCGACCCGGTGGGCGAGGTGGTCCGCGGCTCCACTCTGCCGAACGGCCTGGAGCTGCGGCAGGTGCGGGTGCCGCTCGGTGTGGTGGGGATCGTCTACGAGGCCCGGCCCAACGTCACCGTGGACGCCGCCGCGCTGTGCCTGAAGTCCGGCAACGCGGTCCTGCTGCGCGGCTCCTCGTCCGCCTACGCCTCCAACACGGCCCTGGCCGCCGTGCTGCGCGACGCGATCGCCGCGGCCGGGCTGCCGGCCGACGCCGTGCAACTCGTTCCCGGGGAGAGCCGGGAGAGCGTCACGGAGCTGATGACGGCCCGCGGTCTGGTGGACGTGCTCATCCCGCGCGGCGGCGCCGCGCTCATCAAGGCGGTCGTCGAGGGGGCGACAGTGCCGGTGATCGAGACCGGGGTCGGCAACTGCCACGTCTACGTGGACGCGCACGCCGACCTCGACATGGCGCTCGACGTCCTCGTCGACTCCAAGGCCCAGCGGCCCAGCGTCTGCAACGCCGCCGAGACCGTGCTGGTGCACGCCGAGGTCGCCGACGCCTTCCTGCCGCGGGCGCTGCGCGCGCTGGAGAAGGCGGGCGTCACCGTGCACGGTGACGCCCGCTGGCAGCAGGCGGCCACCGGCGGGGCCGGTGTGGTCCTCCCGGCGCAGGAGGAGGACTGGGCGACCGAGTACCTCTCCTACGACATCGCCGCCGCGGTCGTGCCCGACCTGGACGCCGCCGTGGACCACATCCGCCGCTGGACCTCCGGCCACACCGAGGCCATCGTCACGTCCGACACCGCGGCCGCCCGCCGCTTCGTCGCGCGGGTCGACTCCACCGCGGTGATGGTCAACGCCTCCACCCGTTTCACCGACGGCGGCCAGTTCGGATTCGGCGCGGAGATCGGCATCTCCACCCAGAAGCTCCATGCCCGCGGCCCGATGGGGCTGCCGGAGCTGACCTCTACGAAGTACGTGGTCACCGGGGACGGCCACGTCCGCGGCTGAGCCGCCGTACCCGGCGCCCTCCCGTTCCGCGGCGGGGAATCCGCCCTTCCCCGCCGGTTGGACACCGCTTCCCCCTCCCCGAACCCTTCCCTCCGGTTTACGCTGGTTCCGTGCCGGACGATGTGGGAGGCAAGCCGTTCCCGGACGGCGAGGAGCCCGAGAGTCGCGACCACGGGTCGGCGAACGACGAGTTCGCCTCCGTGGTCTTCGACGAGGACTTCGTGCGGGCGGCCGCCGTGCACGAGCCGAGCGCCGTCGACCGGCTGCTCGCAGCGGCGCAGGCCAGGGCCGAGGCGGAGGCGCAGGCCTGGGAGGACAGCCACGGCGCCCGCTTCCCCGGGGCGGACCAGGAGCAGGACTCCTCCGGGCTGTACTGGACCCGTCGGCACGAGGACGGCTACGAGTACTCCCAGGAGACCGACGAGGCCTACCGCTCCGAGTACGGCGACGACGAGTACGACCGGGCCGACTGGGAGCGGGGCGGCCCGCTGCCGCGCCGGGGCCTCGTGCGCTGGCAGCGCCCGGTGGCCTGGGTGCTGGCCGTGGTGATGGGCGTCGGCGTGGTGGCCATGGCGTTCGCGGCGGTCCAGCGGGGTGCCTCGGGCCAGCGTGACGACCCCTCGCCGCCGCCGGCCACCAGCGAGCAGGACACCACGGTGAACGGCTCCGACGGCCCGCTCCCCGCGGAGTCCCGGACGCCTGCCGTCGACCGGGCGATCGTGGGCTGAGCGAAGCGGCGAGGCGGCCGCCGGGCGACTGCGCGGCCGCGGCCCGGCGACCGTCGGACGCACCTTGTCGGCACCGCTTCGCACTTGCCGGGCCGGGGCGCGTTTACGGTCCCCCCGAGGTGCCTACTCTGTTCATATGACCGGGCGTGGCAACCCTCCCGAGCGGACACCGGCGGGAGGCAGTGACGACGACGAGTTCCGCACCACCGTCTTCGACGAGAGCTTCGTGCGCGGGGCCCACCTCCAGGAGTGCTCCGCCGAGGAGCGCCTGGAGGACTCCGACACGCCGGTGCGTAACCTGCCGCCCCCCTTCGAGGAGCCGTCGCCCTCCGCGCGGCGCCCGTCCGGGCAGGGCATGGTCTTGATGCTGCTGATCGTGCTCGCCTTCGGCGCCGCGATCTGGATGGGGACGACGGCCCCGCCGCAGCAGCCGGAGCCCCCGCGAGCCCAGGCCCCGCGGGCCACCGTGCTGCCGCTCACGCCGCGCGGGGAGGTGCCGGGCGGCCGGCCTGACGACCTCTTCCGCCGCAGCCCGGCTGCCGGGTTCGCGGTCGGTGCCGAGGGCATCACGCTGCCGCCCGCCCGCGGCACCAGCAGCTTCACCAGCCAGCAGATCATGACGGCGCTCACGCTCGCGAAGAACTACGTCACCGCGTCCTCGCTGGACCCCGAGGTGCTCACCGGCGGTGTCACCGCTCCCGTCCGCGGGATGCTGGTCCCCGGCCAGCGCCCGCTGTTCGACCGCAGTCTGGGAGCGGCGGAGCCGGACAGCGGCCACGCCGCGTCGGCGTGGCTGGTGCGTTTCGACGCGGAGCGGGTGGAGCTGGCCGGCCAGGCGCCGCGCGTCCGGGGAACCCTGACCGTCAGCGAGGTCCCGGGCGATGCGCTGGAGGTCACCGCCGACCACGTGCTCGTCTACGCGCTGCGGCCCGCCGGAGCGCCGGAGAGTGCTGACACCTCGCTGTTCACCGTCCACCGCGAGCTGCTGCTGCACTTCGCGCGCGCGGATCTGGTGGACCGCAGGGTGGCGGTCGGGAACAGCACCACCGAGGCCGGACCGCTCGCCTGCGGGACGGGGTCGCTCGACCGGCTACGGCCGCTCTTGGCAGGGGAGGACGCCGGCCGGGAGAGCGCGGCCGGTACCGATCCCTACAGCGCGGAGAGCGGTGGCGCCACCGCCCCGTGCGGGGTGCTGGCGGACTCCGCGCAACCCGGGCCGCCGTGACCCGTCCGGCGGGCGGACGCTCCGGGGAACCAGTGACGTCCGCCCGCCGGACGGGCCGCGGCAGCCCGCGCGGAGCCGGGTTCAGCCCGCGGGGCCGCCGGAGGTGCTTCCGGTACCGGTGCCGTTCCCGGAGCCGTCGTCCTGCTGCCGCCGGCTGGAGCCGTCGTCCTGCTGCCGCCGGCTGGAGCCGGCAGCGAAGTCGCGCAACTTGCCGCCGAACTCGCCGGCACCCCCCGCGAGGTCCCTGACCAGACCCATCAGGGGGTCCTTGCTCGACTTGACCGAATCGGCGTAGTGCCCGGCCGACTGGCGGAAGGAGTCGGACATCGAGGTGTCCTTGTCCTCCGAACGGCGAGGGTAGTGCCCCTCCATCAGCCGCTGGTAGTCGCGGCTCGCCTCCCACTTCTTCAGCTCGGCCGCCCGGACGGTGGTGAACGGATGGCTGCGCGGCAGCACGTTGAGGATCTTCAGCACCGAGTCGCGCAGGTCGCCGCCCGCCTCGTACTCGTCGGCCTGGGCGAGGAAGGCGTCGACGTTCATCTCGTGCAGGTGGTTGCCGCCCGCGATCTTCATCAGGCCGCGCATCGACGCCTGGAGGTCCTGGCCCACGAGGAGCCCGGCCCGGTCGGCGGACAGCTCCGACTTCCGGAACCACTCGCGGAGCGCCGTCACCAGCGCCATGATCGCCACGTTGCCCAACGGGATCCAGGCGACCTTGAGCGCGATACTCGTGAGGAAGAGCAGGATCGTGCGGTAGACGGCGTGGCCGGACAGCGCGTGCCCCACCTCGTGGCCCACTACGGCCTGCATCTCCTCCTCGTCCAGCAACTCCACCAGCCCTGTGGTGACCACGATGATCGGCTCGTCCATACCGATGCACATCGCGTTCGGCTTGGGGTCCTGCGTGACGTACATCGGCGGGACCTTCTCCAGGTCCAGGATGTAGCAGGCGTCCCGCAGCATGTCGTTCAGGTGGGCGAACTGCTGGTCGCCCACCCGTACCGAATCGGAGAGGAAGAGCAGGCGCAGGCTGCGCTCCGGAAGCAGCCCGCTGAGCGTCTTGAAAACGGTGTCGAACCCGCTCAGCTTCCGCAGCGCCACGAGAGCGCTGCGGTCCGCGGGATGTTCGTAGGCCCGGGAGGAGATTCCCGGGAAACGGCGCCGGTCACGGCCCGGCAGATGCTCGCTGCTGCCACTGCTGTCGCTCATATGGCCCCCTTACGGGTCTTCATCTCGGCCCGTCCCCCTTGGTTGCCCACGTCGGGTCTGCGTCCAGACTACGGGTGGCCGCGCCGAGTCGCACCGACCAGGTCCGCTTACCATGTGGACGACTCGTCGCCAGCCCAGCCAGTGGATAGGTTCGAAGAAGATGACTTTCGCCCATTCCGTGCACATCCTCCAGCAGCTCGCCGAGACGGGCGAGCACGGCGGAGCGCACGCCAGCCTGAACCCGTACTTCATCGGCGGCGCCACCCTGCTGGGATTGCTCGCACTGCTGTGGATCACCACCCGATTCAACCGGGACCGCTGAGCGGGGGATCGGCCGGTCGCGGGAGCGGTTAGGGTCAGCACGCATGGAAGAGCGCACAAGGGTCGGCGGGTCCGCCTCGGGCAAGCGGCGGCTCGGTGTCATGGGCGGAACGTTCGACCCGATCCACCACGGGCACCTGGTGGCCGCCAGTGAGGTGGCGGTCAGGTTCGCACTCGACGAGGTGGTCTTCGTACCGACGGGGCAGCCGTGGCAGAAGAGCCACCAGCGGGTGTCGTCGGCGGAGGACCGTTACCTCATGACGGTCATCGCCACCGCTTCCAACCCCCAGTTCTCGGTCAGCCGCATCGACATCGACCGAGGCGGCCGGACCTACACCAACGACACCCTGCGGGACCTGCGCGCGCAGCAGCCGGATGCAGACCTGTTCTTCATCACCGGTGCCGACGCGTTGAACCAGATCCTCACCTGGCGCAACGCCGAGGAGCTCTTCTCGCTCGCGCACTTCATCGGCGTCACCCGCCCCGGGCACCACCTCACCGACCCGGGCCTCCCGGACGGCGGGGTGTCCCTGGTCGAGGTGCCGGCGCTGGCGATCTCCTCGACCGACTGCCGCGCCCGGGTGGCGTCGGGAGATCCGGTCTGGTACCTGGTGCCGGACGGGGTGGTGCGCTACATCAACAAGCGCCAGTTGTACCGGGACGCTTAAGGCACGGGGTCAGAGCTCAGGCACTGGGTTGGAGGGGCGGCAGTCGTGAACGATCCACAGGACCCGTACGGGGAGCAGCGGTTCTACGGCTACGACGAGTACGGGCGGCCGGTCTACCACGACCCGTACGCCGGCTACGACCCGTACGCCGGCTACGACCCGTACGCCGGGCAGGCCCCGCTGCAGGGCCTCGCGGGCGGCGGCCAGGAGTACGGCCGCGGATACGGCTACGACGAGGCGTACGGCCGGCAGGGCGACCCGTACCAGCAGTACGGCCAGGGAGCCGCAGGCGCGCCGCCCCCCGCCGGGGATCCCTACGCGTACGGGACGCCCGGCGACTCGTACGCCGGTTCCGGCGTCCCGCAGGGCGGCTACGGCCCCACCGACGGCTACCCGCAGCAGGGGCAGTACCCGCCGCAGGACACGTACGGCGGCCACCTCCCGCAGGCCGGGACGGACCCGGCCGGCTACGGCGCGGCCTCGGCGCCGTACGCCGCCGACCGGTCCGCGCAGCAGACGGCGCAGCAGGCAGCCCCGCAGTGGGTGCCGCAGCAGGGCCAGTACGCCGCGTACGAGCGCGATCCGGCGCAGCCGCCCGGGGCGTCGGCCCCCTCCACCGAGGTGCCCGGGCAGACCCGGCGGCCGGCGCCGGAGGGCGCTGCTCCGCGCGGGGGCGAAGCCGCGGCGCGGAGCAGCGCGGCCGGTGAGGAGTACCGGACCGAGGAGTTCTCCTTCATCGAGGAGGAGGACGAGGAGTCCGAGGACGTCATCGACTGGCTGAAGTTCTCCGAGAGCCGCACCGAGCGGCGCGAGGAGGCCAAGCGGCGCGGCCGGAACCGTGTGGTCGCGCTCGTCGCGGTCCTGGTCCTCGCCCTCGCCGGAGGGGTGGGCTACCTCTGGTGGGCGGGCATGATCCCCGGCTTCGCCCCCGGGGACAGCTCGGCCACCGGTGCCGGAACCGCCGAGAAGCGGGACGTCATCGTCGTCCACCTCCGGGACATCGACTCCGGGGACATCACCACCGCGCTGCTGGTGAACAACGAGAAGGCGGGGGAGGGGACCACCGTGCTCCTGCCCAACTCGCTCGCGATCTCCACCGGGGACGGCGTCACCACCACCCTGGGAAAGGCCTTCTCGGCCGACGGGGCCGGCGCCACCCGCAACGCCCTGGACACCCTGCTCGGTTCGCAGATCACGGGTACCTGGCGGCTGGACACCCCGTACCTGGAGAACCTGGTCGAGTCGGTCGGCGGGATCACCCTCGACGCCGACGCGACCGTGCCGGCCGAGAAGAAGGACGCGGACCCGCTCGTGCGCGAGGGCGCGGACCGCGATCTGGACGGACCCGCGGCCGTCGCGTATGCGGTGCACCGGGAGGGCGAGGAGGAGCAGACCGCGCAGCTCGCCCGATTCGGGCAGGTCGTGGGAGCGGTGCTCAAGAAGCTCTCCAGCGACACGGCGGCGGCCACCAGCACAGTGGAGTCGCTCGGCCAGATCCCCGACCCCTCGCTCTCCGACGCGCAGTTGGGCGCGGCGCTCGCGCTGCTCGCCGAGCACGCCAAGAACGGCGACCACACCACCGAGCTGCTCCCGGTGGAGGCGAACGGCACCCTCAGCGGCAAGACCTCCGAGGGGCTGGTCAAGCAGGTCCTCGGCAGCACCGTGACCAACTCCGACCCGGACGCCGCGGTGCGGGTGAGTGTGCGGAACGCCACCGGCGACGCCGACGTGTCCGGCACGGTGCGTGCCGCACTGGTGAACGGCGGCTACACGGTGGTGCAGGCGGCAGCCGCGGACAGCACCGCGGAGACCAGCACGGTGACCTACGGCGACGAGGCGGACGCGGAGCAGGCGGTGGAGGTCGCCAAGACGCTCGGCCTGCCGGAGGAGAGCGTGGAGAAGGGCGAGGGCGCGGCGAACGCCGACGTCACCGTGGTGCTGGGCGCGGACCACGAGGGCTGACGGGCCCGCCGCCCGCGCATGAGATCCTGGCCGGGTACCCGACCGACTACCGAAAGCCTCACCTGTGACCGTCACCGACCGCTCCACCGAGCTGATCACCGCCGCCGCCCAGGCGGCCGCCGACAAGCTCGCGCACGACATCGTCGCCTACGACGTGAGCGACGTCCTCGCCATCACCGACGCCTTCCTGCTGGCCTCGGCGCCCAACGATCGCCAGGTCAAGGCCGTCGTCGACGGGATCGAGGAACACCTGCAGAAGGAGCTCGGCGCCAAGCCGGTCCGCCGTGAGGGCGAACGCGACGGCCGCTGGGTGCTGTTGGACTACATCGACATCGTGGTGCACGTCCAGCACACCGAGGAGCGCCTCTTCTACGCCCTGGAGCGGCTGTGGAAGGACTGCCCCGAGCTGGAGCTGCCCGAGGACGCGAAGGCGACCCGCGGCCGTACCGCGGAAGCCGCCGACGAGGCCGGTGAGGGGGAGCAGCCATGAGCCGCGGCCGCCGGGTCGTGCTGTGGCGGCACGGCCAGACCGCCTGGAACCTGGAGCGCCGCTTCCAGGGGTCGACGGACATCCCGCTCACCGCGGAGGGCCTCAACCAGGCGCGTCGGGCCGCCCGGCTGCTCGCCGGGCTCAGGCCCGACGCCGTCGTCGCCTCGGACCTGCAGCGCACCCGCGCCACGGCCGCTGAGCTCGCGGCGGTCACCGGACTGGAAGTGGAGCACTACGAGGCGCTCCGCGAGACCTACGCCGGTGCCTGGCAGGGGCTGACCCACGAGGAGATCCTGGCCGCGCACGGCGAGCAGTACGCCGCCTGGAAGCGCGGCGAGGCCGTGCGCAGGGGCGGTGGCGAGCTGGAGACAGAGGTCGCCGACCGCGCGGCGCCGGTCGTCGAGGGGGCGGCGGACAAGCTTCCCGACGGCGGCACCCTGGTGGTGGTCAGCCACGGCGGCACGATCCGTACGACGATCGGGCGGCTGCTGGGTCTCGACTCCGGCGCCTGGGAGGCGCTGGGCGGGTTGTCCAACTGCTGCTGGTCGGTGCTGGGGGAGGGCGCCAGGGGCTGGCGGCTGCTGGAGCACAACGCCGGCACGCTCCCGGAGCCGGTGCTCGGCGACGACACCTGAGCCGGGTCCGCCGTCCGGCGCCCCGGGCCGTGCGGGTCACGCCCCCCGGAGCGGGCGGTCGCGGGCCGGTGGATTTCACATCCGGCCAGGTCGCCGGGTAGAGTTCCACTCGTTCGCGATGCGCGGGGTACCGGCCCGGGGTTTCGGGAGCACGGGGCTATAGCTCAGTTGGTAGAGCGCTTGCATGGCATGCAAGAGGTCAGGAGTTCGATTCTCCTTAGCTCCACACCGCGCCACCGCGCACCGTGATCCCGCCCCCTCGTGGGGCGGGATTTTTTGCGTCGCCGATCGGTCTCCTGCCTGCGGCGGGATCGTGGCAGAATCGGGTCACCGGAATGCCGGGAGCCGAAGAAGGGGGAAGGGGCCGAAGGGGAGGGACGTCGCGGTGCCTGCGCGTACCCACGGGGGAGGACCGAACGCCGGCGCTGCCGGCGGCCCCCGGGTCCCGGCCGCACTTCCAGGCCCCGCCTGTCGGTCCGCGTATGCCGCCCGGGTGCCGGGGGCAACGGAAGGATGAGCAACGTGTGCACGGCCTGCGGCCATAGCTGGAGCTGATACGGACTGATGGGTGCACACAGCAGGAAGTGCGACTGGTGCGGGAGCGGAACCCCGATCGTTCGTGACATGGAGCCGGTGAACGCCGACTATCAGTACTGGTGTGTCGACTGCGCACGGGCGCTGATCATAAAAGGCGATCCGATCGAGACCTACCGGGAGTTGGAGGGGGAGCCGATCTACGGCCGGTTGCTGGAGGAGCACTGCACGTTGAAGCGCTTCTACTCCTTCGTGACGGCCTGACGTCTCGGATGCGGCCGCGCCGGGGCGGGGCGCCGAAGTGGCGCCGTGTCAGGGGCGGCGCCTCGGATGTGCAACCGCGGTCGTGGTTTGTGTACAGTGAGGCTCGCTGCCGCGGGGAAGCCCCTGCGGAGGGCCACCTCGGGGCTATAGCTCAGTTGGTAGAGCGCTTGCATGGCATGCAAGAGGTCAGGAGTTCGATTCTCCTTAGCTCCACTTTCCTCGTCGTGACAGCAGAAGGCGGATCATCCACGGATGGTCCGCCTTCTGCTGTCCCCGGCCGCCCCGGCCCGTTTTCGTCGCCCGGAGCGCTGCTCTCCCCGGTCCCGTCCGGCCCGCGCCGCCGTTGCGGTAACCTGAGCGGCATGCGTGCTGTACGCCTTCTGCTCGGCGAGCCGCGCTGATCGGACCCGGCCCCGCCACGGGGGCCGGAAGCGGCGCGGCGTCCCCTCCTGTGCGAGGGGTTTTTTCGTTTCCGAGGGCAGAGACGACCGATGGAGCTTTGAGGACATGAGCGAGACCACGACCGCCGCGGCGAATGCTGCTCCGCATCGCTACACGGCAGCGATGGCTGCCGACATCGAGACACGCTGGCAGGACTTCTGGGAGCAGCGGGGCACCTATCGCGCTCCCAACCCGGTCGGAGAACTGGCGGACGACTCCGGACGTGCCGACCGGCCGAAGAAATTCATCATGGACATGTTCCCGTACCCCTCCGGTGCGGGTCTGCACGTCGGCCACCCCCTGGGCTACATCGCCACCGACGTCTCGGCGCGCTTCCTGCGGATGACCGGCCACAACGTCCTGCACACCCTGGGCTTCGACGCCTTCGGCCTGCCCGCCGAGCAGTACGCGGTGCAGACCGGCACCCACCCCAGGACGTCCACCGAGGCGAACATCGTCACCATGCGGTCGCAGCTCCGCCGACTGGGTCTGGGGCACGACGACCGGCGGGCGTTCGCCACCATCGACCCGGACTACTACAAGTGGACGCAGTGGATCTTCCTGCAAGTCTTCAACTCCTGGTACGACGAGGAGGCCGACCGGGCGCGCCCGGTGGCCGAGCTGGTCCAGCAGTTCGAGACGGGTGGGCGGCCGACGCCGGAGGGGCGCGCCCCCTGGGCCGAACTGACCGCCGCCGGCCGCGCCGACCTGTTGGGCGAATACCGCCTCGCCTACGCCTCCGACGCGCCGGTCAACTGGTGCCCGGGCCTGGGCACCGTGCTGGCCAACGAGGAGGTCACCGCCGAGGGCCGTTCCGAGCGCGGCAATTTCCCCGTCTTCAAGGCGAAACTGCGGCAGTGGAACATGCGCATCACCGCCTACGCGGAGCGGCTGCTGGGCGACCTGGACGGACTGGACTGGCCGGAGGCGATCAAGCTCCAGCAGCGCAACTGGATCGGCCGCTCGGAGGGCGCCCGGGTGGACTTCCCGGTCGCCACCGCCCGAGAGGACGGCCGGGACGAGCGGATCACCGTCTTCACCACGCGCCAGGACACGCTGTTCGGTGCCACCTACATGGTGCTGGCCCCGGAGCACCCGCTGCTGGGCACCCTGGTGCCCGAGGCCTGGCCGTCCGGGACTCCCGAGGCCTGGACCGGAGGGCACCCCACCCCGCAGGCCGCGGTGGCGGCCTACCGGACCCAGGCCGCGGGCAGGTCCGAACTGGAGCGGCAGGCCGAGGCCAAGGACAAGACGGGTGTCTTCACCGGAGCCCACGCCACCAATCCCGCCAGTGGCGAGCAGGTGCCGGTCTTCGTCGCCGACTACGTGCTGATGGGCTACGGCACCGGCGCCATCATGGCCGTCCCCGCCCACGACAGCCGGGACTTCGCCTTCGCGCGCGCCTTCGGGCTGCCGATGCGCTGCGTCGTCACCCCCTCGGACGAGCGGGGGACCGACCCGGCGCTGTGGGAGTCCTCCTTCGACTCCCACGACGCGCGGATCACCGGTTCCACCAGTGAGGCCGTCTCGCTGGACGGTCTGCCGGTCACCGAGGCCAAGGCGCGGATGACCCGCTTCCTGGAGGACCGCGGGATCGGCGCCGGCACCGTCAACTTCCGCCTGCGGGACTGGCTGTTCAGCCGGCAGCGGTACTGGGGCGAGCCCTTCCCGATCGTCTACGACGAGGAGGGCATCGCGCACCCGCTGCCCGAGTCGATGCTGCCGCTGGAACTCCCCGAGGTGGAGGACTACTCGCCGCGCACCTTCGACCCGGACGACGCCGACACCGTGCCCGAGACGCCGCTGTCGCGGAACGCCGACTGGGTGCACGTCACCCTTGACCTGGGCGACGGGCCGAAGAAGTACCGCCGGGAGACCAACACCATGCCCAACTGGGCGGGGTCATGCTGGTACGAACTGCGCTACCTGGACCCGCACAACACCGAGCAGCTCGTCGACCCGGAGATCGAGCGCTACTGGATGAGCCCGCGCGAGGGAGTGCCGCACGGCGGTGTCGACCTGTACGTCGGAGGTGCCGAGCACGCCGTGCTGCACCTGCTGTACGCCAGGTTCTGGTCCAAGGTGCTGCACGACCTGGGGCACGTCTCCTCGGCGGAGCCGTTCCACCGGCTCTACAACCAGGGCATGATCCAGGCCTACGTCTACCGCGACGCCCGCGGCTTCCCGGTACCGGCGGCCGAGGTCGAGGAGCGCGACGGCGGCTGGTTCTTCCAGGGCGAGAAGGTCAGGCGCGAGCTGGGCAAGATGGGCAAGTCGCTGAAGAACGCGGTCACTCCGGACGAGATCTGCGGCCAGTACGGCGCGGACACCCTGCGGCTCTACGAAATGGCGATGGGCCCGCTGGACGTCTCCCGCCCGTGGGACACCCGCGCGGTCGTCGGCCAGTACCGGCTGCTCCAGCGCCTGTGGCGGAACGTCGTGGACGAGTCGACGGGCGCGGTCACCGTCGTGGACCGCGCACCGGAGGAGGCTACCCTCCGCGCCCTGCACAAGACGATCGACGGCGTCCGACAGGACATGGCGGGACTGCGGTTCAACACCGCCATCGCCAAGATCACCGAGCTGAACAACCACGTCACCAAGCTGGCCGCCGTGCCCAGGCAGGTGGCGGAGCAGCTCGTGCTGCTGGTCGCCCCGCTGGCCCCGCACATCGCCGAGGAGCTGTGGCACACCCTGGGTCACCCGGACTCCGTGGTGTACGAGGACTTCCCCCTGGCCGACCCCCGGTACGTCGTCGACGAGCAGGTGGTCTGCGTGGTGCAGATCAAGGGCAAGGTCAAGGCCCGGCTGGAGGTCGCGCCGTCGATCTCGGATGCCGAGCTGGAGAAGCTGGCCCTGGCCGACCCGGCGGTGACCGCCGCGCTCGGCGGAACCGAGCCGCGCAAGGTGATCGTCCGGGCACCGAAGCTCGTCAACATCGTGCCCGCCTGAGCCCCCGGGCGGGGAACCCCTACGGGGCGTCCGGGGGCGATCCGGTACTCCGGGCGCCCCCGGACGGCCCGGCTTCCCTCTACCCTGGGAGGCACAGTCTGGACGGACGGAGGCCCGGGGGATGGAGATCGCGGTACTGCTGGTGAGCGTGTTCGTCGTGCTGCTCACCCTCGGCGTGGTCGCGACGGTCAAGGCGGCACGCGCCGTCGGCCGGAAGGTGGAGCAGGCCGGAGTGGAGGCCCGTCGGGGCATCGACGACACGGTGCTCAAGGTGAAGGCGGCCCAGCCGGGTCCGGTCGGCCAACTCGCCCGCACCAGGCTGGAACTGCGCTCCTCCCTGGACAGCGCCCGGCGTGAGCTGGAGTCCGCCGCGGTGCGGGACTCCTCCCTGGCCGAGGCCCTCGGTCTGCTCGACCGGTTGCACGACCACGCCAGGGAGCTCGACCGCGAACTGGGCGCACTGATGACACACGAGCCCGACAGGGCCCGGATCGCCACCCGGCTCCCGGAGGCCAGGGCGCAGATGGCCGCCATCAAGCAGTCCGCCGACTCGCTGCGGCACGCGGCCCAGGACCGCGCCCGACGGTACGACGCGGACGGTCTGGACTCGCTCCGGGAGCAGATCGCGATCGAGTCGGGCGCGCTCCGGCACTGGACCCCGCCGGACACGGACTCCGGCGCGGAGCTGGGCGAGGGCGCACCGCCGCCGAAGTCGCTGGGGCAGCCGCGCACCGAGGGGACGCCCGGCAGCACGCCCTGAGGGGCGCGGCGGGGCGCGGACCCGGCTTCCGGGAGGCAGGGCCCCGGCGGCCGGGAGGCAGGGCCCCGATACCGCGGGGAGCCAGGCCCCGATACCGTGGGGCGTGCGGACGAAGTAATCTCCCCAGCATGCCCCGTCATGTCGCCATCGTCACCGACTCCACGGCGTATCTGCCACCGGCGACGGTCCGGGAGCACCGCATGACGGCGGTCCCGCTGACGGTCGTGGTCGCCGGGCGGGCCCACGAGGAGGGCGCCGGCATCTCCGCCGGGTCACTCGCCGAAGCACTGCGCAGGCACCATCCGGTGACCACCTCGCGGCCCAGCCCCGAAACCTTCCTCGCGGCCTACCGGGACGCCGCGGCCTCGGGGGCGGAGGCCGTCGTCTCCCTTCATCTGTCCGCGGAGTTCTCCGGCACCTGCGACGCCGCCCGCATCGCCGCCCGCGAAGCCCCCCTGCCCGTGCACGTGGTGGACACCGGGATGGTCGCCATGGCGCTGGGCTTCTGCGCGCTCGCGGCGGCCGAGGCCGCCGCGGCAGGGGGCTCGGCCGCCGAGGCGGTGGCGGTGGCCGAGAAGCGGGCGGCCGGCACTTCCGCGTTCTTCTACGTGGACACGTTGGACTACCTGCGCCGAGGCGGGCGGATAGGCGCGGCCCAGGCGCTGCTCGGCTCGGCACTCGCCGTCAAGCCGCTGCTGGAACTGGCCGACGGCCGCATCGGCATGCTGGAGAAGGTCCGCACCGCGGGCCGTGCCATCGCCCGGCTCGAGGAACTCGCGGTGGTCCGCGCCGGAGAGGCGTCCGTCGATGTCGCCGTGCACCACCTGGCCGCCCCGGAACGGGCCGAGCAGCTGGCCGACCGGCTGCGCGGCCGGATCGGCGGACTGGTGGACCTGCACGCCGGGGAGGTCGGCGCGGTGATCGGCGCACACACCGGTCCGGGCCTGCTGGCGGTCGTCGTCTCGCCGCGCTGACGGGCGGCTCGACTGCCGGCGGCGGCAGCCGGTGGTGGGGGGCCGCGGTCCGCGGTCTGTGGTGACGCGGTGGCCGGGGTGGTGTGGTGGCCGGTGGGGGCGATGCGGCGCGGGCTGTTCACCGCAACGAGTGGCGAGGTTGTCCACGGACGTCTGGTCGTCCACAGAAGTCCGCCATGATCACCATGGAGCGGGCGGGCTTTCTACCGTCGGCCCATGACTCCTCGCACGCGTACCGATTCCCGGGGCCCGTCCCGTCGTTCGGAGCACCGTCGCACGCCGGTGCACCGGTCGGGTGCCGTCCGGCGCCCGGCGCCGTCGGACTCCCTGTCGCCTGCTCCGGTGCCGCGGGCCGCGGTTCCGGCGGTTTCGGGGCCACTGGCGGAGCGGGCCGAGGCGCTCTTCCCCGACCGGGCCACGCCCCCGGACCGGGCCCCGGAGCCTCCCGCCGGCTCGCCGCCGGGAGGCCGGGCGGCGGGCGCGGCCGGGGGAGCGGGCTCCACCGCCGGCGGAGCGGGGGCGGTCGCGCGCCCCCTCGTCCCGCCCGGAAGCCGGCAGCTGACGCTCGACTGGCCGGGAGCACCCGCGCCGCCCGCTTCCGCCCCCGAGGGCCCGCCGCGCGGTGCGGGCCGCTCCACCGCCCCGGGTCTCCGCCGGCGGCCCGTCCCCCGATGCGGGGACACGACACGGCCACCGGGGCGCCCCGGCCCGGCAGGGCGGCCGCGGCCGATGACCCGAGCCGAGGCCCTCGCCGTGGCCCGGGACGCGGTGCGGCGCAGCCGCGCCGAAGCGCGGAGACGCGCTCCGGCCGCCTCGCACGGGCCGCTGCCCCCGGCGGTCCCGGGTGTTCCGGGCCTCGCGCCGTCCCCACCCGTCCTCGTGCCGCCTCCGCCCGCCCCCGCGTCGCTGTCGGCCGTCCTCCTGCCGCCCTCGGCCGCCGCGCCGGAGCCCTCTCCGCGGCGCCCCGAGCCGTCCACCGCGCGGACGGCCCCAGGTGCGGCCGGGGCCGGCGGCACCTCCGCTCCGGCCCCCGAACCACCGTCTCCGGCCCTGCCGTCCGCCCAGCTCGCACCGCTGGTCCCGCCCTCTCCCGACCCCGGCCCGCGCCCGGGAGAGGGCGGGACGGACACGCCGGCGTCAGCCGGGGAGGGAGCCCCCGGAGACGGAGTCCCCGCAGCACCGCCCGCGCCCGATCGGCCGGCGTCCGGAGGGGTGGTGAGCCGCGGGCGGGAGCGGTTCCTCGGGCTCTGGCGGGACCGGGTGCCCCTGTGGCTCCAGACCCGTTGCGGGGTCGCCCCGGGGTCGCTGGCCGCCGTGGCGGTCGTGCTGCTCCTCGCCGTGGGACTGGCGGTGCACCACTTCTGGAGCACCCGGCCGCAGCCCGTTCCGGTCCCGTCCGCGGTCGCCCACCGGCAGCCGCCCTCCGGCGACCTGCCCGGGTCCCGCACACCGGGTCCGCCGCAGACCGGCGGCTCCACCGAGTCGGCCACCGCCCTGGTGGTGGATGTGACGGGTGAGGTCCGCGAGCCGGGGCTGCACCGGATCCCGGCCGGCTCCCGGGTCGGGGACGCCCTGGAGGCGGCCGGCGGTCCGCTCCCGGACGCCGAGACGGCAGGGCTGAACCGGGCCCGGCTCGTCGCCGACGGAGAGCAGATCAGGGTGGGCGCGGAGGCGACCGGGCCCACCGCGCCGGCTGCGGCCGGCTCGGCCGCCGTCGGGGGAGCAGCGCCCCCGGCCCCCGCCGGGCGGGTGGCGCTGAACTCGGCCACTGCCGAGGAGTTCCAGTCCCTGCCGGGCATCGGTCCGGTGCTCGCTCAGCAGATCATCGACCACCGCACCCGCCACGGAGGTTTCACCTCGGTCGAGCAGTTGCGCGAGGTCCGCGGCATCGGGGAGCGGCGCTTCGCCGATCTGGAGCAACGGGTGGGGCCGTGAACTGCGCCCGAGCCGAGGTGCACACCTCTTCCGGCCACCGGCTGGGAGCCTCGCATCCCCGGCAGGAGGCACCGCCTGATCTGCGGCTGGTACCTCCGGCGGTCTGCGCCTGGGGTGCCGCGGCCCTGGCTCCCTCGGCCACCGGCCGTCAGGTGGCGGTGGCGGTGCTGCTCTGCCTCCTGCTCGCCTCGCTGCTGCTTCTGGCCGGGCGCGCGGGCCGCGGCCCCGGCCGGACCTTGCGGAGTACGGCCGTCCTGGCCCTGCTCTGTGCGACGGCGGCCGCCGTCGCGGCGGCGCTGCACACCGCTTCGGTCAACAGCGGGCCGCTGCCCGGACTCGCCGAGGAGCATGGCAGCGCCGCCGTGGCAGTCGAGGTGGCCGACGACCCGGAGCGCCTGGCCGCACGGCCCGGCGCTCCACCCCTGCTGATGTTCCGCGCGACGGCCGAGTCCGTCCGGCGCCCCGGCGGTGGCGCTGCCGAGGTGAGCAGCCCGGTCCTGGTGCTGGTGGCCGCCGAGGAGCCGGGGGACTGGTTGCGGCTGCTGCCGTCCACCCGGTTGATGCTGCCCGACGCCGAGGTTCAGCCGCCCCTGGGCGGCCGGGGCAGTGGGTTGTCCGCGGTCCTGCGGGTGCGCGGTGGGGAGCCGCCACAGCTCGTCGCCGGCGCCGGGCCGGCCCAGCGGCTGGCTGGCCGGCTCCGGGCGGACCTGCGGACGGCCACCGACGGTCTGCCCCCGGACGCCAGGGCGCTGCTCCCGGCCCTGGTGGTGGGCGACACCTCCCGCCTCACGCCGCAACTGGAGGAGGCAGTGCGAGCGACGGACATGTCGCATCTGATCGTCGTCAGCGGGGCCCACCTGGGCATCGTGCTGGCCGTCCTGATCGGGGGCCCCGGTACCGCGGCCCGTGCCGAGCGCGGCGGCGTCGCGGCCCGGCTCGGCGTCCCGCTGCGCACGACCGCGGTCCTCGGCGGCGCGCTGGTGCTCGCCTTCGTCGTCCTGTGCCGCCCCGGGCCGAGCGTGCTGCGGGCCGCGGTCTGCGGCGGCATCGCCCTGCTCGCCCTCGCCACCGGGCGCCACCGCTCCCTGCTGCCAGCGCTCAGCGCGGCGACCCTGCTGCTCGTCCTCCACGACCCCACCCTGGCCAGGTCGTACGGTTTCCTGCTCTCGGTGCTGGCGACCGGCGCCCTGCTCACCCTCGCACCCGCCTGGAGCCGGGGGCTCCGGCGCCGCGGGATGCCGAGCCGCCCGGCGGAGGCACTGGCCGCCGCCGGGGCCGCCCAGGTCGTCTGCGCGCCGGTGGTGGCCGTGTTCGCGATGCAGGTCAGCCTGGTCGCCGTGCCGTGCAACCTGCTGGCGCAACTGGCCTTCGCCCCTGCCACCGTGCTGGGATGGGCCGCTCTGGTCACTGCACCCCTCCTGATGCCCCTGGCCGTGCTGCTGAGCCGCCTCGCGGGCTGGCCCGCCGGGTGGATCGCGGCCATCGCCCGTACGGGCGCGGACCTCCCCGGAGCCCGGATCGACTGGCCGGGCGGCTGGACGGGCGCGGCACTCCTCGCGCTGAGTACCCTGGCCGTCCTGGGCCTCCTGCGCCATGCCCTCCGGCACGTGTGGACCGCCCTGGGCTGCGCGCTCCTGCTCGTCGTGATCCTGCTGCGCCCGGCGCCGGTGGAGCGGGTCATCACCGGCTGGCCGCCGCCGGCCTGGCGAGTGGTGGCCTGCGACGTCGGACAGGGGGACGGCCTCGTTGTCGCCGCGGGCGAGGGCACCGCCCTGGTTGTCGACACCGGCCCGGACCCCGGCGCGATGGACCGCTGCCTGCGCGGGTTGGCCGTCCACCGGGTGCCGCTCGTCGTGCTGAGCCACTTCCACGCCGATCATGTCGCCGGTCTGCCTGGAGTGCTGGACGGGCGGTCCGTCGGTGCCGTGCAGACCACGACCGTGCGCGAGCCGGCCGAGCAGGCCGCGTTCGTCGACCGGGTGGCCGACGGGGCTGGTGTGCCCGTGCTCCGCGCCGTGCCGGGGGAGCGGCGCCGACTGGGTCCCGCGCTCGACTGGCAGGTGCTGTGGCCGCCGGAGGACACCGCCGGCCAGTCCTCCAACGACTCCAGCGTGACCCTGCTGCTGCGGGTGGCAGGCATCTCGGTCCTCCTCCCGGGCGACCTCGAACCGGGAGCGCAGCGTGCTCTGCTGGTTCGGCACCCGGAGCTGGGGCCGGTGGACGTCCTCAAGGTCGCCCATCACGGTTCGGGATACCAGCACCCGGAACTGCTGGAGAGGCTGAGTCCGGACGTGGCCCTGATCTCCGTCGGCGCCGGGAACTCCTACGGCCACCCCTCGCCCCGGACAGTGGCCGCCCTGCGCGCGACCGGGGCGACCGTCCTGCGCACCGACACCGAAGGGGAGGTGGCCGTCACCGGGGATGCCCGCGGCCTACGGGTCGTCCGGGCCGGCCGGAGCGCCCGGAGGGGCCGTCGCCGGCGGCTCCGGGGGGATGCCCCGGCCGGGAGCACGGGCGGTATCTTCCTTGTATGTCCGCACCGGGGGAACCGCAGCACAATCCGTACGCCCGACCCGTCCCGCACCCGCAGCCGTACGGCGGGGCCGCCGCCCCGTACGGTCGGCCGACCGCCGGGTACGGCGCGGCGGGGCCGCCGTACGCCGGGCAGGGTGTGCCGCAGGCCGGCCCGTACCCGGGGCCCGCCGGTCCCGGGGGGCCGCCGCGCGGGCGGCTGCCGGGGTGGGCATGGGGTCTCAGCGGCGCCATCCTCGCCTCCGCGGTCTGGGCCGCGGCCGTGATCGTGTCGGGCGGGTTCGGCGACCGGGAGCCGGAGGCCGATCTCGCCGGCTACCACTTCCACAGCGACCTGTGCGCGGCCCTGGACACGTCCGCGCTCTCCGAGCACTACGCACCCGACCCGGAGCGCGACCCGGACGGCCACCACGCGGAGGACCACGCGCTCGACTCCAGTCACTGCAGCCTCCGGTTCAAGGCTCCCGACGCCGAGGACTACGAGGTCACCTATGTGAGCTTCCAGGCCCAGTGGCACAAGAGGTCCGACCCGGAGGGCGAGTTCGCGGCCCGGATGCGCGGCTACGAGGGACGGTCCGACGACACGTCCGCGTACGCGGTCGAGGCGGTCGAGGGTCTCGGGGACGAGGCCTTCCTGATCACCGACCGGGACAGGGACGACGACGCGGTCCGGTGGGCGATGCTCTCGGTCCGGGACGGCTGGCTGGAGAGCAGCATGGACTGGAGCGATCTCTCCTCGGCGGGCAGTGAGGACCGGCTCTCGGCGGAGGAGCTGAAGGAGGCGCTGACCTCGGACACCAGGACCACCCTGGAGGCGCTCCGCGAGCCGGCGGAGGACTCCGGCCCGCCCAGGCGCGGTGAGGGCGACATCTGAGCCCCCCTGCGCGCCTGCCGTACCCCGCCCGGCCTGTGTCCTGCCCCGCCTGACTTGCCCTGCACTCGCGCAGCCCCGCGCGTGACCGGACCCGGGGCTCGTCCCGCGGGCCCGCGCGAGGCGCCTTGGCGCTTCCGGCTCAGCGCGAGCGGGCGGCGCGGGCGATGGTGACCACGGCCTTCTCCAGCGCGTAGGCGGGGTCGTAGCCGCCGCCCTTCACGGCCGCGTCGGCCTCGGCCACGGCTCGCAGGGCCACCGCGACCCCGTCCGCGGACCAGCCCCGCATCTGCTGGCGTACCCGGTCGATCTTCCACGGCGGCATGCCCAGCTCCCGGGCCAGGTCGCCGGGGCGCAGTCCCCCCGGGGCCGAGGCGAGCTTGCCGATGGCCCGCACTCCCTGGGCCAGCGCGCTCGTCACCAGCACCGGGGCCACCCCGGTGGCCAGGGCCCACCGGAGCGTCTCCAGTGCCGCCGCCGCCCGCCCCTCGACCGCCCGGTCGGCGACGGCGAAGCTCGACGCCTCGGCTCGCCCGGTGTAGTAGCGGCCGACCACCGTGTCGTCGATGGTGCCCTCCACGTCGGCGGTGAGCTGGGCGCACGCCGAGGCCAGCTCCCGCAGGTCGCTGCCGATGGAGTCCACCAGTGCCTGGCACGCCTCCGGGGTGGCGGAGCGGCCGAGCGCGCGGAACTCCCCGACGACGAAGGCCAACCGGTCGGCCGGTTTGGTCATCTTCGGGCAGGTGACCTCCCTGGCCCCGGCCTTTCGCGCGGCGTCGAGCAGGCCCTTGCCCTTGGCACCTCCGGCGTGGACCAGGATCAGGGTGATCTCCTCGGCGGGGGACGCGAGGTAGGCCTTGACGTCCTTGACGCTGTCGGCGCCGAGGTCCTGCGCCTGCCGGACGACGACCACCTTGCGCTCGGCGAACAGCGACGGGCTGGTCAGCTCGTCGAGGGTGCCGGGCTGGAGCTCACCCGGCGCGAGGTCCCTGACGTCGGTGTCGGGGTCGGTGGCGCGGGCCGCAACGATGACCGTACGCACCGCGCGGTCGATGAGGAGGTCCTCCTGGCCGACCGCGAGGGTGAGCGGGGCCAGCGGGTCGTCGGAGCGGGGCTTCTTGGCTTTCGGAGGCATCGCGGACAGCATTTCACGCCCCGCCGACAGCATTCCCGCACCTACCGCCCCCGCTGCGGCCTGCTGCACACCGGGTCCGGCACAATAGCCGGGTGAGTGAGGTACGGCATGTGCTGGTGCTGCCCGACAGGGACAGCGCCGAGGAGGTCGCTGAGGACCTGGCCGGGGAGTTCGGCACGGCCCTGGAGACGCGGCTCGTCCGGGACGCCCTGGCAGGCGAGGACGACGCCGAGGACGCCCAGTGGCTCGTCGTGGTCGAGGACCCGGAGGGTCGTTGCGACCCGGCCGGGCTCGACAGCCTGGCAGATGGGTACGAGGGCTGGCTGGAGCGGGACCCCGCCTGACCTCCCCTCTCCACGGAGCCGCCCGGGGTCCCGGCCTCCGGGCCCGCGATCTCCCGGGCCGACGCTCTCCGCGCCGCCCGGTGGCGACTGCGCGGGAGCCGTACCCGGCTGGTCCGACCGGACGGCCGCCCGCGCAGCCAGCGGGGTCACTTCTCCCGGGCGCCCGCGTACATGTCGTCGAGCAGGTGGCCGAACCCACGCTCCACGACGGGCCGCTTGAGTTTGAGGCTGGGTGTCAGCTCGCCGTGCTCGACGTCGAGGTCACGGGGCAGCACCCGGTACTGCTTGATGGTCTGCCAGCGCTGCACCTGCCGGTTCAGCCGATCGACGTAGCCGCCGACCAGCTCGTGCACCTCGTCGGAGGACACCACGTCGGTGTAGCTGCGGCCGGAGAGCCCGTGCTCGGCCGCCCAGCCCGTGATCGCCGGCTCGTCCAGCGCGATCAGCGCCGTGCAGAAGTTGCGGTCCGCGCCGTGCACCAGGATGGTCGAGACGAAGGGGCAGATCGCCTTGAACTGGCCCTCGATCTCTGCGGGGGCGACGTACTTGCCACCGGAGGTCTTGAAGATGTCTTTCTTGCGGTCGGTGATGCGCAGGTAGCCGTCGTCGGAGAGCTCGCCGATGTCGCCGGTGTGGAACCAGCCGTCCGACTCGAGCACCTCGGCGGTCTTCTCCGGCAGTCCGTGATAGCCCTGCATGATCCCCGGTCCGCGGAGCAGGATTTCGCCGTCGTCGGCGATCCGGACCTCGCAGCCGGGCATCGGCTTCCCGGCCGTGCCGGTCCGGTAGGCCTCGCCGGGGTTGACGAAGCTGGCCGCGCTCGACTCGGTCAGACCGTAGCCCTCCAGGATGTGCACGCCGGCACCGGCGAAGAAGAAGCCGATGTCCGGGGCGAGCGCCGCGGAACCGGAGACGCAGGCCCGCATCCGGCCGCCGAAGGCCTCGCGGAGCTTGGCGTACACCAGCTTGTCGGCGACCGCGTGCTTCGCCTTCAGGCCCGCCGGGGCGCTCGCGGTGCCCGTCCGGCGGAAGTTCTCCTGGGTGACCTTGGCGTACTCCCTGGCCACCCCGGCGGCCCACTGGAAGATCCGGTACTTCGCGCCGCCGCCAGCCCGTGCCTTGGCGGCCACGCCGTTGTACACCTTCTCGAAGATCCGCGGAACGGCGGCCATGTAGGTCGGCTGCACGACCGACAGATTCTCGATGATCTTGTCGATCCGGCCGTCCACCGCGGTCACGTGCCCGACCTCGATCTGGCCGGCGGTGAGGACCTTGCCGAACACGTGCGCCAGCGGGAGCCAGAGGTACTGCACGTCGTCCGGGCGGGCGAGCCCGCTCTGGGCGATGGCCTTGCCCATGTAGGACCAGCAGTCGTGCGCCAGCCGCACGCCCTTCGGCTTGCCGGTGGTCCCCGAGGTGTAGATCAGGGTGGCCAACTGGTCCGACCGGAGCGAGGCCACGGTGTCCCTGACGGCGTCCGGGTGCTTCTCCAGGTAGGCGTTGCCGCGTTCCATCAGCCCGTCGAGCGTGAGCACCCAGCCGTCCGGGTCTGACGGGTCCTCGCGGCCCTCACCGTCCGCGTCGATCAGCACCACGTGGGCGAGGTGCGGCAGCTCGGCGCGGCTCGCCCGCACCTTCGCCAGCTGGCCGGTGTCCTCCGCGATCAGCACCCGGCTGTCGGAGTCGGCGAGGATGTACGCCGTCTCCTCGGGGTTGGTGCTGGGGTAGACGGTGGTCGTGGCCGCTCCGGCGCAGAGGATGCCCAGGTCGGCGAGGATCCAGTCCACCCGGGTGTTCGAGGCGACCGCGACGCGCTGCTCCGCCGTCACTCCCAGGTCCTGCAGCCCGGCGGCGATCGCGAAGACCCGCTCGGCCGCCTGCGCCCAGGTGTAGGCCCGCCACTCGTCCGGCCCCCGGCCGTCGGCCGGGGGCACCGGGTAGCGGTACGCCTCACCCTCCGGCGTGGCTGCGAGGCGCTCCAGGAAAAGCGTCGCCACCGAGGGGGGCCGGTTATCGATCAGGGACTGTGTGTCGCTCACGACATCCTCCGGGGCCCGCGTCGTTGCTGGGGGGTGACTGATGAGTAACTCTTCAAGCGGTGATCAGAGTAAAGGCCGCAGCTCCACTATGTAAGAGGCTGCGAGCCTGCCATTCTCACCCGCCTCCGGCCCCGGCGCACGTACTCAGCGCAGCGGGAGGCCGCCCAGGATCGGCGGAATCGGAGTGTCCGCGCCATGCGGTGCGGGGAGCGGGACCGCCGAGTCGACGCCGCCGCAGACCTGTTGGGCGGAATCGTCCGCCCAGGAGTCGTAGCGCGGCTGGTCCTCGCCCAGGTCGAGGTGGACCCGGTCCTCCCCCACCCCCAGCGAGTCGACCGCCCCGCACACCGGGCCGGGGCCCGTGGAGCCGGTCGTCTCCGCGGCCTGCGCGGCCTGCGCACCGGCGCCCAGCAGCAGCACCGAGCCGGCCAGCGCCCTCGCCGTCCTTCCGTACGCCACGGCAGCGTTCCTCTCGTTCGTGTGCCCGTTCCTCGCGGCCTGTCGGCCACCGGCCCCAACGAGCTCCCGCGGCGGCGGGAAACGCCCCCGGAGCCGGAATCGCCCGCACCGGGGACGGGCATCTGCCCGGGGCCGGCACGGGCCGCCGCCGCGGGGCGGGCGGCCCGGAGGGGGGACGTCCGCCCCGTCCGGGGTGCGTCCCAGGAGGGGCGGTGCCGTCCGCACGCGTCCCGCAGGACGCGAGCGCGGCGCTACTTCTTCGCCTTCGCATCGCCGCTGTCGTCGCTGGAGAGCGCCGCGATGAAGGCTTCCTGCGGGACCTCGACCCGGCCCACGACCTTCATCCGCTTCTTGCCCTCCTTCTGCTTCTCCAGCAGCTTCCGCTTCCGGGAGATGTCACCGCCGTAGCACTTGGCGAGGACGTCCTTGCGCAGCGCCCGTACCGTCTCCCGGGCGATCACCCGGGAGCCGATCGCGGCCTGGATCGGCACCTCGAAGAACTGCCGCGGAATGAGGTCGCGCAGCTTGCCCGCCATCCGCACGCCGTAGGCGTACGCCTTGTCCTTGTGCACGATGGCGGAGAACGCGTCCACCTTGTCGCCGTGCAGCAGGATGTCCACCTTGACGAGCGCGGACGTCTGCTCGCCGGTGGGTTCGTAGTCCAGGGAGGCGTAACCGCGGGTCTTGGACTTCAGTGCGTCGAAGAAGTCGAAGACGATCTCGGCGAGCGGCAGGGTGTAGCGCAGCTCCACTCGGTCCTCGGACAGGTAGTCCATGCCCTGGAGGTTGCCGCGCCGGGTCTGGCACAGCTCCATGATGGCGCCGACGAACTCGCTCGGCGCCAGCAGCGTCGCCTTCACGATCGGCTCGTGCACCTCCGCGATCTTCCCCGTGGGGAACTCGCTCGGGTTGGTGACGGTGTGCTCGCTGCCGTCCTCCATGTTCACCCGGTAGACCACGTTGGGTGCGGTGGCGATCAGGTCCAGCCCGAACTCTCGCTCCAGGCGCTCCCTGATCACCTCCAGGTGCAGCAGACCCAGGAAGCCGACCCGGAAGCCGAAGCCGAGGGCCGCGGAGGTCTCCGGTTCGTAGACCAGCGCGGCGTCGTTGAGCTGGAGCTTGTCCAGCGCGTCCCGCAGTTCCGGGTAGTCCGACCCGTCGAGCGGGTAGATGCCGGAGAACACCATCGGCTTGGGTTCCTTGTAACCGGGCAGTGCCTCGGTCGCACCCCTGGTGAGCTGGGTGATGGTGTCGCCGACCTTCGACTGCCGGACGTCCTTCACGCCGGTGATCAGGTAGCCGACCTCGCCGACCCCCAGGCCCTCCGCGGCCTTCATCTCCGGTGAGTTGCTGCCGATCTCCAGTAGCTCGTGGGTGGCGCCGGTGGACATCATCCGGATCCGCTCGCGCTTGCCGAGCCGTCCGTCGACGACCTTCACGTAGGTGACCACGCCGCGGTAGGAGTCGTAGACCGAGTCGAAGATCATCGCGCGGGCGGGGGAGTCGGCCACCCCGACCGGTGCCGGGACGAGCTTGACCACCTCGTCCAGCAGCTCTCCCACGCCCTCGCCGGTCTTCGCCGAGACCCGCAGCACCTCCTGGGGCTCGCAGCCGATCAGGTGGGCGAGCTCGGCGGCGAACTTGTCCGGCTGGGCCGCCGGCAGGTCGATCTTGTTGAGCACCGGGATGATGGTGAGTTCGTTCTCCATCGCCAGGTAGAGGTTCGCCAGGGTCTGCGCCTCGATGCCCTGGGCTGCGTCCACCAGCAGGACGCAGCCCTCGCATGCGGCGAGCGAACGGGAGACCTCGTAGGTGAAGTCCACGTGGCCCGGGGTGTCGATCATGTTCAGGATGTGCGGACCGCCGGAGTTGTCGCCCTCGGTGGGCGACCACGGCATCCGCACGGCCTGGGACTTGATCGTGATACCGCGCTCACGCTCGATGTCCATGCGGTCGAGGTACTGGGCGCGCATCTGTCGCTGCTCGACGACTCCGGTGAGCTGGAGCATCCGGTCGGCGAGTGTGGACTTGCCGTGGTCGATGTGCGCGATGATGCAGAAATTGCGAATCAGCGCCGGGTCGGTACGACTCGGCTCCGGCACGTTCGAGGGGGTCGCGGGCACGCGGGGTCCTGTCGGGGTCATGGCTGCGGATCGATGGGTCACCCCCATCGTCCCATGAGCGCGCCACCTGCTCCCCGTACGGGCGCCACCCCGCCGCGGAGCGGGGCGGCGCCCGCCGGGGACCGGCGGCCCCCGTCAGGGTGGCGGGCGGGGTGGCGGATGCCGGGGACGGCGGTAGGTCGGCGCCGGTCAGCGGATTGGGAGGGGGCCGGGGCCTGCTGGTACCGTGGGCGACTGTGCCTGCTGACCCCCGCCCGGGTGCTCGCCGAGCCGACCACCGGGCCGATCAGCGGTACTGCACACATTTCCGAAACCTGAGAAGGCTCCTTCGTGGCGAACATCAAGTCCCAGCTCAAGCGGATCAAGACCAACGAGAAGTCCCGCCAGCGCAACAAGGCGGTCAAGTCCGAGCTCAAGACCGCGGTCCGCCGCGTACGCGAGGCCGTTGCCGCCGGTGACGCCGAGAAGGCCACCACCGCCGCGCGCGTGGCCGGCCGCAAGTTCGACAAGGCCGTCAGCAAGGGCGTGCTGCACCGCAACAACGCCGCCAACAAGAAGTCGGCGATGAGCCGTTCGGTGGCCTCGCTCCAGAAGTGATCCCGGGGGCGGCATACGCCCCCGAACCTGCCGGTCGCCGGCGGCTCCCTCTCATCAGCCGCTCCGATCGGACGAGCACCCCACGCGCCGCACGCGGCCTGCGTTCGCCACGCGGGTGCGGCGCATCGAGCAGCACCGTACCGAGGGCCCTGCCCCCTTCCCCGGGGCGGGGCCCTCGGTCGTACCGCGGCGGCCCGGAGCCCCGGGCCGCCGCGGCTTTCCGGGCTCAGTCGACCAGTTCGCGCACCACGCCGTCGGCGAGCAGCCGCCCGCGCAGCGTGAGCACCGCCCGGCCCTCCCGGTGGGCCTCGGCCCGGAGCAGTCCGGACTCGACGGCCCGGCGGGCGGCCTCGGTCCCCGCCTGTGTGAGCAGGTCCAGCGGGCAGCCGGACGCCAGCCGGAGCTCCAGCAGGATTCGCTCCACCCGCCGGTCCTCCTCGGAGAGCACCTCACGTCCCGCCCCGGGGGAGCGCCCCTCGGACAGGGCCTGCGCGTAGGCCGCCGGGTGCTTGACGTTCCACCAGCGGACACCGCCGACGTGGCTGTGCGCTCCGGGCCCGGCCCCCCACCAGTCGGCGCCTGTCCAGTACAGCTCGTTGTGGCGGCAGCGGGCCGCCGAGGCCCCCTCGGCGGCCCAGTTCGACACCTCGTACCAGTGCAGCCCGGCCGCCGAGAGCATCTCCTCGGCGATCAGGTAGCGGTCCGCGTGCACGTCGTCGTCGGTCATCGGCACCTCGCCGCGGCGGATGCGCCGGGCCAGCCCGGTGCCCTCCTCGACGATGAGCGCGTACGCCGACACGTGGTCGGGGCCCGCCGCCACGGCCGCGGCCAGCGAGGCCCGCCAGTCGTCGTCGCTCTCCCCGGGGGTTCCGTAGATCAGGTCCAGGTTGACGTGGTCGAATCCGGCTGCCCGGGCCTCGACCACGCAGGCCTCGGGACGGCCCGGGGTGTGCTGCCGGTCGAGGACCCGCAGCACGTGCTGCCGGGCGCTCTGCATGCCGAACGAGACGCGGTTGAACCCGGCCGCGCGCAGCTCCGAGAGGTAGGCGGGGTCGACGGACTCCGGGTTGGCCTCGGTGGTGACCTCCACGCCCTCGGCCAGCCCGAACTCCTCGCGGACGGCGGCCAGCATCCGGGCCAGGTCGGCCGCGGGCAGCAGGGTGGGGGTGCCGCCGCCGACGAAGACGGTCTCCACCGGGCGGGGTTCGTCTCCGAGCACCTTGCGGGCCAGTCGGACCTCTTCGACCAGGTTGGCCGCGTAGGTCTCCCGGGAGGCGGCCGTCCCGTTCGCGCTGCGCAGCTCCTCGGTGGTGTAGGTGTTGAAGTCGCAGTAGCCGCAGCGGGTGGCGCAGTAGGGCACGTGGAGGTAGAAGCCCAGCGGGCGGCTCGCGCCCCCGGTCAGGGCGTGGGCGGGCAGGGACCCGTCCTCGGGCATCGGGTCGCCGTCGGGCAGTGCAGAGGGCATGCCCCCCATTGTCCGGCATCGGCACCGCGCCGGACGCCGTCCGGCGTCGGGGGACGCGGGGCCGCAGGCGCACGGGCGCCGTCAGCCGGTGGGCCCGCCCACGGTGACGTGGTCGATGAGCCGCTCCACCGGCCCGAGCAGGTCCGGCTGGAGGTCGCGGTAGGAGCGGACCGAGCCGAGGATGCGCTGCCAGGCCGCTCCGGTGTTCTCCGGCCAGCCCAGCGAGCGGCACACGCCGGTCTTCCAGTCCTGGCCGTGCGGCACTCGGGGCCAGGCGTCGATGCCGACCGAGGCGGGCTTCACCGCCTCCCAGACGTCGATGTACGGATGGCCGACGATCAGCACGTCCTCGTCCCGCACCGCGGACGCGATCCTGGACTCCTTGGAGCCGGGCACCAGGTGGTCGACGAGGACGCCGAGCCGGGCGTCCGGGGTCGGGCCGAAGTCCTCGACGATCCGCGGCAGGTCGTCGATGCCGGCCAGGTACTCCACCACCACGCCCTCGATGCGCAGGTCGTCGCCCCAGACGCGTTCCACCAGTTCCGCGTCGTGCCGGCCCTCGACGAAGATCCGGCCCGCCCTGGCCACCCGTGCCCGTGCCCCCGGCACCGCGAGGGAACCGGAGGCCGTCCGCCTCGGAGCGGCCCGCGCCGCCGTCCCCGTGCCGGGGCGGACCAGCGTGACGGGACGGCCCTCCAGCAGGAAGCCGCGCGGTGCCATCGGGAAGACCCGGTGCTTGCCGAAGCGGTCCTCCAGAGTGACGGTGAGGCCCTCCGCCGTCTTCTCGCAGCGGATCACCGCACCGCAGAAGCCGGTGCCGGGCTCCTCAACCACCAGCCCCGGGTCGGCCGGCACCTCGGGCACCGGCGCGGGCCGCTTCCACGGCGGAGTGAGGTCGGGTCCGTAGCTCCTGCTGCGCATGGCACCATTCTGCCCCCGCGGACGCGGGTGTGCGGTCATCCGCCCCCGAATCGGCGCGCCAGCTCGTCGCGTTGGGCCGCGACGAAGGCCGCGTCGACCACGGCCCCGTGCCCCGGGACGTAGTCCGCGGCCGGCCCGCCGAGGGCCAGCAGCCGGTCGAGCGCGGCGGGCCAGCAGGCCGGAACGGCGTCCGGTCCGGCCTGCGGTGCGCCGGACTCCTCCACGAGGTCGCCGCAGAAGACCACCGCGGGCGGCCCGGGGACCAGCACGGCCAGGTCGTGACCGGTGTGCCCCGGGCCGACGTCGGTCAGCAGTACGTCCCGCCCGCCCAGCCGGAGCGGCAGTTTGCCGGAGACCTCGTGCTCCGGCGCGACCACCGCGCCGGAGGCCTCGGCCGCGGCGACGGGGTCGGCACCGTGCCGGACCGCGTCGGCGCGCAGCGCCTCGCCGCCCCCGGCGAGCAGCGCGGCCGTGCCCGGCGCGCCGTACACCCGCGCGCCGGGGAGGGCGGCGGTGCCGAGCACATGGTCGAAGTGCGGATGTGTCAGGGCGACGTGGATGACCGGACGGCCGCCCAGCCGGTGCACCTCGTCCCGGATCAGCGCGCCGTCCCGCAGCCCGGAGCCGGTGTCGACGACCAGCACGGCCTCCGAGCCCGCGACCACGCCGACCGTCGCGTCCCAGCCCGGCAGACGGCAGCGGAGCACACCGGGGGCGAGCTCCTCCCAGCGGGGTGTCATACGTCTCCCTCCGCGCGGGCGCCGGTCTGCTCCGGAAGTCCCGCCTTCGCCACCGTACGGCTTCCGCGCTCCCGTCCGGGCGCGGGATGCGGAGGGGGACGGGTCCCCGGCGGGGCGCGTCGCACGGTACGGTCGGGGCCGCCGCCCTTGCTCAGGCCGCGGTACCCGGCCGTACACTTGCTCAGGGGAAGCTGGCACTCGCAGCCTCGGAGTGCCAAACGAGACCCACGGGTCACGACAGGCCCATCAGCGGACGGGAGGTGCGCCGAATGCTCAGTGAACGCAGGCTTGAGGTGCTGCGTGCCATCGTCCAGGACTATGTGGGTACCGAGGAGCCGGTCGGTTCCAAGGCACTCACCGAGCGGCACCAGCTCCAGGTTTCCCCGGCGACGGTGCGCAACGACATGGCCGCGCTGGAGGAGGAGGGCTTCATCGCCCAGCCGCACACCAGCGCCGGCCGGATCCCCACGGACAAGGGCTACCGCCTCTTCGTGGACCGGCTCGCCGGTGTCAAGCCGCTGTCCTCCCCGGAGCGCCGCGCCATCCAGAACTTCATGGACGGCGCCGTCGACCTGGACGACGTGGTGGGCCGCACGGTGCGGCTGCTGGCGCAGCTCACCCGGCAGGTCGCCGTGGTGCAGTACCCCTCGCTGACCCGCTCCACCGTCCGGCACGTGGAGCTGCTGGCGCTCGCCCCGGCGCGGCTGATGCTGGTCCTGATCACCGACACCGGGCGGGTGGAGCAGCGGCTGATCGACTGCCCCGAGCCGATCGGCGAACCCTCGGTGGCGGATCTGCGGGCCCGGCTGAACAGCCGGGTCGTCGGGCAGCGGTTCACCGAGGTCGCGCGCCTGGTGCAGGACCTGCCGGATTCCTTCGACACGGAGGACCGCAGTACGGTCTCGGCCGTGCTCTCCACCCTGCTGGACACCCTGGTCGAGGAGACCGAGGAGCGTCTGATGATCGGTGGCACCGCCAACCTGACGCGTTTCGGCCCGGACTTCCCGCTGACCATCCGCCCGGTGCTGGAAGCGCTGGAGGAGCAGGTGGTCCTGCTGAAGCTGCTGGGCGAGGCGACGGACTCGGGAATGTCGGTCCGTATCGGTCACGAGAACGCCCATGAAGGACTGAATTCCACTTCGGTGGTGTCCGTCGGCTACGGTTCCGGCGGCGAGGCAGTGGCCAAACTCGGCGTGGTCGGACCGACCCGCATGGATTACCCCGGAACGATGGGAGCGGTACGCGCAGTGGCACGTTACGTCGGACAGATTCTCGCGGAGTCATAAATGGCGACGGACTACTACGCGATCCTGGGTGTGCAGCGGGATGCCTCGCAGGAAGAGATCAAGAAGGCCTTCCGCAGGCTCGCCCGGGAGCTGCACCCGGACGTGAACCCGGATCCGAAGACCCAGGAGCGGTTCAAGGAGATCAACACCGCCTACGAGGTCCTCTCCGATCCGCAGAAGAAGCAGATGTACGACCTGGGCGGCGACCCGGGCGGCGCTGGCGGCGGTGGTTTCGGCGGTGGCGGCGGCTTCGGCAACTTCTCCGACATCATGGACGCCTTCTTCGGCAACGCGGCGCAGCGCGGACCGCGCTCCCGCACCCGCCGGGGCCAGGACGCCATGATCCGGCTGGACATCGACCTCGAAGAGGCGGCCTTCGGCACCACGAAGGAGATCCAGGTCGACACCGCCACCGTCTGCACCACGTGCAGCGGCGAGGGGGCGGCGCCGGGCACCTCGGCGCAGACCTGCGACATGTGCCGCGGGCGTGGCGAGGTCTCGCAGGTGACCCGTTCCTTCCTCGGGCAGGTCATGACCTCCAGGCCGTGTCCGCAGTGCCAGGGCTTCGGCACCGTGGTCCCGACGCCGTGCCCGGAGTGCGCGGGCGACGGCCGGGTGCGCTCCCGGCGCAGCCTGACGGTGAAGATCCCGGCCGGTGTCGACAACGGCACCCGGATCGCGCTCGCGGGCGAGGGCGAGGTCGGTCCGGGCGGCGGTCCCGCCGGCGACCTCTACGTCGAGATCCACGAGAACGCCCACCCCGTCTTCCAGCGGCGAGGCGACGACCTCCACTGCACCGTCACCATCCCGATGACGGCGGCAGCGCTGGGCACCCAGTGCCCGCTGGAGACGCTGGACGGGATGGAGGAGGTCGACATCCGGCCCGGCACCCAGTCCGGGCAGTCGGTCCCGCTGCACGGACGCGGCGTCACCCACCTGCGCGGCGGCGGGCGGGGCGACCTGATCGTCCACGTCGAGGTGCAGACCCCCTCGAAGCTGGAGCCCGAGGAGGAGGAGCTGCTGCGCCGGCTTGCCCAGCTGCGCGGTGAGGAGCGGCCGGTCGGCCAGTTCCAGCCCGGTCAGCAGGGGCTCTTCTCCCGGTTGAAGGACGCCTTCAACGGACGCTGACCCGGCATGCGGTGGCGTCCCGTCGGCCCCCGGGCCCGGTGGGAGGCCACCGCGCCCCGGCGCCGTACGAGGCGCCGGTGCCGCCCGCGGTGGGGATCGCGGTGCGTGAAAGGATGGCCCCATGTCCTCCGTGCTGACGACACTCTCCGCTCTGTCCGCGCACCCCATCGTGCAGGCCCCGATGGCCGGCGGGGCGTCCTGCCCGGAGCTTGCCGCGGCTGTCTGCCGGGCCGGTGGCCTCGGTTTCCTGGCTGCGGGCTACAAGACGCCGGAGGCGGTGTACGAGGAGACCAGGGCGCTGCGAAGGCTGACGGACCGCCCGTTCGGGGTGAACCTGTTCATGCCGCAGTCCTCCCAGGGCCCGGGCAGCGACACCACCGTCGCCGTCGAGGTGTACCGGGAGCAGCTCGCCGGCGAGTCGTCCTGGTACGACACCGAGCTGGGAGACCCGGACCAGGGGAACGACGACGCCTACGAGGGCAAGGTCGCCATCCTCCTCGACGACCCGGTCCCGATGGTTTCCTTCACCTTCGGCTGCCCCTCCCGCCGGGTGCTGGAGCGGTTCGCGGAGGTCGGCACGGTCACCGCCGTCACGGTCACCTCGGTCGCGGAGGCGCAGGCCGCCCAGTGGTCCGGGGCGGACATCCTCTGCGTGCAGGGCGTGGAGGCGGGCGGACACCAGGGCACCCACCGCGATGACCCGCAGTCGGACGGCCGTGCCGCCGGAGTGGGACTGCTGACGCTGATCGCCCAGGTGCGGGCGACGGTGGACCTGCCGATCATCGCCGCGGGCGGGCTGATGCTCGGTGAGCAGATCGCCGCGGTGCTCGCCGCCGGCGCCGGCGCCGGCCAACTCGGCACGGCCTTCCTGGTCTGCCCGGAGTCGGGTGCGAATCCGCTGCACAAGCAGGCGCTGACCAACCCGCTGTTCACCCGCACCGAGATCACCCGCGCGTTCTCCGGTCGGCCCGCCCGGGGGCTCGTCAACCGGTTCATGCGTGAGCACGGTCCCTACGCGCCGGCGGCCTATCCGCAGGTGCACCATCTCACCTCCGGGCTGCGCAAGGCCGCGGCCAGGGCCGGCGACCCGCAGGGCATGGCGCTGTGGGCGGGCCAGGGCCACCGGCTCGCCCGGGAACTGCCGGCCGGTCCGCTCGTCGAGCTGCTGGCCGCCGAACTGGCGACCGCCCGCGAGGCGCTCGCTGCCAAGGGAGCCCCATGACCGCACCGGTGTTCCTGGTGGAGCCGGACCGGCTGGCCACCGGGACCGTACCGCTCGACGGCCCGGAGGGGCGGCACGCGGTGTCGGTACGTCGGCTGCGGGTCGGTGAGGAGCTGGTGCTCACCGACGGCGGGGGCCGGGGTGCGTACGGGACGGTCGCCTCGGTGAGTGGCAAGGACCGGTTGGAGGTCGCCGTCACCGAGCTGCGCACCGAGCCGGAGCACCGACCGCGGATCACCGTGGTGCAGGCCCTGCCCAAGGGCGACCGGGGCGAACTCGCGGTCGAGATGCTGACGGAGACCGGCGTCGACCGGATCGTGCCCTGGGCCGCCGCCCGGTGCGTCACGCAGTGGAAGGGCGACCGCGGCGCGAAGGCCCTCGCGAAGTGGCGGGCGACCGCGCGGGAGGCGGGCAAGCAGTCGCGCCGGCTGCGCTTCCCCGTCGTCGAGGAGCCCACCGCCACCCGGGGGCTGCTCCCGCTCCTTGCGGCGGCCGACTTCGTCGCGGTGCTCCACGAGGAGGGGGACCGCGCCCTGGCGACCGCCGGACTGCCCGCCGCCGGGGAGCTGGTGCTCGTCGTCGGCCCGGAGGGCGGGGTGTCACCGGAGGAGCTGGCGCAGTTCTCCGCGGCGGGTGGCCGTCCCTACCGGTTGGGCCGCAGCGTGCTGCGCACCTCGACCGCGGGCACGGCGGCCGCGGCCCTGCTGCTGGGCCGCTCCGGCCGCTGGAGCTGACGTCCGGAGTGGTCCCGGTCGCCGCGTGCGGTGCTGCGGATCTTGCGGCGCTGCGGCCCGTGCGCCGTGCCGGTGACCGGCCCGTGCCACCCGCCGGGGCCCGGGCCGGTAACCTCGGCGGCATGGCTGGAGAACCGCAGGCGGACTGCCTGTTCTGCAAGATCGTGGCCGGAGAGGTGCCGGCGACCGTCGTCCTGGAGACGGAGCACGCGCTCGCCTTCCGGGACATCAACCCGCAGGCGCCCGTGCACGTACTGGCGATCCCCAAGTCGCACCACCGGGACGCCGCGGAACTGGCCGCCGAGGAGCCCGCGACGATGGCCGAGGTGGTCCGCGTCGCCGGGGAGGTGGCCGGTCTGGAGCGGGCGGGCGCGTACCGGCTGGTGTTCAACACCGGGGCCGCCGCGGGGCAGACGGTCTTCCACGCCCATGCCCACGTGCTCGCCGGGCGCGGGCTCGACTGGCCGCCCGGGTAACCGGTGTCCGTGCGCGAACTGATCGTGCTGGGCACGGCGAGCCAGGTCCCGACCCGCCACCGCAACCACCACGGGTGCTTCCTGCGCTGGGACGGCGAGGGCCTGCTGTTCGACCCCGGCGAGGGCACCCAGCGGCAGATGCTGCTCGCCGGTGTCTCCGCCCACGACCTGACCCGGCTGTGCGTCACCCACTTCCACGGCGACCACTCGCTGGGGCTGGCGGGCGTGATCCAGCGGATCAACCTGGACCGGGTGCCGCACCCGGTCACGGCCCACTTCCCGGCCTCCGGGCGACGGTTCTTCGACCGCCTGCGGTACGCCACCGCCTACCGGGAGACGGTGCCGCTGCGGGTCGAACCCGTCGAGCGGAACGGCGAACTCGCGCGGCTGGGCGTCCTGTCGCTGTCCGCCCGCAGGCTCTCCCACCCCGTGGAGTCCTACGGCTACCGGCTGGAGGAGCCGCCGGGCCTGCGGATGCTGCCCGAGCGGCTCGCCGCGCACGGCGTCAGCGGTCCGGACGTCGGACTGCTGCGGCGCACCGGTGAGTTGCGCGGAGTGAAGTTGGCGGACGTCAGCGAACCCCGACCGGGGCAGCGTTTCGCGTTCGTGATGGACACCCGGCTCTGCGAGGGGGTGTACGCCCTGGCCCAGGACTGCGACCTGCTGGTCACGGAGTCCACCTTCCTGGACGAGGACGCCGCTCTCGCCGAGGAGCACGGCCACCTCACCGCCGGGCAGGCCGGTCGTGTGGCCGCCGGAGCGGGGGTGCGACACCTGGTCCTCACTCACTTCTCGCAGCGCTACCGGGAGCCGCACCGGTTCGCCGAGCAGGCCAGGACGGCCGGCTTCGACGGGGAGCTCACCGTGGCCCACGACCTGCTCCGCGTACCGCTCCCGCCCCGCCGCTGACCGGCTTCCGAAGGCCCGGGGCCCCAGGCTCCGGGCCGGGCCCCGGTCCCGGGGCCCCACGGCTCAGGCCGGAGCGGGGAGCGGCCCTGCGCGGTCCAGGATCCGGGCGGCCACCGCGGGGGAGTCCACCAGCGGATGCAGGGCCAGTGCCCGCAGCGCCGCCCGGCGGGAGCCGGACACCGCCGCCTCGACGGTCGCCCGCTCCGCGGCCTTGAGCTGGAGCACCAGCCCGAGTTCCGCCGTGCCGAGCCCGGTGCCGGTCACCGGTCGCGCTCCGCGGGCCGTCACTTCGCAGACCGTCTCGACCACCGACTCGTCCGGCAGCGCCGGCAGGACGCCGCCGCCCGGCACGTTCAGGATCAGCCGGGTCGGCGCGTCCCGCGCGAGGGCCCGCATCAGGGCCAGCGCCACCGCGTCGTAGCCACCGCCGTCCAGGTCGCACGTGTCCCGCTGCCAGCCGCCACTCGCCGCCCTGCTGTCCGCGAGGTAGGTCTCCTCGCGCTCCCTGCGGGTCCGCCGCCACAGCTCCGCTGCCTCGCCGGGCTCTGCGGCGGCGCGGGCGAAGAACTCCCCCTGCTGGCGGTCGAGGAACTCGCCCCGGGTGTGCGCGGCGGACCGGACGGCTGCCAGGGTCTCCCGCCGGAAGTAGTAGTAGTGCAGGTACTCGTTCGGCAGTGCGCCCAGCGCCCGCAGCCAGGGGCCGCCGAACAGCCTGCCCTCCTCGAAACCGCCCAGCGCCCGGTCGTCGGCCAGCAGCCCGGGGAGCAGGTCCACGCCGTCCGCGGTCAGCGAGCGCAGCCAGCCGAGGTGGTTCAGCCCGGTGTAGTCGTAACCGACGGCGTCCGGATCGGCGCCGGCGGCGCGCGCCGCCCGCCGCACCAGGCCCACCGGGGAGTCGCAGATCCCGATCACCCGGTCACCCAGGACCTCGGACATCGCCTCGGTCACGAGGCCCGCGGGATTGGTGAAGTTGATGACCCAGGCGCCGGGCGCGACCGCCCGCACCCGGTCGGCGATCCGGCGGGCGACCGGTACCGTGCGCAGGGCGTACAGCACCCCGCCGGCGCCCACCGTCTCCTGGCCCAGCACGCCCTCGGCGAGCGGGATTCGCTCGTCTTCCACCCGCCCTGCGGTGCCGCCCACCCGGATCGCGGAGAACACGAAGTCCGCCCCGCGCAGGGCGTCGTCGAGGCCGTCCGCGACCCGTACCGGCGGCCCGCCGGGCTGCTGCCCGAGCACCGTGCGGATCACGTTCAGCCGACCGGGATGCGCGTCGTACAGCGTCAGTTCGGAGACTAGCCCCGGGTCGCGGGCGAGTGCCCGGTGCACCAGCGGGGTGCGGAAACCGCCGCCGCCGAGAATCGTGAGTCGCATGCCACGGACGGTACTGCCCTTCCGGCAGACTTGAGGGCATGCTCGACCCACTCGCCGCGCTGCGCACCCCGCGGGACCCGGCCTGCGACGTCTACCTCACCGGGCCGGTCTTCCTCGACGTCGTCTTCACCGGGCTCGACTCGGCGCCGGTGCGCGGCACCGAGTCCTGGGCGCGCGGCATGGGGTCCAGCCCCGGCGGTGTCGCGAACATGGCCACCGCCCTGGCCCGTCTCGGTCTGCGCACCTCTCTCGCCGCCGCCTTCGGCGACGACATGTACGGGACCTACTGCTGGGAGTCCCTGGAGCAGGGGGAGGGCATCGATCTGGCGCTGTCCAGGACGGTCCCCGGCTGGCACTCGCCGGTCACCGTGTCGATGGCGTACGAGGGCGAGCGGACGATGGTCTCGCACGGGCACGAGGCGCCCCGCCCGGAGGAGCCGGCGGTGGACGGCCCGCCGCCGTGCCGGGCCGCGGTGGCCTCGCTGACACCGGGCGAGCCGCAGCCCTGGATCGCGGAGGCCGCCGCCCGCGGCAGCCGGATCTTCGCCGACGTCGGCTGGGACGACACCGGCCGCTGGGACCTGGCGGCCCTGCCCGACCTGCCGCACTGCGAGGCGTTCCTGCCGAACGCGGAGGAGGCGATGCGCTACACCCGCACCGCCTCCCCGCAGGCGGCGGCCGGCGCGCTCGCCGAGCGGGTGCCGCTGGCCGTGGTGACGATGGGCCCGGACGGGGCTTGTGCGGCCGACCAACGGACGGGGCGCACCGTCGAGGTGCCGGGGGTGGCCGTGGAGGCGCTGGACCCCACCGGCGCCGGCGACGTGTTCACCGCGGGCTTCGTGATGGCCTCGCTGGCCGGGTGGCCGCTGCGGGACCGGCTCGCCTTCGCCGGGCTCGCGGCCGGCCTGTCGGTGCAGGAGTTCGGCGGCTCGCTCTCCGCTCCCGGCTGGTCCGAACTCGCGGCCTGGTGCCACCGGGTGCACGCCTGCCCGCACCGCGACCCGGGCGCGCTCTGCCGGTACGGGTTCCTCCGCGAGCTGCTCACCGACAGTGAGGCCCCCTGGCCGCTGCGCCGGGCGGTGCCGACCATCGGCTTCCGCCGCGAGTGACCGCCGGCGGAGCACGGGTGCCGGCGCTGCCCGCGGGTGGCGGGGCGCGGCGGCGCGAGGGGTCACCGCGCCCGGTCGCACGGGGGGTAAATCGAGCGGCCCCGCCCCCGGTCCGTCGTACTCTTGGTACCCCAAGGCGCACCGCAGTCACAGAGAGGGTTGAGCAGGCCACAGAGCCGGCCCATGACGCATACATCCACGGAACAGGCAAGTGCCCGCTTCACCGTCCCGGCGACGCACCCGATGGTGACGGTGCTCGGTTCGGGTGACTCCCTGCTGCGGGTGATCGAGAAGGCGTTCCCGGCGACGGACATCCACGTCCGCGGGAACGAGATCACGGCCACCGGCAACGCGGCGGACGTCGGCCTCGTCCAGAGGTTGTTCGACGAGATGATGCTGGTGCTGCGCACCGGCCAGCCGATGACGGAGGACGCGGTGGAACGCTCCATCGCGATGCTCCGCGGAGCGGAGCAGGGCAGCGGCGACGGCGTGGAGAACCCCGCCGAGGTCCTCACCCAGAACATCCTCTCCAACCGGGGCCGCACGATCCGCCCCAAGACCCTCAACCAGAAGCGCTACGTCGACGCGATCGACACCCACACCGTGGTGTTCGGCATCGGGCCCGCGGGCACCGGCAAGACCTACCTCGCGATGGCCAAGGCCGTGCAGGCCCTCCAGGCCAAGCAGGTCAAGCGGATCATCCTCACCCGCCCGGCGGTCGAGGCCGGAGAGCGGCTCGGCTTCCTGCCGGGCACCCTCTACGAGAAGATCGACCCGTACCTGCGTCCGCTGTACGACGCCCTGCACGACATGCTCGACCCGGACTCCATCCCCCGGCTGATGGCCGCGGGCACGATCGAGGTCGCGCCGCTCGCCTACATGCGCGGACGGACCCTCAACGACGCCTTCATCATCCTGGACGAGGCGCAGAACACCAGTGCCGAGCAGATGAAGATGTTCCTCACCCGGCTCGGGTTCGAGTCCAAGATCGTGATCACCGGCGACGTCACCCAGGTCGACCTGCCGACCGGCACCAAGAGCGGGCTGCGCCAGGTGCGGGAGATCCTGGAGGACGTCGACGACATCCACTTCTCCCGGCTCAGCAGCACCGACGTCGTCCGGCACAAGCTGGTCGGACGTATCGTCGAGGCCTACGACCGCTACGACGACCGCGACGGAAAGTAGCCCACACGCACCATGGCGATCGACGTCAACAACGAGTCCGGGCGGCAGGTGGACGAGCAGGCGATTCTGGACATCGCCCGCTACGCCCTCGCCCGGATGCGTATCCATCCGCTCTCGGAGCTCTCGGTGATCGTCGTCGACTCCGACGCGATGGAGCAACTGCACCGGCAGTGGATGGACCTCCCCGGCCCGACCGATGTCATGTCCTTCCCGATGGACGAGCTCCGCCCGCCCGCCAAGGAGGGCGAGGAGCCGCCGCAGGGGCTGCTCGGCGACATCGTGCTCTGCCCCGAGGTGGCACAGGCGCAGGGCGAGTCGGCCGAGACCGCACACTCCATGGACGAGGAACTGCAGTTGCTCACCGTCCACGGGGTGCTGCACCTGCTCGGCTACGACCACGAGGACGCGACCGAGAAGGCCGAGATGTTCGGGTTGCAGAAGGCCATCGTCGACGGTTGGCGCGGCGAGCAGGGCCTCACCGGTCCGTCGCCGGCGCCGACGACGTCATGACCGCTCCGCTGATCGGCTCGGCCGTCGGGCTGGTCGTGGTGGCCTGGCTGGCCGCCTGCGCCGAGGCCGGCCTCGCCCGCACCACCAGCTTCCGCGCCGAGGAGGCCGTCCGCGTCGGGCGGCGCGGCAGCGCCAGGCTCGCCGAGGTGGCCGCCGACCCCGTCCGCTACCTCAACCTCGCCCTGCTGCTCCGGGTGGCGAGCGAGATGGCGGCGGGGGTGCTCGTCACCCACGTCGCGCTGCGCAGCTTCGACGCGACCTGGCAGGCGCTGGCCGTCGCGATCGCGGTGATGGTTCTGGTGTCGTACGTCGCGGTGGGGGTCTCCCCGCGGACGATCGGCATCCAGCACCCGCTCAACACCACCACCGCCGCCGCCTACGTCCTGGTACCGCTCGCACGGGTGCTGGGGCCGCTGCCGCAGCTGCTCATCCTGCTGGGCAACGCTCTCACCCCCGGACGCGGCTTCCGCAAAGGGCCGTTCGCCTCCGAGGCGGAGCTGCGGGCGATGGTGGACTTCGCCGAGTCGGAGTCGCTGATCGAGGACGAGGAGCGCCGGATGGTGCACTCCGTCTTCGAACTGGGGGACACGCTCGTGCGCGAGGTGATGGTGCCGCGCACCGACCTGGTGGCCATCGAGCGGTACAAGAGCATCCGGCAGGCCCTCACCCTCGCTCTGCGGTCCGGGTTCTCCCGGATACCGGTCACCGGCGAGAACGAGGACGACGTGGTCGGGATGGTGTATCTCAAGGACCTCTCCCGCAAGGTGCACATCAAACGGGACGCGGAGAGCGAGCCGGTGTCCACCGCGATGAGGCCCGCGGTGTTCGTGCCCGACACCAAGAACGCGGGGGACCTGCTCCGCGAGATGCAGCGCGACCGCAGCCACGTCGCGGTGGTCATCGACGAGTACGGCAGCACGGCGGGCATCGTCACCATCGAGGACATCCTGGAGGAGATCGTCGGGGAGATCGCCGACGAGTACGACCGGGAGCTGCCCGCGATCGAGGAGCTGGGCGACGGCCGGTACCGCGTGACGGCCCGGCTCGACATCGGGGACCTCGGCGAGCTGTACGGCCTGGACGACTTCGACGACGAGGACGTCGAGACGGTCGGCGGGCTGCTGGCGAAGCTGCTCGGTCGGGTGCCGATCGCCGGCGCGGTCGCCGTCGTCGACCTCTCCGAGGAGCGCGTCGACCCGCCGTTGACCGGACTGCGGCTCACCGCCGAGTCGGTCGCCGGCCGTCGCAACCAGATCGACCGGGTGCTCGTCGAGCGGGTCGAGGAGACCGGGCCCGCGCCGGCGGAGGAGTGAGCCGCGACCCGGGAGCCGAACCCTTCCCTGCGGCGCCCGGGCCCGAGGCGGCGATTATGCTCGCTTCATGAGTGAAGGCAGTCAGGAAGCCGCCCTGGACCCCGAGGACCGCAAGATCATCACCCTGGCCCGCAGCGCCCGGGCCCGCAACGCCGTCTCCGAGGGAGCCGCGGTGCGCGACGACACCGGACGCACGTACGTGGCCGGTACGGTCGACCTCCCGTCCCTGCGGCTCAGCGCCCTGCGCACCGCCGTCGCCATGGCGGTCGCCTCCGGCGCGACCTCGCTGGAGGCCGCCGCGGTGGTCTCCGGAGCGGAGACGCTCGCTCCCGACGACCTGGCGGCCGTCCGCGACCTCGGCGGGCCGCAGGCGTCCGTGCTGCTCGCCGCCGCCGACGGGTCGCTGCGCTCCGCGCTGACCGCCGGATGAGCGGGGTGTCCGAGTTCCTCGACGAGCGCCGGCTCGGCTTCGCGCTCACCGCGCTGGGCGCCTTCGCGGTGAGCGGCTCGCTGGCCGAGTGGGCCGTCGGCGACGGGCTCCCGGTGCTGTTCCTGGTGCTGGGTCTCTTCCTGCTGCCCGAGGGTCTCCAGCAACTGGCCCGCTCCTACCGCCGGCCGCGGCTGGTGCGCCGGGCGCGGGCGCTGTCCGGCTACGCGCTCACCCTGGCCGGGATGCTGCTGTGGGCCACCCTGATCGGCGACTGGTCCGCCGGCCGGGGCACCGACTGGCTGCTGCTGGCCGCGGCCGTGCTGCTGCTGGTCGCCGGTGCGCTGGCCGGGGCCGGGCTGATCGCGGGCCGCCGGTCGGCCCGGGCCGGTGGATCAGGGAGAATGGGCGCATGAGCGCTCCTTCCCCCACCTCCCCGCATCGCGCCGGCTTCGCCTGCTTCGTCGGCCGGCCCAACGCGGGCAAGTCGACCCTGACCAACGCGCTGGTGGGGACGAAGGTCGCGATCACCTCCAGCAGGCCGCAGACCACCCGGCACAGCGTGCGCGGCATCGTGCACCGACCGGACGCGCAGTTGGTCCTGGTGGACACCCCCGGGCTGCACAAGCCCAGGACCCTGCTGGGCGAGCGTCTGAACGACGTGGTCCGCACCACCTGGGCCGAGGTGGACGTGATCGGGTTCTGCCTCCCCGCCGATCAGAAGCTCGGACCCGGCGACCGGTTCATCGCCGCCGAGCTGGCCGGGCTGAGGAAGACCCCGAAGGTCGCGATCGTCACCAAGACCGACCTGGTGGACTCCGGGACGCTCGCCGAGCAGTTGCTCGCGGTCGACCGGCTGGGCCGCGAACTGGGCATCGAGTGGGCGGAGATCGTTCCCGTGTCGGCGGTCGGTTCCGAGCAGGTGGGGCTGCTCTCCGACCTGCTGGTGCCGATGCTGCCGGAGAGCCCGCCGCTGTACCCGGACGGCGACCTCACCGACGAACCGGAGCAGGTGATGGTCGCCGAGCTCATCCGGGAGGCCGCGCTGGAGGGCGTCCGCGACGAACTGCCGCACTCGATCGCGGTCGTCGTCGAGGAGATGCTGCCGCGGCCCGACCGGCCGGCGGACCGCCCGTTGCTGGACATCCACGCCTTCGTGTACATCGAGCGCCCCAGCCAGAAGGGCATCATCATCGGCCCGAAGGGGAGCCGGCTCAAGGAGGTCGGCAGCACCTCCCGCAAGCACATCGAGGCGTTGCTGGGGACCCCCGTCTACCTGGACCTGCACGTCAAGGTGGCCAAGGACTGGCAGCGCGACCCCAGGCAGCTGCGCAAGCTCGGTTTCTGACGGCGAGCGGCCCCGCCGCGAGCGCGCCCGGCTCGCGGCGGCCGGGTCGTTCAGTGCCGCTCGGGGGCGGCGGCCAGCAACCGCTCCGTCTCGGCCGACCGGAGCCGCAGCGCGCCGCCCAGGGCGCGCAGCACGGCGTGCTCCGCCTGCTCGTACGGGCCGTCGGCGAGGGCGATCCGGGCGCCGTGCAGCAGCAGCCGCTCCCGCCCGGCGGCCGCGAGGTGCGGCACCAGCGGGTCGAGCACGCGGTGCAGTTCGTCCCGGCGCACGGCGCCGTCCGCGTGCAGCGCGGCGAGCAGTGCCAGGAGCTGCTCCTCGGAGCAGTCCGGGAAGCCGGCCTCCTGCAGGGTGGCCACTGCCGCCTCCACCGCCTCCCTGGAGCCTGTCCCGCCGGCGGCGAGGGTGCTCAGGACGACGATGTGCACGGCGTCCCGCAGCAGGGTGGCCAGCCGGTTCGTGGTCGGCCGCTCCAGTCGTCCGGTGCCGAAGTGGCCCCGGCAGGACGTGCACACCAAGGCCTCGGGGACCTCGCCGCGGGCCAGCACCGGTAGCCCCAGCACGACCAGTCGCCTTCTGCCGGTGCGCCGCTTGTAGTTGCGGTCGCCTCCGCACGCGGGGCAGAAGAACTCGCCGTCACCGACGGTGGTCCACGCCGTCCGCATCCCTGCCATGCGCAGTCCGTCCACGCCGCACCTCCGTTACGCCCCGGCTCCGTTGCCGCAGACGTGATGTTAACCACAGACGTGAGGTGGCGTCAGTACCCCGGACCGGACAAAGCCGGGCCCCGCCCGGAAAACGCCGCTCCGGGCGGGGCCGCCGACGAAGAGCGTGCGGGGTTGGGGTCAGCGTGCCGCGCGGTTGACGGCGGAGACGACCGCCTTGATCGAGGCCCGCGTGGTGTTCGGGTCGATGCCGACACCCCACAGCACGCGGCCGTCGATGGCGCACTCGATGTACGAGGCGGCCTGCGCCGCCGCACCCTCGCTGAGCGTGTGCTCCACGTAGTCCAGCAGGCGCGCGTCGATGCCGTGGGAGGCCAGCGCGTTGAAGAAGGCCGAGATCGGACCGTTGCCGGTGCCGGTCAGGGTGGCCTCGGTACCGTCCACCACGGCCTCCACGGTGAGCGTGTCGTGGCCGTCGCTGGTGGTCTCGCTCTGTGCGCTGCGCAGCAGGATCCGACCCCAGGGGTCGTCCGGGGTCGGCAGGTACTCGCTGCGGAAGACGTCCCAGATCTGCGCCGGGGTCACCTCGCCGCCGCCGGTGTCGGTCATCTCCTGGATGGTGCGGGAGAACTCGATCTGCATCCGGCGCGGCAGGTCCAGGCTGTGGTCGGCCTTCAGCACGTAGGCGATGCCGCCCTTGCCGGACTGCGAGTTGACCCGGATGACGGCCTCGTAGGAGCGGCCGACGTCCTTGGGGTCGATCGGCAGGTACGGCACCTCCCACGGGATGTCGTCCACCGGGCGGCCGCGTTCGGCCGCGGCGGCCTCCATCGCCTCGAAGCCCTTCTTGATGGCGTCCTGGTGGGAGCCGGAGAACGAGGTGTAGACCAGGTCGCCCGCGTACGGGTGCCGCGGATGGATCTCCATCTGGTTGCAGTACTCCGCGGTGCGCCGGATGTCGTCGATCCGGGAGAAGTCCACCTGCGGGTCGACGCCCTGGGAGAAGAGGTTCATGCCCAGGGTCACCAGGTCCACGTTGCCGGTGCGCTCGCCCTGGCCGAACAGGCAGCCCTCGACGCGGTCGGCGCCGGCCATCACCGCCAGTTCGGCGGCGGCGACCGCGGTGCCGCGGTCGTTGTGCGGGTGTGCCGACAGGCAGACGAACTCGCGCCTGGACAGGTTCCGGGACATCCACTCGAACCGGTCCGCGTGGGTGGAGGGCGTCGACCGCTCCACCGTGGCGGGCAGGTTGAGGATGATCTCGCGTCCCTCCTCGGGCTCCCACACGTCCATCACCGCCTCGCAGACCTCCAGGGCGAAATCCGGCTCGGTGTCGGTGAAGATCTCCGGGCTGTACTGGTAGCCGAACGCTGTGCGGTCGTCCAGCAGCTTCTCGGCGTACTCGGTGACCAGCCGGGTGCCGTCCACCGCGATCTGCTTCACCTGGTCCCGGGTGCCGCGGAAGACGACCCGGCGGAAGGTGGGTGCCGTGGCGTTGTAGAGGTGGACGGTGGCCCGGGGGGCGCCGACCAGCGACTCGACCGTGCGGGCGATCAGCTCCTCGCGCGCCTGGGTCAGCACCGAGATGGTGACGTCCTCCGGCACGGCCCCCTCCTCGATGATCGACCGCACGAAGTCGAAGTCGGTCTGGCCGGAGGAGGGGAACCCGACCTCGATCTCCTTGTAGCCCATCTCCACCAGCAGGTCGAACATCTTCCGCTTGCGGGCGGGGGACATCGGATCGATCAGTGCCTGGTTGCCGTCCCGCAGGTCCGTGGACAGCCAGCGCGGTGCGCGGGTGATGCGGTTGCCCGGCCACCTGCGGTCGGGGACGTCCAACGCCTCGTACGGGCCGTACTTGTGGATCGGCATCCCGGAGGGCTGCTGGGTGACGCGGGCGGCGGTGATCGGAGTGTGCCGGCCGACGGGCTTGCGCGGTGCGGAGGTCATGGGAGGGGGCTCCTGGCCAAGTGGGCTTCGAGAGGCCGACGACGGCAGCACCGAACTCCGCGGGGAGGGGGTCGGCCTTACGGTGTGTGCAGGCCCTCGCCGCGGCGGCTAAGGAGAAGCAGCCCGAATCGCATGATGGCGACCACCCTAGTCGAGCGGTGCCGCGGCGACTGGTCCGTATCAGTATGCGAGACCCGGCGGCGCCCGCGGGGGCGCCCCGCCGAGCCGCGGGCGAGCGGCTCACCTGTCATCACTTCGGGGGGTGACAGTCCGCACACGCTGTGCGACATTGGGCCGTATGGGTCAGTCCTCCGCAGCCGGCGCCCCGGCACCTCGCCCTCGTCCCCGAGCCACGACCGCCCTCTCCGCTGCCCCCCGATCCGCTGCCCCCCGATCCGCTGCCCCCCGATCCGCTGCCCCCCGATCCGCGAGCGCCCCGTCCGCGTGCAGGAGGCCCGTGCCGCTCGCGGGCGCGCACTGCACGATCGTGCCGCCGCACCTGCTGGACCGGCTGGCACGCGGGGCGGATCTCGCGTTGCGCGCCCCGGCTCGGCAGACCCTGCAACTCGACGCCGACTGGCGGAATCGGCGCCGGTTCCGCACCCCGCGCGGTCCGGCGCCCGGCGGCCGCGCGCCTCGCGCCCGTACTCCCGGCGAGGTGCTGCGCCCGGACCGCATCGTCCACGACGCCGAGGGCGGGCGGACCCTGCCCGGCACCCGCCTCCGCAGCGAGGGCGAGGAGCCGGTCGGAGACGCCGCGGTCGACCGCGCCTACGACGGCCTCGGTGCCACCTTCGCGCTGTTCGCGGACGTCTGGTCGCGTGACTCGGTGGACGGCGCCGGGCTGCCGCTGTCCGGGACGGTCCACTACGGCCGGCGCTACGCCAACGCCTTCTGGGACGGCGGCCGGATGGTCTTCGGGGACGGCGACGGCGTCGTCTTCAACGACTTCACCCTCGCGGTGGACGTGATCGGCCATGAGCTGAGTCACGGCGTGGTCCAGTACACCGCCGACCTGGCCTACGAGGGCCAGTCCGGGGCACTCAACGAGTCGGTGTCGGACGTGTTCGGTTCACTGGTCAAGCAGCGAGTGCTCGGCCAGAGCGCGGCGGAAGCGGACTGGCTGATCGGGGCGGAGCTCTTCACCGACCGGGTGAACGGCCGGGCGCTGCGCTCGCTGGCGGAGCCCGGCACGGCCTACGACGACGACACCCTCGGCCGGGACCCGCAGCCGGCGCACATGGACGACTATGTGCGCACCAACGCCGACAACGGCGGCGTGCACATCAACTCCGGCATCCCCAACCGCGCCTTCCACCTGACCGCCACGGCGCTGGGCGGCCGGGCCTGGGAACGCGCGGGGCAGGTCTGGTACGACGCGCTCACCGCCGGGGGCCTGCGCCCCGACGCGGGCTTCGGCGACTTCGCCGCCGCCACGACCGAGGCGGCCTCGTCCCGGTACGGTAGAGGGGACGAGTACCGCGCGGTGCGCGAGGCCTGGAGGCGCGTGGGGGTGCCCCGCTGAACGACGGGCGGTCCCCGGCGTCCCCCTGGGGCCGGCGGTCGTCCCCGGTCCGGCCGGGGACGACCGCCGGGCGTACCGGGAGCCGGTGCGCGCACCCGAGACGGAGAGGTGCCCCGATGTCCCCACCCGTGTGCATCACCGTCCTCCGTACCGGCGGTTTCGGCGGTCTCACCCGCCGGGCGAGCCTGGAGACGGACGACGAGCGACTGGTCGAGGCTGCCCGTACGGCACTCGACGAGAGTCGTACAGTGCCGCCGATCGGCGTCCCGGACGGTTTCCAGTACGAGATCATGCTCGGCGAGCGGTCCGGCTACTGCGCGGACCCACGGCTCACCGACACCCAGCGCCATGTCATCAGCCAGGTGCTGAACGAAGGAGCCTGAGCGGCGGCCTGGTGCCGGACCGTGGCGCGCGTGGGCGAGAATGCCGTCATGAGTCTGTTCCGCGACGACGGCATTGTGCTGCGTACCCAGAAGCTGGGCGAGGCGGACCGTGTCATCTCGCTGCTGACCCGCGGACACGGCCGGGTGCGCGCGGTGGCCCGCGGCGTGCGCCGCACCAAGTCGAAGTTCGGAGCCCGGCTGGAGCCGTTCTCCCACGTCGACGTGCAGTACTTCGCCCGCGGCAGCGAGCTGGTCGGCCGAGGGCTGCCGCTGTGCACCCAGACGGAGACCATCGCCCCCTACGGCCGCGGCATCGTCTCGGACTACGCGCGCTACACCGCGGGCACCGCGATGCTGGAGACGGCGGAGCGGTTCACCGACCACGAGGGCGAGCCCAACGTCCAGCAGTACCTGCTGCTGGTGGGCGGGCTGCGGTCGCTCTCCGCAGGGGAGCACCCGCCCTCCCTCATCCTGGACGCCTATCTGCTGCGTTCGCTCGCCGTCGGCGGCTACGCCCCCAGCTTCGGGTCGTGCGCCCGGTGCGGGCTGTCCGGCCCCCACCGGTTCTTCTCCGTGGGGGCCGGGGGCGTCGTGTGCGGCGACTGCCGGGTGCCCGGCAGCGTCGTCCCGTCCCCCGAGGCGGTGCGGCTGCTCGGTGCGCTGCTCACCGGCGACTGGGCTGCCGCGGAGGCGGCCGAGGCCCGGCACGCCAGGGAGGGTAGCGGGCTGGTGTCCGCGTACCTGCACTGGCACCTGGAGCGGGGGCTGCGCTCCCTGAGATACGTCGACAAGGGCTGACCCGTTAGTCTCGGCGGAAGCCCGCCGTCGGCTCGGCGACCCGTGCGGGGCCCGCCCGTGCCGCAGCAACACCTGGAGATGAACATGGCAGGTCGCGGAGCGCTGTCCCGGCAGCGTCGCGAGTCCCCCGGCTACCGAACCCCCGAGCCTCATCCCTCGGGCGAGCGTCCGCCGGCGCTCCCCCCGCGGCTCGTACCCGAGCACGTGGCCATCGTGATGGACGGCAACGGGCGCTGGGCGAAGGAGCGCGGTCTCCCGCGCACCGAGGGCCACCGCAAGGGCGAGTCCGTCGTGCTGGACGTGCTGCGGGGCTGCCTGGAACTCGGCGTCCGGAACCTCTCGCTGTACGCCTTCTCCACAGAGAACTGGAAGCGCTCGCCGGAGGAGGTGCGCTTTCTGATGAACTTCAACCGGGACGTCATCCGCCGTCGGCGGGACGAGATGGACGAGCTGGGCATCCGGATCCGGTGGGTGGGCCGCATGCCCAAGCTGTGGAAGTCGGTGGTCCAGGAGCTCCAGATCGCGCAGGAGCAGACGAAGGACAACGACGCGATGACGCTGTACTTCTGCGTCAACTACGGCGGCCGGGCCGAGATCGCGGACGCGGCCGCCGCCGTGGCCGAGGACGTCCGGGCGGGCAGGCTGGACCCGTCGAAGGTCACCGAGCGGACGTTTGCCAAGTACCTCTACTATCCGGACATGCCGGACGTGGACCTCTTCGTGCGGCCCTCCGGCGAGCAGCGCACCTCCAACTACCTGATCTGGCAGACCGCCTACGCCGAGATGGTCTTCCAGGACGTGCTGTGGCCGGACTTCGACCGCCGCGACCTGTGGCGGGCCTGCCTGGAGTACGCCTCCCGCGACCGGCGGTTCGGCGCCGCCGTCCCCAACGAGGTTGCGGAGCAGGCCGCCCGGGCCCAACAGCGCTGACGCCCCGGGCCGCGGGCCGGAGTCCCCGCCCGGCCGTACACGGCGGTGCCCCCGCCCGGAGGCCGTCCGGGCGGGGGCACGCGAAACCCCGTGGGCTGCCGCCGTCGGCTCAGCAGCCGATCAGTCGACCGCCCAGGTAGGACTCGATCTGGTCGAGCGAGACCCGCTCCTGCTTCATGGTGTCGCGCTCCCGCACGGTCACCGCGTTGTCGTCGAGGGTGTCGAAGTCGACGGTGATGCAGAACGGGGTGCCGATCTCGTCCTGACGGCGGTAGCGGCGGCCGATGGCGCCCGCGTCGTCGAACTCGATGTTCCAGTGCTGGCGCAGCGTCTCCGCGAGGCCGCGGGCCTTGGGGGAGAGCTTCTCGTTCCGGGAGAGCGGCAGCACGGCGACCTTCACCGGGGCCAGTCGCGGGTCCAGCCGCATGACCGTCCGGGTCTCCATCTTGCCCTTGGCGTTGGGCGCCTCGTCCTCGACGTAGGCGTCCATCATGAAGGCGAGCATGGCCCGCCCGACGCCGGCCGCCGGCTCGATGACGTACGGGGTCCAGCGCTCGCCGGCCTCCTGGTCGAAGTAGGACAGGTCGTGGCCGGAGGCCTTGGAGTGCGAGGTGAGGTCGTAGTCGGTGCGGTTCGCCACGCCCTCCAGCTCACCCCACTCGCTGCCGCCGAAGCCGAACCGGTACTCGATGTCCGCGGTCCGCTTGGAGTAGTGGGAGAGCTTCTCCTTGGGGTGGTCGTACCAGCGGATGTTCGTCTCCTGCATACCGAGGTTGCGGTACCAGTTCCAGCGCTGCTCCATCCAGTACTCGTGCCAGGTCTCGTCCTCGCCGGGCTTGACGAAGAACTCCATCTCCATCTGTTCGAACTCGCGTGTGCGGAAGATGAAGTTGCCCGGGGTGATCTCGTTCCGGAACGACTTGCCCGTCTGGGCGATGCCGAACGGGGGCTTCTTGCGCGAGGTCTGCTGGACGGCGCTGAAGTTGGTGAAGATGCCCTGGGCGGTCTCGGGCCTGAGGTACGCCACCGAGCCGGAGTCCTGCGTGGGGCCGAGGTGGGTCGTGAGCAGGCCGGAGAACTGCTTGGGCTCGGTGAAGGAGCCCTTGTTGCCGCAGTGCGGGCAGTTGATGCCGACCATGCCGTTCTCGGGGGGACGGCCGTGCTTGGCCTCGTACGCCTCCTCCAGGTGGTCGGCGCGGAAGCGCTTGTGGCAGGAGGTGCACTCGGTGAGGGGATCGGTGAACGTGGCGACGTGCCCGGATGCCTGCCAGACCTCGGAAGCCAGGATCACCGAGGAGTCGATGCCGACCACGTCCTCACGGGAGGTGACCATCGAGCGCCACCACTGGCGCTTGATGTTCTCCTTCAGCTCCACCCCCAGCGGACCGTAGTCCCAGGCGGCCCGCTGGCCACCGTAGATCTCGCTGCACGGGTAGACGAAGCCACGGCGCTTGGCCAGGCTGACGATGGTGTCGATCTTGTCGGCGGCCACGGTGCTCTCTTCATTACGACGACGGAATACCTCAGATTACCGGCGAGTGAGGGCCCGGGATCAAATCGGTCCGGACGCAGCCCACTTCACCGGGTGAGTTGACAATCGTTTCCATTTGGGTTGAAAATGACTGTCATGAAAGCACGACGTCGCCCCCTCATAGCCGGCCCCGCCCTCGCCGGAGTCACCGCCCTCGGCATGCTTGCCCTGTCCGCCTGCGGCGGTGACGGCGAGAGCGCCGACGCCGACGGGAAGCTCGATGTGGTGGCGTCGTTCTACCCCATGGAATACCTCGCCCAGGAGATCGGCAAGGAGCACGTCTCCGTCCGCACGCTGACCGAGCCGGGGGTGGAGCCGCACGACCTCGAACTCAGCCCGCAGGAGACCGGCCGGCTGGGGCAGGCGGGCCTCGTCGTCTACCTGGAGGGCCTCCAGCCCGCGGTGGACACGGCGGTCGAGCAGTCCGGCGTGGAACACGTCGTGGAGGCCGCCGCGCTGGCCGGGAAGGCCGAGCACGCCGGTGAGGGGACGGAGACCCACGACCACGGTGAGGACGGCCACGCCGAGGACGAGCACGCCGAGGACGAGCACACCGAGGACGAGCACACCGAGGACGAGCACGCCGAGGACGAGCACGCCGAGGACGAGCACGACCACGGCGGCAAGGACCCGCACGTCTGGCTGGACCCGGTGCAGTACGCCGCGATCGCCGAGGGGGTCGGCGACGCGCTGGCGGAGGCCGACCCGGACCACGCCGACGACTACCGCAAGAACGCCGGCGCCCTGGTGGACGAGCTGGGGAAGCTGGACAAGGAGTTCGACGAGGGCCTGCGGAACACCACCACGAAGACCTTCATCACCACCCACGCCGCGTTCGGACACCTCGCGGAGCGCTACGGTGTGAAGCAGGAGGCCATCGCTGGGCTCGACCCGGAGTCCGAGCCCAGCGCGGCCCGGATGAAGGAACTGCACACCGTCGCGGCCGAGGACGACGTGAGCACGATCTTCTTCGAGACGATCGCCAGCGACCGCACCGCCAAGACGCTGGCCGGGGACCTCGACCTGAAGGTCGACGTGCTCGACCCGCTGGAGGGCATCACCGACGAGTCGCGGGGCGAGGACTACCTCCAGGTGATGCGCGCCAACCTGGCGGCGCTGGAGAAGGCGCTCGGCGCCGAGTGACCGCACTGCCCCGGCCCCGTTCCGCAGCGGACCGGGAACCCGACCCGTCAGGAGGCCCGATGAGCCAAGCGGAGCCCGTCATATCCCTGCGCCAGGTCACCGCCTCCCTGGGTGCGCGGCCGGTCCTGCGCGGGATGGACCTCGACATCGGGCCGGGTGAGGTGGTCGCGCTGCTCGGTGCGAACGGCTCGGGCAAGTCCACCGCTGTCCGTACCGCGGTCGGGCAGGTACCGCTCACCGGGGGCGAGCTGGACCTCTTCGGCACCCCGCTGGGCCGCTTCCACGCGTGGCGGCGGGTGGGCTATGTGCCGCAGCGCTCCACCGCGGCGGCAGGGGTGCCTGCCACCGTCCGGGAGGTCGTCTCCGCCGGGCGGCTGGCCCGCTCCCGGTGGCGCCCGCCGAGCCGGGCGGATCGGGACGCGGTACGGCACGCCCTGGAGCTGGTCGGCATGGCCGATCGCGCGCGGGACTCGGTCAACGCGCTCTCCGGCGGCCAGCACCAGCGGGTCCTGATCGCCAGGGCGCTCGCCGGGGAGCCGGAACTCCTGATCATGGACGAGCCGCTGGCCGGAGTGGATCTGGACAGCCAGCGGGTGCTGGCCGAAGCGCTGCGCGAGCAGACCGCCGGCGGCACGGCGGTCCTGCTGGTGCTGCACGAGCTGGGACCGCTGGCCCCGCTCATCGACCGCTCCGTGGTGCTGCGCGAGGGCCGGGTGGAACGCGTCGAGCACCCGGAGCGGCTGCACGACCTGGCCTGCCACCCGCACGACTCCGCTGCCGACGCCGCCGAGGCCCCGAAGATCGAGACCGGACTGCTGTCATGATCCAACTGCTCGAGTTCCCGTTCATGCAGCGCGCGCTGCTCGCCGCGCTGCTGGTCGGTGTCGCCGCCCCGGCCGTGGGCATCTACCTGGTGCAGCGCCGGCAGGCGATCATGGGCGACGGGATCGGGCACGTCGCGCTGACCGGGGTGGCGCTCGGCTTCATGTTGAGCACCAACCCGGTGTGGACTGCCGTCCTGGTCTCCGCGGCGGGCGCCGTGGCGATGGAGCTGGTCCGCTGGTACGGCAAGGCCCGCGGTGACATCGCCCTGGCGCTGCTCTTCTACGGCGGCATGGCCGGCGGCGTCATGATCATCAACCTGGCTCCCGGGGGCTCCACCGCGCAACTGACCTCGTTCCTCTTCGGCTCCATCACCACGGTCGCCTCCGCGGACGTGGTCGCCATCGTGGTGCTCTCGGTCCTCGTGCTGGCGGTCTGCCTCGGCCTCCGTCGGCAGTTGTTCGCGATCTGCCAGGACGAGGAGTTCGCCCGGGTCACCGGACTGCCGGTGCGGGCGCTGAACCTGCTGCTGGCGGTCACCGCCGCCGTCACCGTCACGGTGGCGATGCGGGTGGTGGGCCTGCTGCTGGTCAGCGCGCTGATGGTGATCCCGGTCGCGGCGGCCCAGCAGGTCACCCGCGGTTTCGCGGTCACCCTGGCGGTCTCGGTCACCGGCGGCGTGGCGGTGTCGCTTTCCGGCACCGTGCTCTCGTACTACGCCGACGTACCGCCGGGCGCGAGCATCGTGCTGCTGGCGATCGCCCTCTTCGCGGTGGTCTCCGTCCTGGCGGCGCCGCTGGCCCGGCGCAGGGCCGCCGCCGCGGCCGGGACCGGGGATTCGGAGCTGCCCGCGGGACCGAAGGCCGCAGCGGGCGCCGAACCCGTACGCGGAAGCGGCGGCGCGGCCGCCGCGGACACCGCGTAGCGTGGACCCGGCCCGGACCGGCACGGCTGCCTCGTCCCGATCGGTGCCCCGGCACTGGCACAATGGGCCGACCAAGGTGAGCCGAGCATCTCCGGGTGCTTTCGAAGGAGGCAATGGTGGCGGCGACCGCAGGTCCCCCTGTCCGTGGCCGGTCGACCCGGCAGCGCGCCGCGGTGGCGGCGGCACTCAGCGAGGTCGAGGAGTTCCGCAGTGCGCAGGAACTGCACGACATGCTCAAGCACCGCGGTGACTCGGTCGGCCTGACGACCGTCTACCGCACGCTCCAGTCGCTGGCGGACGCCGGTGAGGTGGACGTGCTCCGCACCGACGAGGGCGAGGCCGTCTACCGGCGGTGCAGCACCGACGACCACCACCACCACCTGGTCTGCCGGCACTGCGGCAAGGCCGTCGAGGTGGAGGGCCCGGCGGTGGAGAAGTGGGCTGACGCCATCGCCGCGGAGCACGGCTTCGTCGAGGTCGCCCACACCATCGAGATCTTCGGCACCTGCGGGCACTGTCGGGCGAAGGGCTGAGCACCGGGCCGCCGCCCGGCCCGCGGATGGGGGACAATGGACGGCGGTCTCCCGTCCGCTCCCGTCCCCGAGGTTGTCTCCGTCATGCCGCAGCAGCTCCGCATCGGCCCGCACTCCGTCCAGCCTCCCGTGGTGCTGGCGCCGATGGCGGGGATCACCAACGCCCCGTTCCGCACGCTCTGCCGGGAGTTCAGCGGCGGCAAGGGCCTGTTCGTCAGCGAGATGATCACCAGCCGGGCCCTGGTGGAGCGCAACGAGAAGACGATGAAGCTGGTGCACTTCGACGCCGGGGAGACCCCGCGTTCGCTCCAGCTCTACGGCGTCGACCCGGCCACCGTCGGCAAGGCGGTCCGGATGATCGCCGAGGAGGACCTGGCCGACCACATCGACCTGAACTTCGGCTGCCCGGTCCCGAAGGTCACCCGCCGGGGCGGCGGCTCCGCACTCCCCTTCAAGCGCCACCTGCTGCGCGGCATCCTGCGCGAGGCCGTCACCGGGGCCGGGGGGCTGCCGGTGACGATGAAGATGCGCAAGGGCATCGACGACGAGCACCTCACCTACCTCGACGCCGGGCGCATCGCCGTGGAGGAGGGCGTCAGCGCCGTCGCCCTGCACGGCAGGACGGCCGCTCAGCACTACGGTGGTGTCGCCGACTGGACGGCCGTGCGCCGGCTGAAGGAGGCGGTGCCGGAGATCCCGGTGCTCGGCAACGGGGACATCTGGTGCGCCGAGGACGCGGTGCGGATGATGCGGGAGACCGGGTGCGACGGCGTGGTGGTCGGTCGCGGCTGCCTGGGGCGGCCCTGGCTGTTCGGGGACCTGGTGCGGGCCTTCGAGGACGACGGGACCGCCGCTGGGGCCCCGGCCCGCCCGACGCTGGGCGAGGTCGCCGAGGTGATGGTGCGGCACGCACGGCTGCTCGGTGAGTGGCTGGACGACGAGGCGCGCGGGGTCGTCGACTTCCGCAAGCACGTGGCCTGGTACACCAAGGGCTTCTCGGTCGGTTCCGAGCTGCGCCGGAGTCTGGCCACCTCCTCCTCCCTCGCCCAGTTGCGCGAACTGCTGGACCGGCTGGACCCGGACCAGTCCTGGCCCGCCGGTGCGGACGGCCCCCGCGGCCGCACGTCCGGGCGAAACAGGGTCGCCCTGCCGGACGGCTGGCTGACGGACCCCTACGAGTGCGCCGCGATCGGCGCGGACGCCGAACTGGACACCTCGGGCGGTTGACCCGCGGGCTCCGCCGACGCCCCGGCCCCGGCCGCCGCGCCCTGCCCGATCGCGTCGCGAGCGCCCGACGCGCCCGCGGCGGTGCCTTGCTCCGGCTCCGGGGCGGCGGCGAGCGCCGTCAGCAGCGCGAGCGGTGCCGCGGCCGCCCAGGACTGCGGCGAGCAGGCGTGCGGATACGGCACCGGCTCCGGGTGCTCGTCCCGGCCGCAGCCGGCCATGACCTCGGGCAGCCGGCCGCCGTCCCGCTCCGACGCGGCGGCAAGTCCGTCGGCGACCCGGCGGGCCTGCGCGTGCATCCCGTAGCGGGCCAGACCCAACGCGGTGAGAGCGTTGTCGTGCGGCCACACACCGCCACGGTGGTAGGAGAGCGCGTGGTAGGCGGGCTGCCCGGCGGCCAGGGTCCGGATGCCCCACCCGGAGAAGAAGTCCGGCTCCAGCAGCCGGCGCCCGACGCGCTCGCCCTGCTCCCGGCTCAGGATGCCGGACCACAGCAGGTGTCCGGCATCCGAGGCCAGCGCGTCCACCCGGCGCCCGGCGCCGTCCAGCGCCAGGGCCGGGAAGTCCTGCTCCGCCATCCAGAAGTCCCGCTGGAAGCGGACGCGCAGCGCGTCCGCCGCCGCGGTCGCCCGCCGTGCGAGGGCCTTGTCGCCCCAGACCGACTCCGCCAGCCCCGCGGTGTGCCGCAGGGCGGCGTAGGCGTATCCCTGGGCCGCTGCGGCGGCGATGACCCCTTCGGCCCGCTCGCCGTCCGCGAAGCAGAGCGCGTCGGGGGAGTCCTTCCAGCTCTGGTGGGTGAGGCCGCCCTCGTGCGGCCGGTACCGGAGGTAGCCCGCCGTCCCCACGTCCGCCGTTCCCTCGCCCGGCGCCCCTGATCCCGGCGCCCCGGCGTCCGCCCCGGAATCGGGGTCGGCCAGGCCGCCGTACGCGAACATCCACCGGACGGCGGCCCTGGCGTGCCGCTCCAGTCTGCGGGCCGGCTCCGGGTCGCCGGTGCGGGCGACCGTCTCGCCGAGCAGCACCAGGAACAGCGGGGTGCTGTCCACCGCGCCGTAGTAGCTTCCGTAGGGCACCTGCCCGAAGTGCGCCAGCTCCCCGTGCCGCACCTCGTGGACGATCTTGCCGGCCTGGGCGTTCCGCTCCGGGTGGGTCGTGGTGGCCTGCGTGGCGGCCAGTGCGGGCAGTGTGGCGAGTGCCAGCTCCGGTCGGTACGGGAGGGCGAACAGCGAGGTGATCAGCGCGTGCCGTCCGAAGAGCGCCAGAAACCACGGCACCCCCGCGGCCGGTACCTGCACCCGCTCGCCGTCCGGGCCCGAGGCGGGCACGAGGAGCCCGGAAAGGTCTGCCAGTCCGCGCCGGGCGGCCCGCGCCAACTGCGGCCAGGAGTCGGCTCCCGGCAGTGCCGGGTCGTCCGCCGCGGCGGTGCCGCTCCCGTGGTCCGGCCGCGCCTCCCCGGCCGCCGTACCGCCCGTGCCGGCGTGCGGACCGGTGACGGCGCCGGTGGGTTCGGTGCCGTGCGGGTGGGCGGCGACCCGCAGGCTCAGCTCCGCCGAGCCGTGCGCGGGCAGCTCCAGGTCCCACACCAGCCGCCGGGCCCCGCTGCCGGTGTCCTCCACTGCATCCGGCGGCGGGTCGGCCGTCACCTCCGTACGGGAGTACCACTCGCCGCGCCGATAGCCGAACTCCACGCCGTCCGGCAGCGCCGTCCGGGTGCGGACGGCGTGTGGCTTGTCGTACCAGCGGTGGTCCGAGCGCAGCTCGAACTGGTCGGCGAAGTCGGCGTCCACGGTCAGCGCCAGACGGGCCGTCTCCGTCCCGGGCCGGTTGCTCGTCAGCCGGATGCGCTCGACGAGCGAGCCCGCCCCTACGGACTGCTCGCGGAAGACGGTGTGCCGGGGCGGCTCGGTGCGGTTGCCCTCCTCGGTCAGCACCGACACGGCCACCGGCCCCTCGGAGGCGGGCACCAGGACGGTGGGGATGCTGCCGTCGACGGTGAGCTGCCAGCGGCTCAGGTGCCGGGCGTCGCGGCGGAACAGGCCGTCCGGGGAGGGCCCGCGCGCGCCGGTGATGTCGCCGGAAGGGCTCACGGCGGCGAAGGTGCCGTGGTGGAACAGCAGCCGGTTCTCCGTGCGTGTCATGGCGTCGGGCCTTCCTCGGGGTCGGCGAGCAGATCCAGGGCGAGCGCGGCCGTCCAGCTGAAGTCGCCGGTGCCGCGGGCCTGTCCGGTGCGGGGATCGACGTACTCGGCGAACCCGGAGGAGTCCGCCGTGCGCACCAGCGCGGCGCGCAGGGACCGCGCCGGTGCGGAGAGGCCGTGCTGCCGCAGCCCCCGTTCGAGCAGCCAGTTGACGTTGAACCAGGCGGGTCCGCGCCAGTAGCGGTACGGGTCGAAGGCAGGGCCGAGCAGGTCGTAGCTCGGGACGAGCCGGCCGGCGGCCAGTCCGTAGTGCGGGCCGTGTGCGGTGCGGACCAGCGCGGCGGCCACCGGGGCGGGCAGTTGCGGCACGATCAGCGGCAGCAGCCCGGCTGCGCTCCGCTCCTGCAGGACGGCCCCGGCGCGCACGTCGCGGCAGTGGAACTGGCCGGTGGCCGGCTCCCACAGGCGGTGTACCAGGGCGCCGGCCAGCCGGGCGGCCCGCGCGAGGTGCGGGGCCGGGTCGGCCCCCAGGGTCCGCGCGATGGCGGCGAGGGCGTTCTCCGAGGCGGCGAGGAGCGCGTTCACCCCCGGGTCCTCGACGCTGAAGGAGTGGGCGACGCCGCGGTCGCGGTAACCGCCGTCGCGGTAGTCGCCGGCCAGCCGCACGTACCGGCCGTAGTCCAGATCGGTCGGCCGGTCGCTGACCGCGCCGTGCGTCAGGTCGGCCCGGCGGTAGCTGCCGGCGGGAGCCGGCCGCACCCGGGAGAGCGGGCGGTCCCAGCACGGGCTGTTGTCCATCCCCGCCTCCCAGGGGTGCAGCACCGAGACGAGTCCGCCGCCGCCGAGGTCGCGCCGGGCGGCGAGGTAGCGGTGCCATCCGGTCAGTCGCGGGTACATCCGGGCCAGGAACGACCGCCGCCGCGAGGCCTCGGGGTCGGCCCGGTGCACCAGGAACACGGCCAGCGCGTGCACCGGCGGCTGGACGATGCCGGAGGTCTCGGTGCCGCCGGGTGCGCCCGCCGCCCGGCCCGCGCTCGCGGAGCGCCAGAAACCGGGGCCCGGGAAGTAGGCGTCCGCGGGGACCGCGGGGTTGAACACGATGTGCGGGACGCGGCCGTCGCCCCACTGGGAGGCGAACAGGGTCTCCAGCTCCTGCTGGGCCCGGACGGGCGAGACGTGCCGCAGTCCGATCGCGACGAAGGCGGAGTCCCAGGACCACTGGTGCGGGTAGAGACCGTGCGAGGGCACGGTCGAGGAGCCCGTCCAGTTGCCGGCCAGTACCCGGCGGGCGCGATGGGCCAGCCGGTGGACGTTCTCGCCGCCGGTCATCTGCCGGGCCGGTGGGGCCGCCGGCCGGTGCGTCCGGGCGGCCGGGTCGGATTCGGCCGGTCTCACCGCGCGTGCCACTGGACCTCCTGGGTGGGTCTCGCTGATCCGACCGGTGGCCGCTCCGGCGCACCGGCCCGCCGAGCCGCGGCGCCGTGAGCGGGGCGTGCGTGATCACGGGCAGGACATCCACCGGTTACGTCGCGTTAACAGGCAAAACTAGCGCGGTACTGTCTTATGGACAAGCGGAAGTGCGGAAGTGTGCGCCCGCCGGAGCCCGGAGTGTCCGGGGCCGTCCGGTGCGGCAGGTTCATGAAAACGTGCAGGGGCGGCGGAGGAGGAAGGCGGCATGGCGCCGAGCAGCGCACCGAACCAGGCCAGCGCGGGCCACCTGCTGGAGCTGATCCGCAGCGGGCGGGCCACGAACCGGGGGGAGCTCCAACGTGCCACCGGCCTGTCCCGGTCCACCGTCGGGCACCGGCTGGAGCAGCTCTTCGGCGCGGGCTGGGTGCGGGAGGGCACCGCCGGCCCGAGCCCCGGTGGGGGCCCGGGCGGACGCCCCGCGGCGCGGCTGGAGTTCGACCCCACGCACGCGGTGGTGCTCGCCGCGGACCTGGAGACCAGGCACGCACGCGCCGCCGTCCTCGACCTCGACGGTCGGCTGCTCGCCGAGCACAGCGGTCCGCTGCTGGTCGACGACGGTCCGGAGGCAGTTCTCGACGGTCTCGCCGCGTGGTTCGCAGCTCTGCTGGACTCGGCCGGCGAACCGGGGCTGCCGGTGTGCGGTGTGGGGCTCTCGATCCCCGGGCCGGTGGAGTTCGGCTCGGGCACGGTGGTGCAGCCCCCGATGATGCCCGGCTGGGACGGCTTCCCGATCCCGGACGGCATGCGCCGGGCCCTCGCCGCCCGGATCCCGGACGACCGGTGCCCCCGGGGAGCGTTCGGTGGCCACTCCGGCGGCGCACCGCTGCCGGTGCTGGTGGACAACGACGCGAACCTGATCGCCTACGCGGAGCAGCGCGCCGGACACCCCGACTGCACGGCGTTCCTCCTGGTCAAGGCGTCGACCGGGATCGGCGCTGGGATGGTGGTGAACGGCGGGATCTATCGCGGCATCGACGGCGGTGCCGGGGACATCGGCCACGTGCGGCTCGACGACCGCCCGGACGCGCTGTGCCGCTGTGGCTCCTACGGATGCCTCGCCGCGGTGGCCAGCGGGTGGGCGCTGGCGGCGGAGCTGACCGCGGCCGGCGTCCCGGCCGCCTCCGGCTCGGACGTGCACCGGCTGCTCGCCGCCGGGCATCCCGCGGCCGTGCGGGCAGCGCAGCAGGCGGGGCGCCGGATGGGGGAGGTGCTGGGCACCGCGGTCACGCTGCTCAATCCGGGAGTCCTGATGTTCGCCGGCGACCTGGCGGGCCCCGCGTTCCTCGCCGGTGTCCGGGAGGAGCTGTACCAGCGGGCGATGCCCAGGACCACCGCCCACCTCCAGGTCGTCACCGCGGAGCCGGGGGACACGGCGGGCCTGGCCGGCGCGGCCGCGCTGGTGGTCGAGGAGCTGTACGCACCGCACCGGGCGGACGCCCGGCTGGCCGAGGCCGGTGCCCCGCCCGGACGTCCTGCCGCCGGCCGCCCGGCCGCCCTGCGCGCCAAATCCGCCGGGTTGCCCGCCGTCGGTGCCGGGCGCCGTCCGGACGGCGGCTGAGCCCGCGTCCGGGCGTGCGGCCTCAGCCGAAGAGGCCGCTGCACGCGTTGAGCGCGGGCTGGCCGCCGAGGTGTGCGTAGAGGGGACGCGGGAGTCCTTCGGGATCTCGCCCCCGCGGGCCAGATCGATGAGCCACGGTCATCGGCTCGCCCTCGTGCACCGGGTCGATGACCACGCCCTCCAGGCTTCCGCTGAGCCGGATCGCGTCCGGGACGGATTCGACCGGGATGCCGTACCGGTCGCCCGCCCAGCCCTCCGGCACGGTGATCTCGTCGTCCCGCAGATCGCGGCCGAGGCCGATCAGTTCCGCGGTCCCGCGGGCGATCCTCGTCACCTGGGCCCGTGTCTCGGCGGGCCGGGCCGAGGCGTCGACGCACAGGGCCTGCCCGGGGCCGGTCCCGGGCAGGCGAACCCGGCGACCATGCCTGTGTGGGGGCTGCCGGTCACGCTGCACCTCACGACCGAGTCGGCGGTCGGGCGGGGCGGGCGAACGGGAGGTGGCGGTGGGATGACGGACCCGTCGGCGCCGTCCGCATGCTGGGACTGCTGCCGCGGGCGTGCGTGATGCTGGACACACGTGATGAGGTGATAGCTCATATGAGCGCTCTCCTGAGTACTGCAAGCCTCCAAGGAGCGCGGTCCGATGCCTTCGATGGAAGGTGCGACAGTTCAACGTCCCGTTCACTCGGAGTCGCGACCGAGGGTTTACGGTCACTCAGGGCGAGGATGGTTTCACTCCTTGAAAACCACCGATGGACGAAAGTGAACCGCTTTTTACTTTCGATTCTCCGGCGGACGGGTGGTCGTGGCCCACTGACGTGCGGTTGCCCGTGCCCCGGCACCTTCGATCCGGCTACGCTCCGGCCGTCAGGGCAGCCGTCCACGAGGAGTGAGCCCCGTGTCGGAAAACAGAGACCCCCACGCGACCGCGAACGCTCCGAAGTTCGTCTACGCCTTCTCCGAGGGCAACCGGGACCTCAAGGACCTCCTCGGCGGGAAGGGCGCGAACCTCGCCGAGATGACCAACCTCGGCCTCCCGGTCCCTCCCGGGTTCACCATCACCACCGAGGCCTGCCGGGTCTACCTCGACTCCGGGGCCGAACCCCCCGAGCTCCGCGAGGAGGTCGGCCGCCACCTCGCCGCGCTGGAGGAGCGGATGGGCAAGCAGCTCGGCCGGCCGGACGACCCGCTGCTGGTGTCCGTGCGGTCCGGAGCCAAGTTCTCGATGCCGGGGATGATGGACACTGTCCTCAACATCGGACTCTCCGACGCCTCGGTCGGCGGACTGGCCGCCCAGTCCGGGGACGAGCGGTTCGCCTGGGACTCCTACCGGCGGCTCATCCAGATGTTCGGACGCACCGTCCTCGGGGTGGACGGCGAGCTGTTCGAGGAGGCGCTGGCGCAGGCGAAGCAGCGCCGCGGCGCCGCCACGGACGTCGACCTGGACGCCGAGGCGCTGCGCGAGCTGGTCACGGACTTCAAGGACATCGTCGCGAAGCAGACCGGCCGGGAGTTCCCGCAGGAGCCGCGCGAGCAGATGGACCTCGCGGTCCGCGCGGTCTTCGCCTCGTGGAACGGCGACCGGGCCAGGCTCTACCGCCGGCAGGAGCGCATCCCCGGCGACCTGGGCACCGCGGTCACCGTCTGCTCCATGGTCTTCGGCAACCTCGGCCCCGACTCGGGCACCGGGGTCGCGTTCACCCGGGACCCGGCGAGCGGCCAGCAGGGGGTGTACGGCGACTACCTCCAGAACGCCCAGGGCGAGGACGTCGTGGCGGGCATCAGGAACACCGTCCCCCTGGCCGCGCTGGAGACGCTGGACAGGGCGTCCTACGAGCGGCTGATGCAGATCATGGAGACGCTGGAGACGCACTACCGGGACCTGTGCGACATCGAGTTCACCATCGAGCGGGGCACGCTCTGGATGCTCCAGACCCGGGTCGGCAAGCGCACCGCCGCCGCCGCCTTCCGGATCGCCACCCAACTCGTCGACCAGGGGCTGATCGACGAGGCGGAGGCCCTGCAACGGGTGAACGGCGCCCAGCTCGCCCAGCTCATGTTCCCGCGCTTCGACGCGGCCGGCGGCGAGCGGCCCGAGCAGCTCGGCCGGGGCATCGCGGCCTCGCCCGGCGCGGCCGTCGGCAAGGCGGTCTTCGACTCGTACACGGCGATCAAGTGGTCCCGCTCCGGGGAGAAGGTCATCCTGATCCGCCGGGAGACCAACCCGGACGACCTGGACGGCATGATCGCCGCCGAGGGCATCCTCACCTCGCGGGGAGGCAAGACCTCGCACGCCGCCGTGGTGGCCCGCGGGATGGGCAAGACCTGCGTCTGCGGCGCCGAGGACCTGGAGGTGGACACCAAGCGCCGCCGGCTCACGGCCCCGCACCCGGACGGCAGGGGCACGGTGGTCGTCGACGAGGGGGACGTGGTCTCCATCGACGGCTCCACCGGCAAGGTCTACCGTGGCGAGGTCCCGGTCGTCCCCTCACCCGTGGTCGAGTACTTCGAGGGCCGGATGCACGCCGGGGCCGACGACGCCGGCGAACTCGTGCAGTCGGTGCACCGGATGATGGCCTACGCCGACCGGATGCGCCGGCTGCGGGTGCGGGCGAACGCCGACAACGCGGAGGACGCGGCCAGGGCCCGGCGCTTCGGCGCCCAGGGCATCGGGCTGTGCCGGACCGAGCACATGTTCCTCGGCGAGCGCCGGGAACTGGTGGAGCACCTCATCCTCGCGGACACCGACGCCGAGCGGGAGTCCGCCCTCGGTGCGCTGTTGCCCCTCCAGAAGGGCGACTTCAAGGAGCTCTTCGAGTCCATGGACGGGCTGCCGGTGACGGTGCGGCTGCTCGACCCGCCGCTGCACGAGTTCCTGCCGGACATCACCGAGCTGTCGGTACGGGTCGCGCTGGCCGAGTCCCGACGGGACGCCAACGAGAACGACCTCCGGCTCCTCCAGGCCGTCCACCGGCTGCACGAGCAGAACCCGATGCTCGGGCTGCGCGGGGTACGCCTCGGGCTGGTCGTGCCCGGGCTGTTCAGCATGCAGGTGCGGGCGATCGCCGAGGCCGCCGCCGAACGCAAGGGTGCCAAGGCCGACCCGCGGGCGGAGATCATGATCCCGCTGGTCGGCACCGTCCAGGAGCTGGAGATCGTCCGGGACGACGCGGAGCGGGTGATCGCCGAGGTGGAGGCGGCCTACGGGGTGGAGCTGGGTCTCACCCTCGGCACCATGATCGAGCTGCCCCGGGCGGCGCTCACCGCGGGCCAGATCGCCGAGTCCGCCGACTTCTTCTCCTTCGGCACCAACGACCTGACCCAGACGGTGTGGGGGTTCAGTCGGGACGACGTCGAGGCCAGCTTCTTCACCGCCTACCTGGAGAAGGGCATCTTCGGCGTCTCCCCCTTCGAGACGATCGACCTGGACGGGGTGGGCAAGCTGGTCCGGGACGCGGCGGAGGCGGGGCGGGCCACTCGGCCGGAGCTGAAGCTCGGGGTCTGCGGGGAGCACGGCGGCGACCCCGAGTCGGTGCACTTCTTCCACGAGGTCGGCCTGGACTACGTCTCCTGTTCTCCCTTCCGGATCCCGGTCGCCCGGCTGGAAGCCGGCCGGGCCGCGGCACGGAGCACCGGGAGCGACAGCCGCTGACACGACCGCGACCTCCGGGGTCGCCGCCGCGCCCTGACCCTCACTGCGGCGGTGGCCCCGGTCCCCGGGAGGGGGACGGTGGGAGACCTTGTGCGGAGGCCCCGCCGCCCCTCCCGACTCCGCCGGGCGGAGGCGCACCGGCGGACGGAAGAACCGGCCGTGCCCCTCGTGAGGGGCACGGCCGGTCTCTCGTCCCCTTGGGGGAGCGTCGCTCAGAGGGAGACGCCGTTGTCGCGCAGGTAGGCCAGCGGGTCGATGTCCGAGCCGTACGACGGGCCCGTGCGGACCTCGAAGTGCAGGTGCGGGCCGGTGCTGTTGCCGGTCGAGCCCGACAGGCCGAGCTGGTCGCCGGCGCCGACGCTCTGGCCGGCGGAGACGGAGAGCGAGGAGAGGTGGGCGTACTGGCTGTAGCGCCCGTCCGCGTGCTTGACGACGACCTCGTTGCCGTAGGCGCCGCCCCAGCCCGCGGAGACCACAGTGCCGGTGCCGACCGAACGGACCGAGGTGCCGGTGCCGACGGAGAAGTCCACTCCGGTGTGGTAACCGCTCGACCAGCTTCCGCCCGATGCGCGGTAGGCGGTGCTGGGCGCACCGTCCACCGGCGCGGTGAACCCGCCGGTGGTGGCGGCCTCGGCCGGAGCAGCGGGCTCCTGGCTCTGCTCCTCCACGGGTTCCGGCTTCGGCTCGGGCTTCTCCTGCTTCGGCTCCTGCTTCTCGGCCGACTGCTGCTTCGGCTGCTCGGCGGGAGCACTCGACTTCTCGGCGGGGGCGTCCGACGTACCGCCGCTGCCGTCCAGGCTGAGCCGCTGGCCGGGGAAGATCAGGTCCGGGTCGCTGCCGACTGTCTCGCGGTTCTGCTCGTAGACGGTCTGCCAGCCGCCCCGCACGTGCTCCGCGACCGCGATGTTGTGGAGGGTGTCGCCGCTGGCGACGGTGTAGTCGTGCGAGCCCTCCGACTTCGCGGCCGCGGCCTTCTTCTGCTCGGCGGCCTGCGGCTCGGACTTCTTCGGCTGCGCGGCCTGCTCCGACTGCTGCTCGGTCTTCGCGCCGGACTCGGAGGCGTTGTTCTGCGCGCCGTCCGGGGCGATGTCCGGCGTGCCGCTGTCCTGGCTCAGGCCGGCACGCGGGCCGCAGACCGGCCAGGCGCCCGGGCCCTGCATCTCCAGGAGCTTCTCGGCGGCGGCTATCTGCTGGTCCTTCGTGGCGAGGTCGGCGCGCGGTGCGTACTGCGTGCCGCCGGCAGCCGCCCAGCTCGACTGCTGGAACTGGAGACCGCCGTAGAAGCCGTTTCCGGTGTTGATCGACCAGTTGCCGGTGCTCTCGCACTCGGCGACCTTGTCCCACACGGAGACCGGGGCCGCGTTCGCGGAACCCGCGGTGATCAGCGGAGCAGCGATACCGGCACCGCCCGCGGTGAGGGCGAGCGAGACCTTGGAGACCTGACGGGACATCAGGGGTTTGCGCGGACGACGGTGGCGACCACGAGACATGGGTTGAGTCCTCTCCTGCGCCTGCGAGGTGAGCTGTCGGATTCGGGCTGGAGCTGCCCGGCCATCCCCCACCGTGATCCGGTGGCGCATGGCTTCACCCCTAGCCGACCCGCGTGCTCCGCGGTCCGGCACTTACCTTGGTTCCCCCGCTCCTGCCGGCCTGATGCAGTCGTTTCCCTCTACCGGCGGCAGGATTCGGCGTGACCGGCGTGGGACCTCCGCACGGGATGCGGTGGCGGGATGAACGGTAATCACAACGATTTGGCCGGGACAAGCGAAACCAGGTTTTGCTCAGCCGCTCCGGGGGTCGCATGGGAGCATTTTCGGCGCGCTGTGAGATCGATCATTTCCGACGTCACGGACGTGCGGGCTTGCATGTGCACATAAAAACCGCACTGAGCAGGGGAATTGACGCTGAGGCGAGAAGTGGCCGACGAGGTGCAATTGTACGGGGGCGCGGTCCTGTGAGTCCGGTCACCCGAACCGTCTCGTGCTTCCTTATATCGGTGCATTCCCGACCCGTGGAAGCTGAGAGGGTGTCAGGTTCCGAAATCACCCACCTCTTGACTGCCACACCGCTTGTCCGTTTTGGGTGCGAGGTGACTTTGAGGGGCTTTTGTGACGCGACGTTGCTGGATGAATCGGTCGCGTCCCGCCATCCCGACGGGCGGCGGGACGCGATTCGCCGGTGCTCAGGGCGGCGGCTCGCCGGTGCCGGTCAGGCGGGCCGGATGGGTGCGGACGATGACCGAGTCGTCGTCCAGGCAGCGGCCCGTCGCCAGGTCGAAGCGCTGCTTGAGCAGCGGGGAGGCCACGAACGGCCGGCCCGCCGCGGACCCGAGTAGTCCGCGCGAGAGCACGTACGCACCGGTGAACGGATCCCGGTTGTCCACCGCGTGGACGCCGCCGCTGCGGTCGGTGAAGACGGCGATCTGCCGCCCGTCCGGGAGCAGTGCCGCGACTCCGCGGCCCGGCACCAGGTCGCCGGGAGCGCAGACCGGATGCCAGGAGTCCCCGGCCCGCACCTCGATCCGGGCGGCCGTCCCGCCGTCGGCCGGGTGCGCCCCGGCGTCGGTGGACGCCCCGGTGTTCGGGTGCGGTCCGCCGCTCGGGAGCGGGCACGGGGGAGAGTCGGCGGGTTCGGCGGCCGTGACGGGGGAAGGGCGGGTCGGGCTCATCGGGTGGCGCTCCCTTCGAGGCGGCGGACGGGGATCTCCGGCCCCGCCAGCAGGGTCAGATCGGGTTTGACCTGCTCGCGCTCGCCGACGAACCGCACCGAGGGGTCGGGTGTGCCGGGAGCGTTGACGAAGGAGACGAAGCGGCGGAGCTTCTCCGGGTCGGCGAGGGTTTCAGCCCATTCGTCCCGGTAGTCTGAGACGTGCGAGGCCATCAGCGCCTCCAGCTCGGCGCAGATGCCCAAGGCGTCGTCCACCACCACCTCCCGGACGTGGCCGAGGCCGCCCTCGATGCGCTCCAGCCACACCGAGGTGCGTTCCAGCCGTTCCGCGGTGCGGATGTAGAACATCAGGAAGCGGTCTATCAGCCGGACCAGCCCGGCGTCCGAGAGGTCCTGGGCGAGCAGGTCGGCGTGCCGCGGAGTGGCGCCCCCGTTGCCGCCGACGTAGAGGTTCCAGCCGTTGGCGGTGGCAATGACTCCGAAGTCCTTGCTCTGCGCCTCCGCGCACTCCCGCTGGCAGCCGGAGACCGCCGACTTCAGCTTGTGCGGCGCCCGCAGGCCCCGGTAGCGCAGCTCCAGACCGATCGCCATCCGCACCGAGTCCTGCACCCCGTACCGGCACCAGGTCTGCCCCACGCAGGACTTCACCGTCCGCAGCGCCTTGCCGTAGGCGTGCCCGGACTCGAAGCCCGCGTCCACCAGCCTTCCCCAGATCGCAGGCAACTGGTCCACCCGGGCCCCGAACAGGTCGATGCGCTGACCACCGGTGATCTTCGTGTAGAGCCCGAACTCACGGGCGACCTCGCCGATCACGATCAGTCCCTCCGGTGTGATCTCACCGCCCGGGACCCGGGGCACGACCGAGTACGAGCCGTTGCGCTGGAGATTCGCCAGGAAGTGGTCGTTGGTGTCCTGGAGCGCCGCCTGCTCCCCGGCGAGCACGTACCCCTCCGCGCCGATCGCGGGGGCCAGGGAGGCGAGCACCGAGGCCACCGTCGGCTTGCACACCTCGCAGCCCTCGCCCCCGGCCGCCTCCGGCCTGCCGTGCCGGTCCAGCAGCTCCCGGAAGGAGGTGATCCGCAGTGACAGCACCACCTCGTAGAGCTCCTGGCGGGTCAGCGGGAAGCAGCCGCACAGCCCCTTGTCCACGACGACCCCGCGGGCCTCCAGCGACTCGTCCACCAGCTTGCCCAGCACCTTGACGCAGCTGCCGCAGCCGGTGCCCGCCCCCGTGCACTTCCTCACCTCGGCCACCGAGGCGCAGCCCCGCCCGTCCACCGCCTCCCTGATCGCGCCCTTGGTGACGTGGTGGCAGGTGCAGATCACCGCCTCGTCCGGCAGCGCCGACGGGCCCAGCGCCGCGGGCGCCCCGGCCCCGGCCGGCAGCACCAGGGACTCCGCCGGCACCGGGGGGACGCTTCCGGTCAGCGGCCGCAGCACCCCGTACGTCTCGGCGTCCCCGACCAGTACGCCGCCCAGCAGCCGCCCGTCGCGCGCCATCACCAGCTTCTTGTAGATCCCCGCGCGGGAGTCGGCGTACACCACGTCCAACGAGTCGGCCGCGGTGCCGTGGGCGTCACCGAAGGACGCCACGTCCACCCCGAGCAGCTTGAGCTTCGTCGAGGTGTCGGCCCCGGTGAACCCGCCCGCACCGGCCGGAACCGGGCGGTCGACCGCGGGCAGCAGCGCCTCGGCCAGGTCCGCCGCCACCACCTCGGCCATCTCGTACCCGGGCGCGACCAGGCCGTAGACGGTGCCGTCCGCAGCGCGCGCGCACTCGCCGATCGCGTACACCGCCGGGTCCTCCGTCCGGCACCGCTTGTCGACGACGACGCCGCCGCGTTCGCCCACCGGCAGCCCGCACTCCCGGGCGAGGGCGTCCCGCGGTCGGACACCGGCGGAGAACACCACCAGGTCGGTGTCCAGGACCGCGTCGTCGGAGAGGGTCATCGAGACGACGCGGCCGTCCTCGCCGGCGGTGATCTCGCGGCCGCCCACCCCGGTGCGGACCCGGAGGCCGAGGTCCTCGATGGTGCGCCGCAGCGCGGCCCCGCCGCCCCGGTCCACCTGGAGGGCCATCAGCCGCTCGTTGAACTCGACGATGTGCGTCTCCACACCGAGACCCTGGAGCGCGCCGGCCGCCTCCAGGCCCAGCAGCCCGCCCCCGACGACGATGCCGCGGCGTGCCCGCCGCGCATAGCGCTCGATGGCGAGCAGGTCGTCCACCGTGCGGTAGACGAAGCAGCCGGTACTGTCCGCGCCCGGCATCGGCGGCACGAACGGTGCCGAACCGGTCGCCAGCACCAGGGCGTCGTAGCGCACCTCGTGTCCCGACCGGGTGGTGGCGGTCCGCGCGGCGCGGTCGACGCGCTCGACCGGGTCGTCCAGCCGCAGCTCGATGCCGTTCCCTGCCAGGAAGCCCTCGGCGACCAGGGACAGCTCGTCCACCGAGGTGCCGGAGAAGTACGAGGTCAGCCGCACCCGGTCGTAGGCGGGACGCGATTCCTCGGCGAGCACCACCACCTCGGCGTGCCGGGGCACCCCGTGGGCGGCGAGAGACTCCAGGAAGCGCTGGCCGACCATGCCGTGACCGACGACTGCGATCACCGGAGTACCGGTGGGTTTCGTGGACATTGTCAGAAGCCTCCGTTGTCGGTGAGCAGGTGGAGCAGCGGAGCGGCGGGAAGTGCCTCGTCGCCCTCCCAGGCGCGGGCGAGCGCGCCGACGGCGCCGAGATCGCCGAGGAGGATGCCGCCGACCAGCCGGTCGTCGCGCACCACGACCTTGCGGTAGGCGCCCCGGGTGGCGTCGGTGAGGTGCACGACCTCGTCCTGCGGCTGTGGCGCGGTGCGCCCGAAAGCCGCCAGGTCGAAGGGACCCGGACCGGCCAGGGTGAGCCGGGTCAGGGCACGGGTGCCGCGGTAGCGGTGGCCCGCGGCCGGTTCGGCGAGCACCCCGGCCAGGACCTCCGCCTGCTCCCGGGCCGCGCCCGCGAGCCCGTGCACGACGCCGGCGTGCTCCGCGCAGTCGCCGACGGCGTGGATACGGGGGTCGCTGGTGCGCAGGGCGTCGTCGACCACGATGCCGCCCGCGCACTCCAGCCCGGCGGCCCGCGCCAGCCCGGCCCGGGGGCGCACCCCGCAGGCGGCGACGACCAGGTCGGTGCCGAGCGCGTATCCGTCGGCGAGCTGCACCGCTCGCACGCTGCGGCGGCCGGCCCGGGCCCCGGGGCCGGTGGTGACGCCCTTCACGCGGCAGTCGGCGTGCACCTCGACACCGAGGTCCTCCAGGTGCGCGCGCAGCAGCTCCGCCGCCGCCCGGTCGAGTTGGCGTTCCATCAGGTGCTCGCCCTGGTGGGCCAGGACCGTGCGGACGCCGCGGGCCGCCAGCGCGCGGGCGGCGGACACGCCGAGCAGCCCGCCGCCGATCACGACCGCCCGGCCGCCCCGGCGGGCGGGCCCCTCCAGGGCCCGGCAGTCGTCCAGAGTGCGGAAGGGGTGGAAGCCGTCCGGCAGTTCCCGGCCGGCACCGGCCGGACCGCGCGGCCCGTCGTCGAACAGCCCGCGCAGCGGCGGCAGCACCGGGTTGGACCCGGTGGCCAGCACCAGCGTGTCGTACGCCACCGCGCTGCCGTCGTCGCACAGCACCCGGCGCTCCGCGCGGTCCACCCGGACCACCCGGACGCCGCGCCGGTGCCGGACGCCCGGCCCGGCGGCCGGCAGCGCGATCACCTCCGGCGGGTACCGGCCCGCCAGCACCTCCGCGAGCAGCACCCGGTTGTACGGGGCGTGCGGCTCCTCACCGAGGACGGTGATCCGGGCCGGGGCGTCCGGGTGGTCACCGAGTTGCTGGGCGAGCCGGGCGGCGGCGATACCGGCGCCGACCACCACCACGTGTGCGTCGGGGGTCATGCCGCTCAGCGTGCGACGCGGCTGTTACCCGGCGGCATCGCCGTTGTTTCCCCGCCGGAACGCTCGGCTCAGTGCGCGCCGTCGCCCGCTGTGAGTCGCACCGGAAGCCGGTGCACGCTGTTGCCCACGAAGCTCGCGTGCCGGACCAGCTCGGCCTCGGGCACCGCGAGGTCCAGCTTCGGGTACCGGGTGAACAGCCGCTCCAGTGCGATGCCGGCCTCCATCCGGGCCAGTTGGGAGCCCAGGCAGAAGTGTGGGCCGTGGCCGAGGGACAGGTGCCGGGCGGCGTCCCGGGTGACGTCGAACCGGCCGGCGTCCGGGCCGTGCGCGTCCGGGTCCCGGCCGGCTGCCGAGTAGCCCGCCAGCACCGGGGTGCCGCGGGGGATCACGGTGCCGTCCAGCGTGAGGTCGCGGGTCGGGTACCGGAACGGGAAGAAGCTCACCGGGCTGTCCCAGCGCAACGTCTCCTCGACGACGTCCTCCCAGCTCGCGCCGCCCTCCAGGACCAGCGCGAGCTGCTCCCGGTGCCCGCACAGCGCCCGGACGGCGTTGGTGATCAGGTTCAGGGTCGTCTCGTGACCGGCCACGATCATCAGCAGCAGGGTGCCGATCAGCTCCTGCTGGCTGAGCCGGTCGCCGTCCTCCTCGCGGGCGGCGATGAGCGCGCTGGTCAGGTCCTCGCCCGGGTCCTGCGCCCGCGAACCGGCCACCGCGGTCAGCAGCGCCACCAGCTCCCGGTTGGCGGCCACCGCCTCCTCGGGGCCGATGTCGGTGCTGACCACCTGGTTGGACAGGTGGTGCAGCCGGCCCTGGTGCTCCTCGTCCACGCCGAGCAGCTCGCAGATGACCCCCATCGGCAGCGGCAGGGCGAAGTGCCGCCGCAGGTCGAGGACGCCGTCCGCGTCCGGTGCGGCGGCCGCGGTGTCCAGCCCGGCCACCAGCTCGGCCGTCACCTCCTCGACGCGGGGGCGCAGCGCCTCCACCCGCCGGGTGGTGAACGCCTTGCTGACGAGCGACCGCAGCCTGCGGTGGTCCGCGCCGTCCGCGGTGGTCATGCCCTGCACGGTGGCGAAGGTGCGCAGCGGCCAGCCCTCCGGGATGTGCCCCTCGCGCAGTGCGGTGAAGTGCTCCGCGTTCTTCGCCACGTCCGGGTGGGCGAGGAACTCCCTGAGCGCCTCGTGCCCCAGCACGGCCATGCCGGGGACGTCGCCGGGCAGCGTCACCGGGGCGACCGCCCCCTCCGCGAGGAGGCGCGCGTTGGCTGCGTGCGGGCAACCGCCGGAGGAGTCCATCCGGTGCCGTGCCCCGGGGGCGGGTGAGGTGTTCAAGGGTTCTCTCCTGAGTGCGGTGGGGAGGGGGTCCGGGGGTCCGTGAAGCGGACCGGGAGCGCGGCGAGCCCCTTGCTCCAGGGGGACTTGATCCACGCCAGCTGCTCCTCCGGCACGGTCAGTTCCATGTCGGGCAGCCGGTGCCGGATGGTGTCCACCGCGGTCCGGGTGATCAGCCTGGCCGGGTCCTGGGCGGGGCAGGTGTGCGGGCCGGCCCCGAACGCCAGGTGGGAGCGGTTGCCGACGACCGGCGCACCGTCGTCGGGCAGGATGCTCGGGTCCGCGTTGGCACCCGCGAGCCCCAGGACGAGCATGTCCCCGGCGCGGATCTCCTGGCCGCCGAAGCGGAGGTCGCGGGTGGCGTAGCGGGCCGGGAAGTTCTGGGTCGGAGGGAAGCGCCACAGCACCAGGTCCAGCGCGTCGTCCACGCTGAGGTGGCCGCCGGTCAGCGAGGAGCGGAAGGCGGGGTCGCAGAGCAGGATGCGCAGCGTGGTGGCGATCCAGTTCATGGTCGTCTGGTTCCCGGCGACGAACATCACCACCAGGTTGTGCAGCACCTCCTCGTCGGTGAGGGCCGCCTCGTGGTGGAGCAGGGCCGAGGTGACGTCGTTCCCCGGCCGGCTGCGCTTCTCCGCGATGAGCGAGGTCAGGATGGCGCCCATCCGCCTGCTGGCGTTCGCCGAGTCCGCGTTGGCGACGACGGTGCCCGAGATGGCCTGCACCAGTTGCTGTCCCGTGCGCTCGTCCAGCCCGAGCAGGCCGGTGATCACCTGCATCGGCAGTTTGCGGGCGTAGTGCGGCACCAGGTCCGCCTCCTGCCGTTCGGCGAAGGAGGTGATGAGCTGCTCCGCCTGCCCCCGCACGCTGCGGCGCAGCTCGTGGCCGTTGATCCGGCCCAGCGCGTCCGCCACGGCGGCACGCATCCGGCGGTGCTGCTGGCCGTCCGCGAACAGCAGGGCCGGCCGCCAGCCCACCATCGGCATGATCGGCGAGTCGGCGGGGACCCTCCCCTCGCGCAGCAGGCTCCAGCGCCGCGGGTCGTGTGAGAAGTCCTGTTCCTCCCGGGTCAGCCGCAGCAGTTCGCGGTGGCCCAGCACCAGCCAGGCGTCCACCCCCGGTGCGAGGGTGATCGGTGCGACCGGCCCGTGTTCGGCCCGCAGCCGCTCGTACAGCCGCGGGAGGCCGTCACCGTCCAGCTGCGGCCCGTACAGCGGGGTCGCGGCAGGGCCGCGTCCGCCGAACCCGGCGGCCCGGTGCGGGGGAGTGGCGGGCGGGGTGGTCATGACGGCTCCGAGGCGAGGTGGATGAGGTGGTGGACGAGGGCGATCAGCGCCCTGACCGAGGAGCCGTGGTCCCGGGCGTCGCAGACCACAAGCGGCGTCTCGGGCAGCAGGTCCAGGGCCGCCCGCAGCTCGTCCTCGGAGTGCTGGGGGCTGCCGGGGAAGACGTTCACCGCGACGGCGAACGGCAGCTCCAGGTCCTCCAGATGGCCCAGGGAGTCGAAGGACGCGGTCAGGTCGCGGGTGTCCACCAGGGCGAGGGCGCCCAGCGCGCCGCGTGCCAACTCCTTCCAGGCGGGCAGGAACCGCTGCTGGCCGGGGGTGCCGAAGAGGTAGAGCACCAGTTCGCCGTCGAGCGTCATCCGACCGAAGTCGAGCGCCACCGTGGTCGTCGTCTTGGCCCGCTCCACCGCGGTGTCCACCCGCGCGCCCGCCCGGGTCATCACCGCCTCGGTGGACAGCGGCTCGATCTCCGAGACGGTGCCGATCAGGGTCGTCTTCCCGACCCCCAGGGGGCCGACGACCAGAATCTTTGCGGCTCCCGCGACCTCGGAAGCGACGTACTTGCCGGACGCGGACGCGGACGTGGACGTGGACGCCGACACGGCGCCCGAGGCGTCACAGGCGGCTTTCGAGGCCATGGAGGACCTTTCTGAGCATCGTCACATCGGCGCGTTCAGCCGTGGGAACAGGCGGTCTGGAGATCAGCAGGCCCCAGGCCACGAGGTCGGACAGCAGCACCTGGACGACGTTGGGCGGTTGGCCGAGGTGCGCGGCCACCTCGGCGACGGACAGCAGCCCCTGGCAGTGCGTCAGGATCATCCGGTGCTCCGGCTGCAGCGCCGCCGGTACCGGGACCTCCGCGGCCCGCACCAGCGTCTCCCAGGGCAGTGCTTCACCGTGGGTATCCGCCCGTCCGCCGGTGATCACGTACGGGCGTACCGCGGAGGTCGTGCGTTCCTCCCAGCGGTCCGTCATGGCGTGGGACTCACCGAGTCCCTCGGCTCGCTGGTCAGGTGCGCGCCGATCTTCGCCACCAGCAGCTGCATCTGCTGCGCGACCAGGCCCACGTCGGCGTCCAGGTCGGTGGCGACGCCCAGGTGGGCGCCGACCCCGGCCGCGGTGAACAGCACGAAACCGTGGTCGGACTCCAGCATCAGCTGCCGCACCCCGGCGCCGTCCCCGAACAGCAGGGAGGCGGTGGAGCGGCTGGTCATGGTCATCGCCGCGCAGGCGGCGGAGAGCGACTCAGCCTTTGCGACGGAAAGTTCGGCCACCGCCCCGCCGAGGTTCTCGGCGGACGCGTGGCCGAGCCGCAGCCCGTCCTCGGAGACGACCACCGCATGCCGGACGCCCGGTATCTCGGTGAGCGGCCGCAGCATCCAGCCGAGGTCGGGAAGTCTGGCTATGGTCCCGGTCACTGCCGGCCTCCATCGTGTTCGTCGGGCACTTCGTTCTCCTGGAGTGCCGCCCGGCCGCGGCGCGACCCGGAGACCACGCTGGCGATCGAGGCCCGTGCGGCCTCCGGCGTCCAGGACGGAGCGGGCGGCGGCGTCGACGCCCGCGGGTTCGGGGAGGGGTCGGGTGCGGCGGCCGTCCCCGGGGGCCGGCGTCGGGAGCGCCGGCGCGGCAGTCCGCCGGGGCCGTCGGCCGGGGCCGGGGGCTCGGCGCCGGGCCGGGCCGGGTCCGGCCGGGCAGCGGCGTCCGCGACCGGGGCGTCCGCGACCGGGCGGGTGTGCGGCCACCCCCCGGAGAGCTCGGGGCCGCTGTGCCGGGCCCCGGTGTGCTCGGCCGGCTGCTCCACGCGCGGAGGCGGCGGCGTGGGGACGAACGGCGGCGCGGGCGCGGCCTCGGCGCGGCGCTGCCGCACGGCGGGTTCGGCACGGTGGGCCTGCGGGGCCGGGAGGTGCGACAGCGGCTCCGTCAGCAGCCGGTGCGGGACGAAGGCCACCGCCCGGGTGCCGCCGTACGCGGAGGCCCCGGTCAGCTCGACGTTGAAGCCCAGCTCCCGGGTCCAGCGGCCGACGCAGGCGAGGCCCAGTCGCGGCACCGCGCCGAGATTCGCCAGGTCCAGGTCGTCGCGGAGCTGGGCGGTCGCCTGGCGGAGCACGTCCGGCGGCATCCCCAGCCCGGCGTCGTCGATCTCCACCACCGCGCCGGCGCCCACCTCGCGCACGGTGACTACCACATTGGTCCGGGACGGCGAGAACACCGTCGCGTTCTCCAGCAGTTCGGCGATCGCGTGCATCAGGCCCTCGACGGCCGGCGGCACCACGTAGAGCGTCTGCCCACCGTGCACCTCGACGCGGCCGAACTCGACGATCCGGGACTGCGCCCCGCGCACGCAGTCGTAGAGCGAGACCGGCTGCGACTCGCGCCGCGCCGGCCAGATGCCGCACATCACCAGCAGCGTCTGCGCTTTGCGGGTCATCTGCGCGGCCGCGTGGTCCGCCCGCATCACCTCGGACATCAGGCGGGGGTCCTCCAGGGAGCGCTCCACCTGGTCCAGCACCTGCTGCTGCACCGTCGCCATGGCGTGCATGGTGCGTGCGACCGATTCGAACGCGGCCTGTACCGAGTCGCGCAGCGCACGCTCCCGGCGCACCGCCTCGTCCGAGCCGAGCGCCTGCACCACCGCAGCGAGAGCCCGGTGGAACTCGGCGCCGGTGTCCGCCTCTGCGCCGAGCGGTCCCGGCACCCCGTCCATCCGGCGCCCGGACTCCACCCGCTCGGCGATCGCCGGCAGCCGGACCGCGGCCAGGTGAGCCAGTTCGGCGCCCCGCGCGTCGGCCACCCGGCTCTGCCGGGCCCGTTCGCGGCGTTCGGCCGCCAACTGCCTGCGCAGCAGAACGGCCCAGGTGCCCAGCAGCACCGCGACGGTGGCGCACCCGCCCGCCAGAGCCCGCCGCCATTCGGCGCCGGCCGTCCAGCCCACCAGGGCCGCGCCCAGCCCCGCGAGCAGCGCGGCGACGACCCACCAGGTCCACGCCGCGCGCCCCGGCCGGGTCAGCACGGGGACCCCGGCACGACGCGTGGCACACTCACCAGACCCACCAACAGCACTGAGGACACGTCCCCTTTCGTGACTCGCCCGGACCAGGCCGCGCTCCCTCGGGTTGGTCGGGAGCACACAGATCCTACGATCAACCGACCGGATACGAGCACGGGTTGTGCAACTGCTGTCACGCATCGCCCGCATTCCCGGAGGAGTCGGACGATACCCCGCCCTGTGCGTGCGGGGGAGAGCGCCCACCGCGGACCCGCGCCCCGCCCGCCCCGGAGCAGCGCGCCCCGCCACCGCGGCGGGGTCGACACCGGAGTCCGGGTGCCGGACCCCGGGGCCCCGCCACCGGGCCCCGCCACCGGGCCGCTGCGGCGTGGGGCTGCGGGGCGCCCGGGGGTGCGGCACGCCGGGGCCATGTACGAGGAGTGGGCCTCCCGGCTCGGCGCCGGCACCGTGGCGTGGTCCAGGGTGGCGCCGCCCATGGCTCCGTCCGCCCCGCCCTCCCCGGTACGGGTCCTGCCGGACGGCTGCATGGACCTCATCTGGCACGACGGCCTCCTGGTGGCCGGTCCCGACACGGTGGCCCAGCTCGGCGCCGCGGACGCGTCCGGCGGCCGGTGGACGGGCCTCCGGTTCGCCCCCGGTGTCGGCCCGGCGGTGTTCGGGGTCCCCGCAAACGAGCTGCGCGACCGGCCCCTGCCGCTGGACGCGCTCTGGCCGGGGACCGGGTGCGGCGGCTCACCGAACGGGTCGCCGAGGCGGACGGCCGGGCCGCCCCTCGCCCGCGGGTGGTTGCCAGCGCCGCGGTGAGGTCCGCCGTGCTACCCCCGACCGGGTGACGAGGGAGTCCCGCAGCGAGACCGGCTCCCCGGAACCGGCGGCGTCCCCGCCACCGGCTCCCGCCGCTGCCCGCACTCTCCCCGCCGCCGTGCTCCCGGGCCGCCCGCGCTCTCCCTGCCGCTGTGTGCTCTCCGCGCCGCCTGCGCGGACGGAGCGTCAGTCCTGCCGGACCAGCTCCACCAGCGGGATTCGCCGCTCGGTCTTCGCCTGGTGGTCGTCCAGGAACGGCCACTGCCCCGCCGCCTCCTCGAACAGCCGGTGGTACTCCTCGCCCTCGACCACCACGGCGTTCGCGGCGAAGGAGTCGTCACCGAGCTCCACCGCCACCTCGGGATGCGCCCGCACGTTGTGGTACCAGTCGGGGTTGCGGGCCGCGCCGAGGAACGACGCCACCACGAACAGCCGCCCGTCGTCGAGCACCAGGAAACCCAGCGGGTTCGTCCGCCGGGTCCCCGTTCGAGCGCCCACATGGGTGAGCAGCAGCAGCCCGTCCGCGTTGAACGGCAGCTCCTCGCCCAGCGGCCCGGAGCCCTTCTGAGCACGGAACCGGATGGTCACTTCGCGGTTGAACGCGTTGGCTTTTTCCGGGTTCATGAGCCGAGCCTATGTCGAGCGGCCCGGAGCGGAGGGCAACTTCGCGCAGCAGCCCCGCAGTAGTCCCCCCCACGGTGTGCCGGGATCGATCCCCGGCGGCCGGGCGCACTCCCGCGGCGCGGGGGCACGCTCAGAGGCCGGGCAGCGGCTCCTGGTCCACCTCGGCGGCCGGCGGCCGAGGGGCGGCGCGGAGCAGGAGCTTGCGGCGGCAACCGGCGCCCAGACCCCAGCGCTTCGCGGCCCGCCCGCGCAGCGGTCGGCCGCACAGCCGGCAGTGCACCAGTGACCGGGCGGGCTTCTCCGGCCCGGCCTCCGGCAGGGGCTCGGGAGGATGCGCGGACTCCGGTGGCTGCATGCTCCCAGCCTGCCACCGACCGGCGACAACCGTCCGCGGCGCGGCCCGCGACGCGGCGCGGCGGCCGATCCCGGCAGCGTGGCTTCCGTGCCGGGGTCCGGGCTGCCACCGTGGTGCGATGACCGACATCCCGAAGACCTCCGGAGCCGCGTCCGCCGCGGACGTTTCCGCGCCGCCCGCCGTGCTGACGGTCCTGACCACCACCGACAGCGCCGCCAAGGCCGAATCCCTCGCCCGGGGTGCCGTCGCGGCGCGAGTGGCGGCGTGCGCGCAGATCAACGGCCCCGTGACCTCCGTCTACCGCTGGGAGGACGAGGTGCACGCCGATCCGGAGTGGCAGGTGCTGTTCAAGACGGCCACCGCGCGCTTTTCGGCGCTGGAGGAGTACATCGGCCGGGAGCACGACTACGACGTACCCGAGATCATCGCGGTCCCCGTCACCGCGGGCGGCGCGGCCTACCTGCGCTGGGTGGCCGAGGAGACGGCGGTCGCGGGCGGCGCCCGCTGACGCGTACGGCCTTCCCCCGCGGCGGCCGACCGCGCGGGAAGGCCCCTTCGGACAGGCGGCGGGCCACAATGGAGACAGGCGGGCCCCGGCACCACGGCCCCGCCCCACCCGCGATCCGCTCGCGTCCCCGAGGAGTCAGCCATGCCGCCCGCTCACCCCGGCCACCGGGTCCACGTCGAGTCGACCACCCGGCACGCCCGCGTGGAGATCGAAGGACGCACCGTCGCCGAGTCGCACCGTCCGGTACTGCTCACCGAGACGGGTTACCCGGACCGCTACTACATCCCCGCTTCCGACGTCGACTTCACCCTCTTCCGTGCCTCCGGCACCACGACGCACTGCCCCTTCAAGGGGGACGCCACGTACTGGTCCTACGTCGGTGACGGCGAGGAGGTACTCCGGCCGGACGTCTTCTGGGCCTACCCCCGTCCGCTGGTGGACGTCGACCTGATCAAGGACTGCGTCTGCTTCGACGACTCGGCCGCCCGGGTGCTCGTCCCGGACGCCTGACCGGCCTGCCCTCGCCCCCGGGCCCGCCTCGCCCGGTCCTCCTCCCCGGCCCGGCCGGGGAGGAGGACCGGGGGCGCCTGACCGTCAGGCCCCGGGTGCGGGGGCCGTGCCGGGCTCCGGGACCTCGTCGGCGGGCTCCAGCCGGACGGCGCACGCCTTGAACTCCGGCATTCGGGAGACCGGGTCCAGCGCCGGGTTGGTGAGGGTGTTTGCCCGGCCCTCGCCCGCCCAGTGGAAGGGCATGAACAGGGTGTCGGGGCGGATCGCCCGGCTCAGCCGGGCGGGTGCCAGCGCCCGCCCCCGCCGGGACACCACCGCGACCCGGTCGCCCTCCGCGATGCCGTGCCGCGCGGCCAACTGCGGGTGCAGCTCGACGAACGGGCCCGGGGCGGCGCGGTTCAGCTCCGGGACCCGCCGGGTCTGGGCGCCGGACTGGTACTGCGCGAGTACCCGCCCGGTGGTGAGCACCAGCGGGTACGCGGCGTCCGGCTCCTCCGCCGCCGGCCGGTGGCTCACCGGAACGAAGCGGGCCCGGCCGTCCGGGGTGGCGAAACGGTCGAGGAACAGCCGGGGCGTGCCCGGATGGGGCAGCGGTGCGTAGTCGCCCGCCGGGTCGTCCGGCAGCGACGGGTCGCCGGGCTCGGCGGGGCAGGGCCAGAACACCCCGTCCTCCTCGGTGATCCGCCGGTAGCTGATCCCGGAGTAGTCGGCCGGGCCCCCGGCGGACGCCCGGCGCAGCTCCTCGAAGACCTCCTCGGGGTCGGACGGGAAGCCCTTCTCCCAGCCCAGCCGCCCGGCCAGCGCGTGCAGCACCTCCAGGTCGGTGCGCACCCCCGGAGGCGGCTCGACCGCCTTGCGGCGCAGCAGCACCCGCCCCTCCAGGTTCGTCATCGTCCCGGTCTCCTCGGCCCACTGGGTCACCGGCAGCACCACGTCGGCCAGCAGGGCGGTCTCGGACAGCACCACGTCGCAGACGGCAAGGAACTCCAGGGCGCGGACGCGCTCCTCCACCCGGGCGGCCCCGGGTGCGGAGACCACCGGGTTGGAGCCGAGCAGCAGCAGCGCGTGCACGTCCCGGCCGAGGGCGTCAAGGAGCTCGTAGGCGCTGCGGCCGGGGCCCGGCAGCACGTCGGGGTCGACGCCCCACACCCCGGCGACGTGCGCCCGGGCCGCCGGGTCGGTGAGCATCCGGTAGCCGGGGAGCTGGTCCGCCTTCTGGCCGTGCTCGCGACCGCCCTGCCCGTTGCCCTGCCCGGTCAGGCAGCCGTAGCCGGACAGCGGCCGACCGGCCCGGCCGGTGGCCAGCGCCAGGTTGATCCAGGCGCTGACCGTGTCGGTGCCCTTGGCCTGCTGCTCCGGACCGCGGGCGGTGAGCACCATGGCGGTGTCGGCCTCGCAGAAGTACCGCACGGCCTCGCGCAGTTGCGGGACCGGTACGCCGGTGACCCGTTCGACCAGCTCCGGCCAGTGTGCCATGGCCGCGGCCCTCGCGGCGGGCCAGCCCGTGGTGCGTGCCGCGATGTAGGCCTCGTCGGTCCGCCCCTCGGCGACCATCAGGTGCAGCATCCCCAGTGCGAGGGCCAGGTCCGTTCCGGGACGCGGCGCGAGGTGCAGATCGGCCTGCTCGGCCGTCCGGGTGCGGCGCGGGTCGACGACGACGAGCCTGCCGCCGCGTTCCCGCACCCCGGTGAAGTACCGCAGTGCGGGCGGCATCGTGTCCGCCGGGTTCGCGCCGACCAGGACCACGCAGTCGGTGCGGGCGATGTCGACGAGCGGGAACGGCAGGCCCCGGTCCAGGCCGAAGGCCCGGTTCCCGGCCGCCGCGGCGGAGGACATGCAGAACCGGCCGTTGTAGTCGATCTGCGAGGTGCCCAGGACGAGCCGGGCGAACTTGCCGAGCAGGTAGGCCTTCTCGTTGGTGAGACCGCCGCCGCCGAACACCCCGGCTGCGTCGGCACCGTACCGCGTCCGGACCCGGGCCAGTTGGGCGGCGACCCGGCCCAGCGCCTCGTCCCAGCCCGCCGGTTCCAGTGGTCCGCCGGGATGCCGGCGGACCAGCGGCCCGGTCAGCCGGCTCCCGGTGGCGAGGACGGAGGGCGCGGTGCGCCCCTTGCCGCACAGCGCCCCCCGGTTGACGTCGAAGCCGGGGCGTTCGACGAGTTCCACCGGCACCCGGTCCGCGTCCGCCGCCGCGCCCACGGCGGTGGCCGCTTCCGCCGCTTCTGCCGGTCCCGCCGCTTCCGTCTCGGCGGACCCCGCGTTCCCGCCGGGGGCCTGTGCGGGGAGCGGACGGAGCCCCATCCCGCACTGGAGCGAGCAGTACGGGCAGTGGGTGGCCACGGTTCCGGAGGCCCCCGTCGGGTCGGTCGTCCGTCCGGGCTGCGGCCCGCCCGCGGCTGCTGCTGTCACGTCCATGGGCCCAGCGTGCGGCGCCGGTGTTTCCGGCCGGACGCCGCCGCGTTACACGGTCGGCACGCCGACCTCCCCGCGCCGCCCGGGCGGACGTGAGGAGCACGGCAACCGCCCGTGACGCCCGGGCAACCGGCCGGCAACCGCGAAGCCGCAGCATCGCCGCATGACGGTGTCGCTCTCCTCGGCCCCCGCCCCCGCAGCAGGCCCCCTCGCCGTGCTGCTCGGGTCGGCCGCCGCTCCTCCCGCCACCGGCCCGGCCCCGGCGGGCCCCGGTAACGCGGTGCGGCTCCCGCCCCGCGCCACTGCCCGGCCCGGGGGCCCTCCGGCCCCTGCCCGGCCCCCGCTCGGTCCCGGCGCGACCCTCCTGGCGGTCGCACACGGCTCCCGGGATCCGCGGGCGGGCCGCGCCGTCCGGGCACTGCTCGATCGGGTTCGTGGGCTGCGGCCCGGCCTCCGGGTGGAGCTCGGCAACCTGGAGATCGAGGCGCCGCTGCTCGCCGACAGGCTCGCCGCGCGACTCGTCGGCCGGGTCGTGCTGGTCCCGCTGCTGTACGGCCGCGGCTATCACGTGTGCCACGACCTCCCGCGGGCGGTCGCCGCGGCCGCCCACCTCGACGCCGTCCGCGCCGAGCCGCTGGCCGGTGCCCCGCTGCTGGCCGAGGCGCTGCACGAGCGGCTGGTGCGGGCGCCGGGCATGTATCCGGCCGGACCCGACGGGGTGGTGCTGGCCGCCGCCGGATCGCGCGACCCCCGTACCGCCGCCGACACGGCGACCACCGCCGCGCTGCTCTCCCGGTGCCTCGGCGGGGTGCCGGTCCGCCCCGCCTTCGGCGGCGGAACCGGCCCCACCGTGCCGGACATGGTGCGGGCGCTGCGGGCGGACGGATGTCGGCGGGTGGCGCTCTCCCGCTGCTTCACCGCGCCGGGGTACTTCGCCTCCCGCTGCGCGGCCGACGCCCCCGGACTGCCGGTCGCCGCACCGCTCGGCGCCCACCCTGCGCTAGCCCGCCTGGTGCTCCGCCGCTTCGACGAGGCCCTCACCGGGACCTGAGCCCCGCCGGGCGCGCTCCGACGCGGCGTCGTCCCCCGCAGTCCGTGCGCCCGCAGGCCGTGCCGCCGGTGCTCGGCGCCGTGCCGGGGCGGCTACCGTCGGAGGTATGCACGCCACAGGAACAACGCAGGACGCGAGGGGATCATACGACCACAGGGACAACGAGCGCTGGGAGCAGGAGCCGGACAAGCGGCCCGGCCGGACGGCCTTCCAGCGCGATCGCGCGCGGGTGCTGCACTCCGCGGCGCTGCGCCGACTCGCGGGGAAGACCCAGGTGGTCACGCCCGGTTCCAGCGCGCAGGGCTGGGACGCCACCCCCCGCACCCGGCTGACCCACTCGCTGGAGTGCGCGCAGGTCGGACGGGAACTGGGCGCCGCCCTCGGCTGCGACCCGGACCTGGTCGAAGTCGCCTGCCTCGCCCACGACCTCGGGCATCCGCCGTTCGGTCACAACGGGGAACAGGCGCTCGCCGGGATCGCCGAGCCCTGCGGAGGGTTCGAGGGAAACGCCCAGTCGCTGCGCCTGCTGGCCCGCCTGGAACCCAAGCGGTTCACCTCCGACGGCCGCCCGGTCGGGCTCAACCTCACCCGGGCGGCGCTGGACGCGGCCACCAAGTACCCGTGGTCGCAGGGGGAGCACCCCGACGGTCCCGGTTCACCGAAGTTCGGCGTCTACCGCGATGACCTGCCGGTCTTCGACTGGTACCGCCGGGGCGCCCCCGCACACCGGCCGTGCTTCGAGGCGCAGGTGATGGACTGGTCCGACGACGTCGCCTACTCCGTGCACGACGTGGAGGACGGACTGCACGCCTGCCACCTGGACCCGCGCATGCTGCTCGCCGACGCCGAGCGGGCGGACATCTTCGCCGTCGCCGCGGGCCGCTACGCTCCCGCGGACACCGAACCGGCCGAACTGGCCGAGGCCCTGGACCGGTTGCTGGACCAGCCGTGGTGGCCGCACTCCTACGACGGCAGCGCCGGTGAGCAGGCCCGGCTGAAGGACGCGGCCAGCCAGCTCATCGGCCGCTTCTGCCTGGCCGCCGAGACCGCCACCCGGGCCGCCCACGGGCCGGGGCGGCTCACCCGCCATGCGGCCGACCTGGTGGTGCCGCGGGCCGCGAAGCTGGAGTGCGCGGTGCTCAAGGCCGTGGCGGACCGCTACGTGATGCAGCGCGACGACCAGGAGCGTGTCCGGGCGGAGCAGCGCGTCGTGCTCGCCGAACTGGCCGGGGCCCTGCTCCTGCGGGCACCGGAGGGGCTGGACCCGCAGTTCCGCGCCCTGTACGCGGAGGCCGCGGACGACGCGGAGCGGGTGCGCGTCGTCGTCGATCAGATCGCGGGACTCACCGATGCCTCGGCCCGCAACCTGCACGCCCGGCTCACCCGCGCCACGGCGACCGTGCCGCGCTGACCCGGTGCCGCCCGCAAACCGCCGACCGGCCGGTCCGAGCCCTTCCGGTGATCCCGCGCATACGGCAGGCTCCCTGGGAAACCTTGTCGGGGACGACCGGGGGCAGCAGCGAGGAGGCACCACGTGGTCGACGCACACCGCACGTTCGTCATCATCGGCGGCGGACTGGCCGGAGCGAAAGCGGCCGAGACCCTCAGAGCGGAGGGGTTCTCCGGGCGGGTGATCCTCGTCGGCGACGAGCGCGACCACCCGTACGAGCGTCCGCCGCTGTCCAAGGGGTACCTCACCGGCTCCGACCTGCGGGAGAGCGTCTTCGTCCACGACCCCGCCTGGTACGCGGCCGAGCGGATCGAGCTGCACCTCGGGCAGCCCGCGGTGCACGTCGACCGGTCGGCGCGGTCGGTGCGGCTCGGTGACGGCACCGTGCTGCCCTACGACGCACTGCTGCTGGCGACCGGTTCCGAACCCCGCCGCCTCGACATCCCCGGTACCGACCTGCCCGGAGTCCACCACCTGCGGCGCCTGGCGCACGCCGACCAGCTGCGCGGCATGCTCGCCCGGCTCGGCCGCGAGCTGGGCCGCCTGGTGATCGCGGGGGCCGGTTGGATCGGCTTGGAGGTCGCCGCCGCGGCGCGCCACTACGGGGTGGAGGTCACCGTCGTGGAGCAGCGCCCCACGCCGCTGCACGGCGTCCTCGGCCCCGAACTCGGGGCGCTCTTCGCCGATCTGCACGGGGAGCAGGGAGTGCGGTTCCACTTCGGCGGCCGGCTGACCGAGATCGTGGGCGAAGACGGCCAGGTGCTGGCGGTCCGTACCGACGACGGCGAGGAGTATCCCGCGCACGGAGTGCTCGCCGCCATCGGTGCCGCACCCCGCACCGCGCTGGCGGAGGCCGCGGGGCTGGAGATCGACGAACGGACGGGCGGCGTGTCCGTGGACACTGCGCTGCGCACCAGCGACCCGTCGGTCTTCGCCGCCGGGGACGCCGCGGCCGTCCTGCTGCCCGCCGCGGACGGCCGGCTCCGGGTGGACCACTGGGCGAACGCGCTGCACAGCGGCCCGGCGGCGGCCCGCGCCATGCTCGGCCGGACGGTGGACTACGACCGGGTGCCGTACTTCTTCTCCGACCAGTACGACGTCGCCATGGAGTACAGCGGCTGGGCGCCGCCGGGGAGTTACGACCAGGTGGTCTGCCGCGGCGACGTCGGCAGGCGGCGGTTCACCGCCTTCTGGCTCCGCGACAACCGGGTGCTGGCGGGGCTCAACGTGAACGTCCCCGGGGTCGCCGAGGAGATCCAGGCGCTGGTCAGGACGGGCCACGCGCTCGATCCGCACCTGCTGGCCGACCCGGGCACGCCCCTGGCCCGCCTCGCCCGCGGGTAGCCGCCCGGCCCGGATCCGGGCACCGGCCGCCCTCGGGCCGTGCCGGGAGCCGGGCCGCACCCGGCGTGCGGTGCCCCGTCCGCGCCGAACGGGCCGAGGTCTCCCGAACTTCCTCGCAAAAGGGATATTTTATGTCTGCCTTCCCGGTGGGAAGTCGGATCCGAAGCAGAGGTGCGGGAGCGATGGCGAAGCAGACGGTGGCCGAGCAGTTCGTCGACATCCTGGTCCGATCGGGGGTCAGGCGCCTCTACGGAGTGGTGGGCGACAGCCTGAACCCGGTGGTCGACGCGGTGCGCCGGCACGCGGGGATCGACTGGGTCCAGGTGCGGCACGAGGAGACGGCCGCGTTCGCCGCCGGTGCCGAGGCGCAGGTCACCGGCAGCCTCGCCGCCTGCGCCGGTTCGTGCGGGCCGGGGAACCTGCACCTGATCAACGGGCTGTACGACGCGCACCGCTCGATGGCACCGGTCCTGGCGCTCGCCTCGCACATCCCCAGCAGCGAGATCGGCTCGGGGTTCTTCCAGGAGACCCACCCCGACCGCCTGTTCACCGAGTGCAGCCACTACAGCGAACTGGTCTCCAGTCGGCGTCAGATGCCCCGGGTCCTCCAGACCGCCATCCAGCACGCCGTCGGCCGCGGCGGGGTGGGCGTCGTCTCGCTGCCGGGGGACATCGCCGCCGAGCAGGCTCCGGAGCGCGCCGAGGAGCACGCACTCGTCACCTCCCGGCCCACCGTCCGGCCCGGGGACACCGAGTTGGACGCCCTCGCCCGTATGGTGGACGACGCCGAGCGGGTGACGCTGTTCTGCGGCAGCGGCACCGCGGGCGCCCACCGGGAGGTGATGGAGTTCGCCGCCAAGGTGAAGGCGCCCATCGGGCACGCCCTGCGGGGCAAGGAGTGGATCCAGTACGACAACCCGTTCGACGTGGGGATGAGCGGGCTGCTCGGCTACGGAGCGGCCTACGAGGCCACCCACGAGTGCGACCTGCTCATCCTGCTGGGCACCGACTTCCCCTACAACGCCTTCCTGCCGGACGACGTGAGGATCGTGCAGGTCGACGTCCGCCCGGAGCACCTCGGGCGGCGCTCCAAACTCGACCTGGGGGTGTGGGGCGACGTCCGCGAGACACTGCGCTGCCTGGTGCCCCGGGTGGAGGAGAAGAAGGACCGCCGGTTCCTCGACCGGATGCTGAAGAAGCACGCGGCCGCCCTGGAGGGGGTGGTGAAGGCGTACACCCGGAAGGTGGAGAAGCAGCGGCCCATCCACCCCGAGTACGTCGCCTCCGTGCTCGACGAGGAAGCGGCGGACGACGCCGTCTTCACGGTGGACACCGGGATGTGCAACGTCTGGGCTGCGCGGTACCTGACCCCCAACGGCCGCCGCCGGGTCATCGGCTCCTTCACCCACGGCTCGATGGCGAACGCGCTGCCGCAGGCCATCGGCGCGCAGTTCACCGATCCCCGGCGCCAGGTGGTCGCGATGTCCGGAGACGGCGGCTTCACCATGCTGATGGGCGACTTCCTCACCCTGGTCCAGTACGGGCTGCCGGTGAAGGTGGTGCTCTTCAACAACTCCTCGCTGGGCATGGTGGAGCTGGAGATGCTGGTGGCCGGTCTGCCGTCGCACGGGACCTCCCACCGCAACCCGGACTTCGCCGCGGTCGCCCGGGCGGCCGGCGCGTACGGCGTGCGGGTGGAGAAGCCCAGGGAGGTGCGCCGCGCCCTGCGCGATGCCTTCTCCCACAAGGGCCCGGCCCTGGTCGACGTGGTGACCGACCCGAACGCGCTCTCCATCCCGCCGAAGATCAGCGCCGAGATGGTCACCGGATTCGCCCTCTCCGCGAGCCGGATCGTGCTGGACGGCGGCGTCGGCCGGATGGTGCAGATGGCTCGCTCGAACCTCCGCAACGTCCCGCGCCTGTGACCGATCCCTCGGGGCCGGGAGGGCGCACCGGTCGGGGGCGCGCTCCCGGGGGGCGTCTCGGGGGCCGGACACAGGAGACCCGTCCGGTCCACTGGGCCGGACGGGTGATCTCTCCGAACCGGGGAGCTCAGGGGCCGGTGGTGCCCCAGTCGCCCTCCCGCACGCCCGTGCCGCGCCCGTTCAGCGAGCGGACGCGCTCGGTGACCGACTCCGGAAGCCGGTCACCCACCCGGTCGGCGACCCGGTGCGCGGCCTTGGACGCGGCCTGGCGGCCGGTGTGCGTCGCCGTTTCCACGGTGTTGCGGACGGCGGGCTTGCTCGCGAGCCGCTCGGCGCTGCGCCGGATCTGCTCGTAGCGCTCCCGCCCCGCTCGTGCGCCGATCACATACCCGGCGGCGAGGCCTGTGATGAACATCAGTCGGTACCGCATGGGGCACCCCTTCCCTGGATCAGGCTTCAGCATGCGCCGGGGGCGGCCCTGAGGGCGCTGCCGATACCGATTTCGGGGCAGCCCCCGGCATGCGCTAATGTATTGCTCGCAGCGAGGGAGTGCCCCCGAGAAACGGGAGCAATCCTCCGCGGAGCAGTCCCCTGTAGCTCAATTGGCAGAGCAGCCGGCTGTTAACCGGCAGGTTACTGGTTCGAGTCCAGTCGGGGGAGCGCGTACAAAGGGCCCCTCCGGGGCCCTTTTTGATGGGCCCCGGAGCGCCGTCCCGGGCCGCGGACGCACCCAGGCCGCAGCTCGTGGAACCGGGGCGGACCCGGGTGGCGTCCTTCTCGGGGCATGGCTCGGCCCGCCCGGGCGGGAGATCGTATGAGCGGCTATGCTGCGGCAGACGACGCGCACATGTGTGCGCGACGCGCCGACAAGGGGCGGTAGCTCAGCCGGTTAGAGCAGCGGACTCATAATCCGTCGGCCGTGGGTTCGAGTCCCACCCGCCCCACCGAGCTCCCCAGGCAGAATCGTTCTGACCTGGGTAAACGCGTTTTTCACGGTCATATTGCGTTAGGTGTTCGCCTCACGGTGGTGTGGCGGACGAGGGTCTTCATGTGTCGAGAGGGCTTCCTGCGTGGCTGTGACCTCGACCTTTCCGGTCTCGGCGTCGCGGGATGGTTAACAGCGGTCCCACGGCCCTCCCGTGAGGGGTTCACCTGCACCTAGCATCCGTACCCGTGGTTCCCCGGAGAAGTGGTCCCGCTTTCGGGTTGCGGCCAGGCCAGGGGTGTGGTCCCCGTGACTGTGTCTTGCGGGTGTCTGTCGGCGATCGGGTCGCGTCTTCCTCGTGCGTGATGGCCCGCGCAAGGCAATGTTGGTGATGTATCGTGCTTATGTACATCACGGACTCTCGGTGAAAGGTGGCTGGCATGTCTGTTACCCAAGTCGATCTCGATGACGAGGCGCTGGCCGAGGCGATGCGGCTCATGGGTGTCTCGACGAAGAAAGAGACGGTCAACGGGGCTCTGCGGGACTACGTGGCGCGCATCAAGCGGTTGGAGGCTGCCGAAAAGCTGGTCGCGCGGGGTGAGCGGGGCGAGTTCGAGGCCGCGGCTGCGGCGCATGCGGCTTCCAAGCGCGCCCGGCGGGCAGCCTTCGAGTGATCACGTACCTCCTCGACACCTCCGCGTTCTGGCACCTCTTTCGCACGCCGGGGGCGTTGCTGCCCTGGGAAGGGCACATCGCCGCGGGCGTGTTCCACATCTGCGAGCCCACGAGAGCGGAGTTCCTCTACTCGGCCACCAGTCCGGCCCACCGCGACGAGTTGGCCGAAGAGGTGGATGCTCTCTGCCAGTCCTCGCCAGTTCCCAAGAACGCGTGGCGCTGGGTCGATACCGCGCAGTACAAGCTCACCCAGCAGGGACAGCACCGGGCCGCCGGGCCCATCGATCTTCTGGTGTGTGCGACCGCGGTTCATCACGGCCACACCGTGCTCCACGTCGACAACGACTTCGCCACGGTGGCGGCGGTCCTCAAGGAAGTGCAGCAGCGGGACGTGCGCGCCTGACGATGTCCAAGTGGGTCGCCGTGAAAGGCTGGCTCATTGCCCTCAGCCTGTTGCCCGCGTGAGACGAAAGTACCTGCGCCCCAGAGCGCGGCCCTGTAAGACTTTCCCCGCGCACCCAGCCGGGGATGCTGGTACGCATCGCGATTCCAGGGGGCGTTTCATGGCGGCACCGCACGCCACATCCGACCAGCCGCAGGATCGGGGCATTTTTGACTGCGACGAGGCCCACCGGAGCCCACTTCGCTCTGACTATGAGCGGATCTTCGATTCCGGTCTGGTGGTGCTCGACACCAATGTGCTGCTCAATCTCTACCGCTCGAACGAGAGTACCCGCCGGGACATGCTTGCCGCCCTCGCCAGGCTCCGCGAGCGACTGTGGATCCCACACCAGGTGCTCACGGAGTTCTGGCGCAACCGCGAGTCGGCGACCGTACGCCATCACCACGCGACCAAGGCCAATGAGGCGGGCACCGCACTCGACAAGGCGGTCAAGGCGGCCCGGACAGCAGTGACCACCTGGCTGACCGCCGTTCAGCTCAAGGACGACGAAGAGGCTGCGCAGCGGACTGACCAAGACCTGACCGAACTCACCAAAGCGGCCGACAGCCTCAAAATGTTCATCCGGGCACAGGCGGAGTGCGACGCGCTCAAGGAAACTGCCACCACGCACACCGACCCGGTGCTCAACGTCCTTGAACCGCTTTTGCACGGGCGGATCGGCGAGCCGCTGCCGCCAGACGAGTACGACAAGGCCGTGAAAGAGGCACAGGAGCGCGCCGATGAGGGGATACCGCCGGGACACGAGGACTTCCGCACCAAGGAACCTGAGCTGGCTGCCGGTGATTACCTTCTGTGGGTCCAGCTCATGGCGGAGGCCCGGCACCGTGGGCGCGACGTTCTGCTGGTCACCGGGGACGTGAAGAAGGACTGGTGGACCAGCCGCGGATACGACATCCCGCCACGCCCCCGTGCCGAACTCCTCCTGGAACTGCGGGAGCACGCCCGGGTAGACCTCTACATGCTCACTCCAAGCGAACTGCTCCGCTGGGCCGAGGAACTCCTCGAACTGAACGTGGACGAAGGCTCGGTCCGCGACCTGGAGCAACTGGGTGAGGCATCGGCCGCCGAAGACTTCGAAGAGGGGGCCTGGACGGCGGAGTCGCTAGCGGTGTTCATGGACGAGTTGATTAGGCGCTACCCATCCCGAGTCAAAGCGATCGTTGCAGCTGCGGCGAACGGCGGGTTTGTGGACAGGGAGGCGGTGTACGAGCTTGCCGGCTATGACGAGACACGCAGACTCCGCGGCTTCACCCAACCGATCGGCACCCTGTCGAGGGATTTGCAGGCGGTAGGAGTGCTGACGGGTGGAGAGCCCTTCCTGCTGACCACCGTCTACGGTCACGCCGTCGACCCTTCCTGGGCGAAGGGATTCCGCATTCCCAGCGCTGTGATTCCCCTGCTCCGGAGCAAGTACGAAGGGGGCAGCCTGTGGCAGACCAGAGACAGCGGAGAGGCTGGGAGGGAACCTTCCGACAGGGACTAGTGCCCTGAGTCGTTAATTCGTGTGCAGTATGCGGCGTGGGTGTCGAGGATGTCGTCCGCGGTCTTCGTCCAGATGAACGGCTTGGGGTTCTTGTTCCACTCGTTGATCCAGCCGCGGATGTCGCGTTCGAGTTCGACGACGCTGCGGTGGGTCGAGCGGCGGAGTTTGCGGGAGGTCAGCTCGGCGAACCAGCGCTCGACGAGGTTGAGCCAGGATGCCGAGGTGGGGGTGAAGTGCAGGTGGAACCGGGGATGACGCAGCAGCCACTTCTTGACCGGCTCGGTCTTGTGGGTGGCGT